>QWQF01000155.1 GCA_003669125.1 Planctomycetota bacterium
AGAGCGGGCGACGAGATTCGAACTCGCGACGTACAGCTTGGGAAGCTGTCACTCTACCACTGAGTTACACCCGCAAGTGGCTGGTACGTTAGCTCGGCGAGTGGGCTTGTCAAGCGGCGGTCGGCGGCCGTCGAAACCGCTGATCGAGTTGGATACCATCGCGACTCGACCTCGTCTCGAAGTCGAGTTCGTACGGAGTAACGAAGGAACGAGTCGCGATGGCTTTGGACTACTATGCGGTTTTGGGAGTCAAGAAGAACGCCTCAGCGGACGAGCTTCGCAAGGCGTATAAAAAGCTGTCGCGGGAGAATCATCCGGACCGCAAGCCGAACGATGCTTCCGCGTCCGAGAAGTTCAAGCAGGTGCAAGAAGCGTGGGACGTGCTCGGCGATGCGACGAAGCGGCAACAGTACGATCAGTTCGGTTCGGCATTTGGGCCGAACGGGCCGCAGTTTCAACAGGGGCAGCGGCGAGGCGGCGCGGGGCCGGTCGACTTTCAAGAAATGTTTGGTGGCAACGTCGATCTGAGTGACTTGCTCGGCGGAATGTTTGGTGGTGGTGCGGGTGGCTCGCCGTTTGGGCAGCAGGCGGGACGTCGTGGCCGAGCCGCGCAAGGGGCGAACATCGAGGCGGAGATCGAAATCCCGTTCGTCGTCGCGACCGAGGGAGGCATGCAGGATCTGCAATTGGACAGCGCTGGCAAGCATGAACGGCTGAGCGTGAAGATCCCGCCGGGAGTCTCGACCGGTAGCGTGATTCGCCTGGCAGGACAGGGCCAAGCGGGTCGCGGTGGCGGGCCGGCAGGAGATTTGTTGGTCACGATCAAGGTTGCTTCGCACTCTTATTTTCGTCGCGAAGGATCAGACCTGCTGATCGATGTGCCGCTCACCGTCAGCGAGGCGGCGCTCGGGACGAAGGTCGAGATCCCGACGTTGGCCGAGGGGCCGATGGTCGTCACGATCCCGCCCGGCACGTCCAGCGGTGCAAAGTTGCGGTTGCGAGGTAAAGGGGTTCCAGACCAGAAGACTCGTGCTCGCGGTGACCTGTATGTCGTGATCAAATTGGTGCTGCCGCCGAAGCTCGATGATGCCACGCGTCGATTGTTCGAGCAGATCGCGGCCGCCGCACCGTACAATCCACGAGCCGGTCTGTGGTGAGAAATTTTTCAGCGACGATGATGCCTGAACTCTCCGTTGGACGTTGTCCCATGACCGAACATCGGCGAACGATCTGCCTCGCGATTTGGCTGAGCTTGTTGTTGCTCGGCTTGGCTGTCAGCAACGATTTGGTTGCGGACGAAGTCGAGCGGGGGACGTCAGTCCTCCGAGACACACCACTCGCTTCCGATCAGTCACCGCCACTGGAGACCACCGATGACAAAGCGAGAGGCAAGAGAATCACTCCCGACAAATTCTCGGAAGTCGACAAGCTGACGAATCTGACCATCTTTACGATAGTCGTGTGCGTCCTGGGTGTCGTCGCGCTGTTGGCCTTGATCGTGGTTGGAGCGCGTCGTATGCGGCGGATGACTCGATCGCCGCTGTTGAAGTCAAAATACGATGAGCTGGAATTGCTCCGCGAGAAGTACCGCCGCGAGGTCGAGGGCTTGGACACGCCTCCTCCGGCGAGCCGCGAGAAACGCCGATGAACTCGCCACGACATCCGCTGAAGTTTCCCAAAATGCTGCGTGTCCGGAGCCGTCTGGATTTTGCCGCGGTCTACGAACGGGGTGTGCGAGTCAGCGATGGGTGCTTGTCGCTGGTTGTGCTCCCGAATGATCGTCCGACGTCGCGACTGGGGCTTGCTGTGTCAAAACGCTGCGGCAATGCGGTGTGTCGCAACCGGCTCAAGCGTCGGCTGCGCGAAGTCTTTCGCCAGTCGCGAGCGGACCTGCCGATGGGCTTGGACCTCGTCGTGCAACCACGAGCGGACACGCCGCTCAAGCTGGATGCCTTGCGGCAGTCGCTGATCTCACTGGCGAAACGTGCTGCGAGGAAACTGGCGGCACGCAGCCGTGAACAGCAAGCAGAGTCGGCCACAGGCGGGGATTCGATCGCCGGAGGTGCGTCATGATCTGGCTGCGCCGCATGACGATGATTCCGAGTTGGTTGCTGATTGCGTTCGTCCGGCTGTATCAGCTCACACTGAGTCACATCATTGGCCGCCAGTGCCGCTTCCACCCGACGTGCAGCGAGTATTTTATTCTCGCCATCCGCAAATACGGAGCGGTGCGTGGCTCGTGGCGCGGGATCGGTCGCATCGCCCGTTGCCATCCGTGGAATCCCGGCGGGGTGGATTGGCCGTGAGGTGGACGATGACAAGGTGAGGAGGTGACTTGGTTTCGCAAAGCCCGTCACCTCGTCACTCCTGACGCCCTCGCTCCCTCAATTCACCGGCCGCCACTAGACTCCCTCCGAATCGTCGTCTCCATCTCAGAGGTCTGCTTTCAATGAATCCCCAAAAGTCGTCTTTAATGAGCGTCGAACGTGTGTTGATCGACGGCAAGTGGCGAGTGTCGTCCGGTTCGCAGATATTTCAGTCCGTCAATCCGGCGACCCGATTGCCGCTGCCGCGCGAGTATCCCGTCAGCCCGTGGGCCGAGGTTGAACAAGCGATCCTCGCCGCCGCGCGCGCCGCGCGAGAAGTTCGCGACGTTCCGGGCGAAGTCTTCGCGAAATTTCTGGAGTGCTTCGCCGAACGCATCGACGCTCGTTCGGGTGAGTTCATCGCGACCGCCAACCAAGAGACCGGATTGCCGGTCGAGCCGCGATTGAAAATCGCCGAATTGCCGCGCACGACGAATCAACTTCGACAAGCCGCCGCGGCGGCTCGCAATGGCGGCTGGTCGGTACCGACGATTGACTCGAAGAACAACATCCGCAGCCGATTGGCGGCGATCGGACCGGTCGTCGTCTTCGGGCCGAACAATTTTCCCTACGCGTTCAACAGCGCGGCGGGAGGCGACTTCGCGGCCGCAATCGCTGCCGGCAATCCAGTGATTGCCAAGGGGCACTCGTCGCATCCGAGCACGACGCGACTGTTCGCTGAAGAGGCGTTTGATGCCGTCAAAGAAGTCGGGCTGCCGCCGGCATTCGTGCAATTGATTTATCGCACGAGTCACGAGGATGGCTGCCGATTGGTTTCGCATCCGGCAATCGGAGCCAGCGGTTACACCGGTGCTCGCGCGACCGGACTTGTGCTGAAGGAAGCGGCCGATCGCGTCGGCAAGCCGATGTACCTGGAACTGTCCAGTATTAATCCGATCTGCGTGCTGCCCGGCGCGCTGGCGGAACGCTCGGACGAACTCGCGGCCGAGTTCACGACCAGTTGCCTGATGGGAACCGGACAGTTCTGCACGAACCCCGGCCTCGTGCTGCTGCTGGCTGGTCCGCAAACCGAAGCGTTCGTCAACGCGGTGCGAGCGAAGTTTGAATCCGCTCCCATCGGCACGATGCTCAGCGAAGGGGTGCTGCGCAACTTCGAGTCCGGCATTCAGGCGATCGTCAGCGCCGGAGCCGAAGTGCTCGCCGGAGGACAGGCAGGTGGCGGCAACGGATTCTCATTCCGCAACACGCTGCTGCGCGCTTCGGGCGACAAGTTCCTGGCGAACGCGCACGTGATGCAGACCGAAGCCTTCGGCAACAGCTCGTTGTTTGTCATCGCGAAAGACGAAGCTCAATTGCTGACGATCCTCGAAACGCTCGAAGGGAACCTGACCGGAGCGATCTACAGCGACACGAGCGGCCAAGACGATGCGCTGTATTCGCGCATCGAACCGGCGCTGCGAGTCCGCGTTGGCCGGCTGATCAACGACAAGATGCCGACCGGAGTCGCCGTCAGCCCCGCGATGAATCACGGCGGTCCGTTCCCGGCCACCGGACATCCCGGCTTCACGGCGGTTGGCATTCCAGCGTCGATGCGTCGCTTCGCCATGCTGCAATGCTACGACGGTGTCCGCCAGCATCGCCTGCCAGCCGATCTGCAAGACAAAAATCCGCGTCCCGGCTTGTGGCGCAGCATCGACGGGCAATGGTCGCAAGCGGACGTGGGGTGACGGATCGCTCTTGCCCTGACTTGAGCAAACGCGGCAAACTCCCCGACCAATTCGGAGTTCGCGATGAAGACCGCTCGCCGCAAAGTCACGCTGAATCTCATGCCGATGCTCGACTTGATGCTCATCGTCATCTTCGCGCAATTTTTGGCGATGCGCGATCAGACGCAGCATGAAGAGGCTCGTGCGGCGCAGGCCATTTCGGAAGTCGAAGTGACGCGAGCGACTCTCGCCGAGGAACGCCGCGAAGCCGAGTTGATCGCCGACAAGGCGCTCAACCAGCGTGATCTCGTGGGGCAACTTGCGTCCGAACTGTTCAACTTGCCCGACGAGACCGTCGCGAAACTTTTGCGACAACGCTTCACGGACGACGATCCACCGAGCGAGGAAGAGATCGCCGCGATCCAGGAAGAGTTTCGGAGACTCAAGGGCCGGCGCGGGCAAGAGATCGTCAAGCATTTGATGACGTTCAACGAGATTCGAAAACGCTGCGAAGTCTGGGAACTGCATGTCGCCGATTCCGGCCTCACGACGCTCAAGACACCGGGCGAGCAAACGGAATTTCGTGCCGAGACCCCCGCCGCTTTCGCGACGAAGCTGGCCAGCTTTCGGACTCGCAAAGAATCCAAAAACCTCGTCCTGGTGCTGCTGACCTACGGCGATGTGACCGCCCCGATCTACGAGGCCGCTCTGACCGGCTTGCCCCTGGCGATCGAGCGGATGCAGCTTGAGGCTGCCGGACGGACACGCTTCGAGTACGGCGTGCTCGGCATCGAGCCGAAGCGGTCGAACGAAAGATGATTCGATGACTGCGATTTGGCGATTCACGACGCTCGCTCAATAATCTCAACACCTTGAACCCGCACCACGGAGCTGACTCATGACCACGACCACTCCCGATATTCCACGCGATGCCAGCCAAGAAGTTGTCGTGCAAGCTGCCGCGCTGCGCGACTGGATCGTGAAGCTGCTGGTCAAAAAGGGGATGTTCGCCGTCGAAGCCGAGATGTGTGCCGACCGACTGGTCGATGCCGACGTACGCGGCATTCACTCGCACGGCAGCCGCGCGTTGCCGCGGTACATCAAGGCAATGGACGAGGGCAACATCGACCCGCGAGCCAGCATCACGACCGTCTGCGACACTCCCGCGATGGCGGTCCTCGATGGCAACAAGGGCATGGGGCACGTTGTCTCGACCAAGGCGATGCTGCTGGCGATCAAGAAGGCCAAGGAAGTCGGCACTGGCACCGTCGCGGTCTCTCGCAGCCAGCATTACGGAGCAGCTTCGGCCTACGTGATGCTGGCCGTTAACGCGGGCTGCATCGGGTACAGCACAACCAGCACGGCGTACCCAACGGTCGCGGCCTATGGCAGCCAGCAAGCCGCTGTCGCGAACAACGCGTTCGCGTGGGGCGTGCCGAGCCTGGATGCTCCGCCGTTCGTGCTCGACATGGCGTGTGCCGAGGCATCGTGGGGCAAAGTCGAATCTCGCAAGTTGTACGGCCTGCCGCTTCCCGAAGGCTGGGCATTGGACGAGCAGGGCCAACCGACGACCGATCCGAAAGCCGTGAAGACATTGCTGCCGGCATCCGGAGCACGCGGGTTCGGCTTGGCATTCATGTGCTCAGTGCTGGCCGGACCGCTGGTCGGCAGCCGAATGCCGATTCACAAGAAACGCGATCCGTACCTCGAAGGGTCCGAGCATTTCTTCTACGCGATCGACCCGACGAAGTTTGGCGACATCGAAAAGTTTCATTCGCGACTCGGCAGTGCGTCGACGGAAATTCGCGCTCTCGCGCCGGCCGAGGGTTTTGACAAAGTTCGTTTGCCGGGCGAACTCGAATGGGAACGTGCCGCACGCTGGCGAGTTGAGGGCATCCCGATCCACCGCGACCACGCCGCCGCGCTCAAGACTTTGGGCGAGTCGTTGAAGATCGCCGCACCGATCGAGTGACGTGGCCAACGCGTCTCGTGTCGGTCGGATGCGAGACGCATCCACCACGAACAAGCAACTCCGCCAGTTGTCGCCCGGTCGTTGAGAACGGAAAATTGGCGAACTCGGACGGTGCGACCCATTCGGTCGGATGTGTCGTGGTCAGATCGTTGTGCTCGTTCGTCTCAGCCAGCCAGCAGTCGAGTGTGATGCGGAACCGTGTGACGCTGTGTTTGAATTGAGCCAGCCGTTCGGTGATCGAAACTCGCGGGCCAAAGTCTGTGGCGATTCGTCCTTCGAGGTGTGAGCGCGTCTTGCGTTCGAACTTTGTCGCCGACACGTCCAGTTCGAAGCGAGGGAAGTCCCACAGGCCAGCCCAGCGTTGGCCTTCGGGGCGGCGGTAGATCAGAAAGCGGCCGGCGGATTCGATCGCGACGTACGCTTCTCGCGTTTCGGTGATTTCAGGACGGCGCTTCGCGGCGGGGATCTTGCTCTGAGCCTGCTCGGCCAGCGCGCGGCAGTACGACGCGACGGGGCACTCATCGCAGTGCGGTTCGGTCGGCGTGCAGACGGTTGCGCCGAGGTCCATCAACGCTTGATTGAACTCGCCGGGCGATTTCGTCGGGACGAGTTGCTCGGCGAACGACCACAGCACTCGTTGGCCGGCCGCCGAACGCGGGTCGTCGCGAAATCCGAGCAGCCGGCAGTACAGCCGCAGCGTGTTCGCTTCGAGGATCGGAGCCGGACGATCAAACGCGAACGACACGATCGCTCCGGCGGTGTATCGGCCGATGCCCGGCAACGGCAGCAGTTCCTCGACTGAATCCGGGAACACGCCGCCGTTCGCGACGATCGCCTGCGCCCCTTTCCGCAGATTGCGAGCGCGGCTGTAGTAGCCGAGTCCTTCCCACAATCGCAGCACGTCCGCTTCGTCCGCTGCGGCCAGCGCGGCGATGTTCGGAAAGCGTTTCAAGAACCGCTCGAAGTACGGCTTCACGGCAGCGACGGTTGTCTGTTGCAGCATGATCTCGCTGATCCAGACTTTGTACGGATCGCGACAATTCCGCCACGGCAAGTCGCGTCCGTTGCCGACGTGCCAGCGACGCAGTGCCACTCGCAAGCGGTGCAGCCAGTTCGCGTCGATGTCGCCCTGTCGCTCTGCGACTGGACTGCTGGATTTCATTTTGGCTGGCATCGGTTCTCGGCGTCCCCGCACGTCTTGCCTCCGTCGGCTTTCCTGTCGCGGAACGACAGGGCTACGTCAGAAACTTCCGCAGCACGTTGGCCGTGATTTGCGAAACGTGATTGTCGATCGGAATGCTGCTGGGCCAGCAGATTGAACCGGCCGAGAACGTGCCGCCGCCGGACTCGGTGTCGAAGATCGACATCTCCGCACCGCCGTCGTCGGGGTTGAGCCCCTTCGCGAGCAGTCGTGTTCCCTTCGGAGAACTCGCTGAGATCTTGTCGGTCTCGTGGCCGGAGGCTCCACCGGGGCAGCGGCGATGCAGGCTCTTCTCGCCGAACGTGTCGCCGTTCTTCAGGCCCGTCCCCTCGAAGCACCAGTGCGTGTCATCGATCACTCGGTACGGCGCGCCGGTCATGATTCCACTTGGCGTGAACACGACGCCCAGTAGATTCGCTTCGGATTCGTGCCGCTTGCCGAGCCGGCTTTCGGCTCCGATCCCTTCGGGCCACAAGCTGGTCATCGTGCCGTTGTGGACGGTCATCGTGTCGTTGTCGTGCAGCGTGACTTCGCAGTTCACGCCGTTGCCGCCGAGGTACATCAGCCGGCCTCCCTCGTGGAAGACCCACTGTTTGACTCGGTCGTACATCGTCCGCGTCCAATATTCCGGGTGCGTGCTGATGATCAGCACTTTGTACTGCGACAGATCGAGCACCCCGTCATGAAGCTGCGTCTCGGAGTAAAAGTCGTACGCGAATCCCTCTCGCTCCATCCAGCCGAGCAGTCGCCATTCGGCCGGAGCGATGTGACACGCGGCGCGGCCTTCGATCGGATCGGTGATCTGCTCGGAAAAGGCGATGTCGTTGATTGGCTCCGGCCGCTCGAACGACAGCGGGACGTAGTCGTTCCAGCCCCACGTCTGAAACTTCGGGTCGATGTAGCGAGCGATCTCTTGCCGCGAGTTGACAACTGGCACGTCCGGCAGCGCGTTCGCGTGGATGTAGTTGCTGCGGCCTCCGAAATTGTTGTAGCAATTCCAGGTGATGTTCGAGGCGAGCACCGCCACCGCCGCGGTCGGCTTGGCCGGGGCGACCACCCACGGAAACGCGAACGCTCGGCCTGAGGCGGTAGTCGCGTGGAAGTAGTACAGCCCCGACTTCTGCGGAGCGGTCACGAACTGCGTGTGAGCCGGACTGGCATAGCCGACCTTGTTCCACTCGACGCCGGTTTGCGTGTAGTCGCCGTCGGGGGTGACTTGCATCATCGCTCGCGGGCCATGCTCGTCGTGCCAGCCGAGACCGCAGACGCGCTCTTTCGTCCAGCCGTATCGCCAGAGTTCCAGGTGAAAGCACTCGACCGAATGGACGCGGAACTCGGCTTGCTCGCCCGAACGCACGCACTTCGGCCAGGCGTAGCCGAGCAGTCCGTCCGACAGCAGTCGAAAGTGATGCGGCTGCTTCGGCGGCAGAGTCAACCGCACTCGCTTGCCCCCGAAGCCGAGTCGTTGCAGCGCGACGACGTACTCGCCGCTGGGCAGATCGAGATGCACGGAACCGCTCGCTCGCGAGCGTGTCTCCCAAGACTTGCCTTGCTGGTTGACGAACTCCAGCAGCACCTCCGACACCGCGACGTAGCGCTCGTCGCTGACATACCCGATCAACATGCTGCAGTCTCCGCAAAAGGGGACGCATTGTGGTACGAGCGTCTCGCCTGCACCAGCGAGCGAACTTGTGTTGCTGGGTTCGCGGGCCTTTGGTACAAGCCGCGCCCCTTGGAGACCTTCGGTCAGGTCAGTGGTGGGGTCAGGAGACCCGCGCCGAGCGATGAGATGGAGAGACTATGAATGCGACTCAATTTCTCGCCGCGCTGCACGAGTTGTTTGATGTCAGCGCCGGTACGATCCAAAAATACTCGGTGTTGCAGGATATTCCCGGCTGGAGTTCGATGACCTTCATCGGCCTGATCGCGATGCTCGACGATGACTTCGGAGTCCGCATCGCCCCCGGCACGATCCTCCGCTGTCACACGGTCGAGGACTTGATGGAGGAAGTTGCCGCCGAGCAAAAACCCGCGAAGATGGCGGCATGAAAGGGGCGGCGACTATCCTGTCCCGCAGTTAATTTTCTCATCGGCGGTTCCGCACGGCGAGATTGGTTCCCGTCAAGAAATGACATCCATGCAGGCGACTCTCAAGGCCATCGAGTACTACCTTCCGCCGCGGGTTCTGGACAATCCGCAGTTGTGTGTCATTGCGCCCAACTGGTCGCCGCAAAAGATCCAAAACAAGACCGGCATCGAAGAACGCCGCATCTCCGAAGAAGAGGAGCTGTCGTCCGATCTCGCCGTCAAAGCGGTCACGAAGCTGTTCGAGTCAGGAGCTTGCAAGCCGGAAGACATCGACTATTTGATGCTCTGCACGCAGACGCCCGATTATTTCCTGCCGACCACGGCCTGCCTGCTGCAAAATCGCCTCGGTCTACGGACCAGTTGCGGTGCTCTGGATTTCAACCTCGGCTGCTCAGGATTCATCTACGGCCTTGGCATGGCCAAGGGGCTGATCGAAACCGGTCAAGCCACCAACGTGCTGGTCGTCACCGCCGAGACGTACACGAAATTCATCACGCCGACAGACATGTCCGTGCGCGCTCTGTTCGGCGACGCCTCGGCCGCGACGTTGATTACCGCTCAGGACTCGCACAGCCCGGAAGCTCCCGCGATCGGTCCGTTCGTCTACGGGACCGACGGCAAGGGGGCCAAGAACCTCATCGTCCAAACTGGCGGGATGCGCAAACCGGTCGCCGGGTTTGCCAGCGGTGGCGGCGATGAAGACGCCGACGAGCATGTCCTGGTCCCTCCGACGCTCTACATGAACGGCCCGGAGATTTTCCTGTTCACGCTCGACGCCGTGCCCGAATTGGTTGCCGGCATTTGCAATCGAACCGGCATCACCTTCGACGACGTCGATCTGTTCGTCTTCCATCAAGCCAACGAGTACATGCTGCGGCACCTGCGGGACAAAATTGAAATCCCGCCTGAACGTTTTTTTGTCTCCATGAGCCACTGTGGCAACACGGTCTCGTCCACGATCCCGATCGCCTTGAAGGAAGCCCACAAAGCCGGCCGGCTTAAAACGGGCGACCGCGTCATGCTGGTCGGCTTCGGCGTCGGCTACTCCTGGGGCGCGACGATGCTGCGGTGGTCGATGTGATTCTAGATTTGAAATCCTCGATTTGAGATTTCCGATCAGCTCTCGGAAAGGATTCCGACATGTCTCTCGATCTCCTCGCCACGGACGGCGGGTTGTCCGTTCGCCGAAAACCATTCGCGCCGTGGCCAGTCTTTGACGAAGCTCAATGCGATGCCGTGCAGTCGGTGCTGAAGTCCGGCAAAGTGAATTACTGGACCGGACAGGAATGCCGGCAATTCGAGACGGAGTTCGCCACCGCTGTCGATTGCGACCACGCGATCTCGCTGGCGAACGGCACGCTGGCGATTGAGTTGGCGTTGCACGCCTTGGGGATTGGGCCGGGAGACGACGTCATCGTCCCGCCGCGCACGTTCATCGCGACCGCCAGCGCCGTTTGGGCACGAGGTGCTCGGCCAATCTTTGCCGACGTTGATCCAGTCAGCGGCAATCTCTCGGCCGAGACCATCGAGGCCGCGCTCACACCGAACACGAAAGCGATCATCCCGGTCCACATCGCCGGTTGGCCGTGTGACATGGACTCGATCATGGACCTCGCGCACGATCGTGGACTGTTCGTGATTGAGGACTGCGCACAGGCCCACGGAGCGACCTACAAAGGTCAACCGGTTGGATCGATCGGACACATGGGTGCGTTCTCGTTTTGCCAGGACAAGATCATCACGACCGGTGGCGAAGGAGGAATGCTCGTCACGAATCGCAAAGATCTCTGGGGCCGCGCCTGGAGCTACAAAGACCACGGCAAAGATTGGGACGCCGTCTACAACCGCGAGCATCCGACGATCTTCAAATGGACTCACGAGTCGCTGGGTACGAACTGGCGCATGACCGAAATTCAGGCGGCGATCGGCCGTTGCGCTCTGCGCGAGTTACCGAATTGGGTGCAGGCCCGTCGCCGCAACGCAGCCACTCTGGACGGCGCGTTGTCACGCATCAACGGCATCCGCACCGAGACGCCCGACAGGGATTGCTGTCACAGCTATTACAAGCACTACGCCTTTGTTCGGCCGGAGCAACTGCAAGCCGGTTGGACTCGCGACTCGATCGTGAAGGCATTGCAGAAAGAAGGCATCCCGTGCGGTAGTGGCATCTGTTGCGAGATTTATCAGGAAGCGGCGTTCGATGCGATCGGCCTCAAACCGGCAAAGCGTCTGCCGAACGCACGGCAGTTGGGTGACACGAGTCTGATGTTCGTCGTCCATCCGACGCTCAGTGAACCAGACATGCTCGACACCGCTCACGCGGTTGCGAAAGTCATGTCGCACGCGACGCTGCGGTCGTCGATGCCGCTGGCCCGCGCCGCGTAGTTCGGAGGACGGGCACTCTTGCCGTCCCGATCGTTGAAAAGAGTTGAGCGGGCCGGAGTGCTCATCCTCCGGCAATCTCTGCTGCTCGCATGCCGCGCTGGCACAGTTCGCGGAATCGCAATCCTCCGCGTGACCGTCAAAGTTTGCTCATCTTCTCGACGGGCGGCGTCCGAAGAAGCTGATAGGCGAAGTCTCGCCTGCAGGGAAGCGTTCTCGGTTCGTCGCATCACGTCGGGCCTGCTTCTCAACGCAGACGCAATCGGTGAAGGAGCAGACGATGTCGCAAGGATGCGTGATGCAACCGGGTCTGAAGAACAGCGAAATGCCGCTGCAGATCTTTCAGCCCGTCACGGTGCCGGGAACTCGCAAGCTGTTCGAGCGAGCCTGGACACAACTTTTTGGTTCGCTGACGTCGGACAAGTTGGCGGTACGCGTATTCGTCGATTTTGTGGCCGCGAACGTCGTGCTGGTGATGGCAGCGGTCGTGCGGTTGGCGGTCATGGGCGGTCTGAGTTGGGACAATCCCATCGGAGCGCTGTTCGACCGCGTCAACGCCACGTACTTGATGAACGCTGGCTGGTTCGGCTTTTCGACGGTCGTGCTGTTCGCTTTGACTCGTGTGTACAAACCGGTCCCGTTCTCGCGAGTTCAACAGCGAATGACGGCGATTGCGTTCGCGTGCGGAATCGGCCTGATCGCTCACCTGGCCTTGGGCGCGTTCGCGTTCAACAAACCACAGCAGACACTGGAAGTCGGCCTGCCCGCTTGGACGCTGCTCTGTGCGGTCGTCGCGTGCGTGCGGTACTCGCGCATGAAAGTCGGCGAACACTTCCGAGTCGTCCTGCGCGGTGAAGCCGCCAATACGAAACTCGAAGACGTTCTCGTCGTCGGCGGAGCGGGTTACATCGGTTCGATTCTGACTCGGCAATTACTCGATACGGGCTATCGCGTGCGAGTTCTTGACCTTGAACTCTTCGGCACGAAATCGCTGGCGGATGTGATCGAGCATCCTCGGCTGGAAGTGATGAAGGGTGACTTCCGCAACATCGAGGACGCAGCTCGCGCGCTGCGAGGCATGGATGCGGTTTGTCATCTTGCGGCGATTGTCGGTGATCCGGCCTGTGCTCTCGATCGCGAGACGACCATCACCGTGAACTACGCCGCAGCGAAGATGATGGCTCAACTGGCAAAGGCGAATGGCGTCACGAAGTTCGTGTTCGCTTCGACGTGCAGCGTCTACGGCGATTCGGAAGACATCATGTCCGAGGACTCGCCGCTGAATCCGGTCTCGCTGTACGCGACGACCAAGATCGACGCCGAACGCGCGTTGCTCGACACGGCCGATGCCGATTTTAAACCGACGATTCTGCGATTTGCGACCGCCTACGGCTGGTCGCATCGCCCGCGATTCGATCTCGTCGCGAATCTCTTCAGCGCTCAAGCCGTGACCGACAAAAAGATTCGCGTCTTCAACGGCGAGCAGTGGCGGCCGTTCGTTCACACGCGAGACATCGCGCGTGCGTGCGTGCTGACGCTGGAAGCTCCGCTCGCAAAAGTCGGCGGCCACATCTTCAATGTCGGTGACGAAAGCCAGAATTACACGCTGACGCAACTCGGTCAAATCGTCGCCCAATCCTGTCCGGGGATCGAAGTCGAGGAGGTTCGCAACGGCGACGACGCTCGCAACTACCGCGTGAATTTCTCGAAAATTCGCCGCACGCTTGGCTTTCGAGCCTCGATCGACTTGGTCGATGGAGTTCGAGAGATGGTCGATGCCGTTCAGGGCGGCCACGTCCCGAACTGGCGAGATCCGATCTACAGCAACTCGAAACACCTCGAAGGCGAAGGGTTGTCGGTTTTGAAGTTCGACGCGCTTCGTAAGACCGCCGACGACATGCCGGCCACGACGCGATTCTTGGCCAAGAAGGCTGCCGCGTAATTCACACCATAGCTCATCCACCGCCTCGCCGAATTCATCTCGACGAGGCGGTTGTGTTTTGCCAATGTCCGCCTTCTCCGCGACACAGAGGTCACAGAGTCAGGCCAAGACCATCCAAGGAGTGATCTCATGCACGTCCTCTTCGTCCACAAAAACTTTCCCGCTCAGTTCGGACACATTGCCAGCTATCTCATCAAAAAGCACGGCTTCCGTTGCTCCTTCGTGTGCGAGCTGCCGTCAGGCGTGTTCGATGGTATTCAACGGTTTCAGTACAAGCTGACCGGCGGCGCGACCAAGACGGTTCACTATTGCAGTCGCACGTTCGAGAACTGCGTCTGGCACACGCACGGTGTCTACGAAACGATGAAGGCGCATCCCGAAGTGAAGCCGGACCTCGTCGTCGGCCACAGCGGTTTCGGATCGACGACGTTTCTGGCCGACCTCTACGACTGCCCGATCATCAATTACTTCGAGTACTACTACCACGGCCGCAACTCGGACCTCGACTTCCGCCCGGAGATTCCCGTCAAAGAGTTGGACCTGCTGCGCTCACGCACGCGAAACGCGATGATCCTGCTCGACCTGCAAACGTGCGCGGCCGGGTATTCGCCGACGCAGTGGCAGAAGAGCCTGTTTCCCGTCGAGTACCAACCGAAGATCGACGCGATCTTCGATGGCATCGACACCAACGTCTGGCACCGCCGGAAAGTTCCACGTCAGATTGGCGACCGCGTGATCCCACCCGGCACACGGATCGTCACCTACGTCTCGCGCGGCTTCGAGTCGATGCGCGGATTCGACGTTTTCATGAAGGTCGCCAAGCGAATTTGTGATGCGCGCAAGGATGTGGTCTTCGTCTGCGTCGGCTCCGACCGAGTCTGTTACGGCGGCGACATGCAGCGCATCAGCGATGCCGAGAGTTACCGCGACCACATTTTGAAGCAGGACAACTACGACCTCAGCCGCTTCATCTTCACCGGTCGCGTCGAGCCGAATCAGCTCGCCGACATCATCAGCATGGGCGACCTGCACATCTACCTGACGGTTCCGTTCGTGTTGAGTTGGTCGCTGATGAATTCACTGGCCTGCGGCGCGACGGTGCTGGCCTCGGATACGGCTCCGGTCAAAGAGATGATCCGTCACGGCGAGAACGGTTTGCTCGGCGGTTTCTTCGACGTGGACCGGCTGACCGAACTTGCTCTGCAAGTGCTCGACGATCCGGCGGCGTATCGCCATCTTGGCGAGGCGGGGATGCACATGATCCAGGAAAACTACAGCCTCGACAAAATGCTGCCGCGGATGTTGGACCTCTACGAACGGACGCTCAACAAGCATCGCGGGCGATAGGCGGGCGGTTCAGGCTACCCAATCGGTGAGTCTCCGCGTATTTTGCGCGGGCTGGTGGCGACAGAATGCCTCCAGCAAATTCCATATCTCTGCGAGACTCACCTGCCATCATGCCAACCTACGACTACGAATGCGGTGCCTGCAAACACAAATGGGAACTGTTTCAATCGATCAAGGCCGAACCTGAGAAGAAGTGTCCCGAGTGCAAGAAGAAGAAAGCTCGCCGGCTGATTGGGGCGGGAGCGGGGCTGATCTTCAAAGGCTCCGGGTTCTATCTGACCGACTATCGCAGCAAGTCGTACAAGGACGCCGCGAAGGCGGACAAATCGGCCTCCGAGTCCGCCTCGTCGAAGTCGGATTCCGGGACGAAGTCGGATGGCGGAGCCTCGAAGTCGTCGGACAGTAGCGGCTCAAAGTCGGCGTCGAAGGAATGATTCGCTTCGATCTGACGAACTGGATGTCGGCAAGTGAAGTTGTCTGAAAATCGCTGAATTCGCGTCGGTCGCAGCGGTTGGGAAATTTGGGCAAAACACGCGGCAAATCGTGGCCGATGGACGTGCCGCGAAATCGCTAGGACCGCTCCGGTTTAACGCGTTTTGAGCGGTGTTGAGACTCGCGCAACCGGCAGAGGCGTCACATCCGAAAGCCTCACGTTGACCCACTTTTTCGGGACAACTACAGTCCGCCTCGCTTTCCGGCTGACGAGCATTGCGTACAGGTCTTCTGTCTCGCACCGCTGAGTCAGACGTGGTCTGAACGCGACTTTTTGGCCCTGCTGTTCATGGAGGACGGCGTGCGTAAGTTCGGTGCGTGGATGCTCTGCTTCATTGCGATTTCCTGGTTCGGCGTCGGTGGCTGCCAGCGGCCGGTGGTGCAATCTCCGCCTCCGGTTTGGCACGGCAGCCAACGTCCGGCGGTGCCGGAACCGCACGAAATCATGCCACTGCCATCGACGTCGCTGCCGTCCATTTTCGGCAACCCCTGGAAGCCCAGCGTGGCGGCTCGCGATTGGAAGCACATCGTCATTCATCACACCGCCTCATCCGGGGGGAGCGTCGAGACGATTCACGCTGAACACGTCAATCGCAAGGACAAGAACGGCAACAAGTGGAAGGGGATTGGCTATCACTTTTTGATCGGCAACGGCACCGGCATGAGCGACGGCAAGATCGAACCGACCTTTCGTTGGAAGCAGCAGATGCAGGGTGCTCACGCCGGCAACGACGAATACAACCAGTATGGCATCGGCATCTGTCTAGTCGGAAATTTTCAGGACCATCGGCCATCGACCGCTCAATTGGCGTCGATCAAGCGATTGGTCGGAGTGCTGAAAAAGGAATACGGGCTCAAGAGCAGCCAAGTGGTCGGGCATCGTGACGTGAAGTCGACGGCGTGTCCCGGCAAATTTTTTCCGATGACCGAGGTGGCGCAATCCGAGGACGTGCCGTTCTTCACGTCGCGTGACGGTTCTTTGTCGCCGAGTTTTGTGACTGCCGCAGGAGGGACCAGCGAATGACCGACCATGCCGACAATCCGTGGAAAGGCCGCTGGTTCGCGCCGCACGAGTCACCGTCGATGGACCTGTACCAACGCAAGCCGTGGGACACGCTCGTGCCTGCCAATCATGCCGCGCCGAGCGAACCAGTTGCTGAACTGGATTCTGCGATGGAACTCGCGGTCGCCGGTACGGACTCGCCGTGGGGACACTTCGCGCTACCGGATGAATCGCCGGTGTATCTGCCTTCGCACTACGAGCCGAACTACGCCTACCCGCTCATCGTTTGGCTGCACGACGCCGAATGGACCGCTCGCGAGTTGCTCGACCTGATTCCGCGAATCAGCCCACAGAATTATTTGGGGCTCGCGGTCGAAGGGCTGACTCCGACGAACCGCTTCGCGTCCGGTTCGATGTCACCGGCGGGAAGTCTCGATCCGCTCGATGGTTTGCTGGAGACGTTGAAGGACGTTGTGCCGCAGATGCGACGCGAATTCCACGTCCACAGCGAACGGATTTTCCTCGCCGGCTTCGGCGATCAAGCCTCGGTCGCATTGCGAATGTTGCTCCGACGCCCCGAATGGTTCTCCGGCGCGCTGGCATTCGGCGTCAGAAACGCGAAACTCGAATCGGCCCTCGCGAACTACGACGAACTGCGCGGCAAGCGAGTCTTCCTGAGTGCCGGTGTGCGCGACACCCGTTGCTCAATGCCGGACGTCACGAGCCTCGGCCGCCTGCTGCGTTCCTTCGGAGTCCAAGCTGTGCTGCGAGCGTATGACTCCAGCGAATCGCCGACGCCGAAGATGCTCTCCGACGTCGATCACTGGCTGATGAACGGCGTCTGCGAATCGACGCTGGTGTGAGCCGTTTTGTGCCCACATGGGGGACAGCCACAAAATTCCGCCGAGCTTGTCTCGGTGGGGTTTGTGCCAAATTCAGCCGTGCGTTTTAACGGCGAAGGACTATGGCAATTCACTGACGCCATCCTGACTGACCAGCAAAAGTTTGTCGGTCAGCGGGTGATCCATCTGCAAAAAATCTTCGCGGACTCGGTCGCGGATGTGGTTGACCATGTCGGGGACGTCGGTGCTCAGTGCGACGAAGAAGTCGCGGTTGGGGATGCCGACGGCGAACTCGGTGCCGAGCACGTCGCGGACTTTTTCGTGGAACGCTTGGCTGAGCAAGCGGGACGTGTTGTAGGCGTCTGGTTTGTGCGGCATCAGCAACTTGGGGCCATCCTCTTGGCCGGTGAGCATCATCTCGGACGGGTGCTCGTCGAAGTAGCGGTCGAGGTTGCTCAGCGCCAGTTCGTGAAGTTGCTCGGCAGTGAGATGCCACTTCTCCAGCAGTTCGTTGCGGATGTACCAGTAGGCTTGGGCTTCATCGACGACGTACAGGATCATCAAGTTCGCGACCCATGGCTCGCCGACGAAGTTCGCGAAGTTCTGTTTCCAAACCTTCTCCGGGTACAGCATCGGCATGATGCGGTCGCGGACGGAATCGAGTGACGGTGTGGTTTGCTCTTCGCCCCACTCTTGTACTTGCACGACGGTGGTCAGGGCCGGCAGCAAGATCTTCTCGAAGCGATCGGGCGACTGCACGTACGAGCGATAAAAGTTGAACAGGTTCACGTTCGACTTGCCGAGCCGCAGTTGGAACTCGCCGGTTTGCTCGCATTCGAGCAGCGGAAATTTATCGCGGGCCAATTTGAGTGCGCGGGCGGCGAACAGTTGCGGCGGATCGGCGATCAAGTCGGGAGCTTCGAGTGTGTTGAGCACCATGCGGACGAGCGTGTCTGTTTCCGGATCGTGCGGCCGGTCGCCTCGTTCGACGAATGTCGCCAGCAGCATCATGCTCGGCCATTCGATGGCCCAGGCTTTCCAACGATGCCACTTGGCTCGCGTGAACCAGCGCCGCCACCACGACTGCGGCGGATCGAGCACCGCGTCGCCTTCCCATCCGGCGGACGGTTGCGGCAGTCTCAGCGGATGAATGCGGCGCATCTTGCGTCGTCGCGGGAAGAGCCGGTCGAACTCAATCGCATTTTCCAGCGCGGGGGAATCGCCCCAGACGCAGCGAATCGAAACGATGCCGGCTTGCTCCGGCAGCATGATGTGCGTGACACCCTCGAAGACTTGCACCTGCCACGACTGGGGACAGCCGATTTGAAACCACCCAGACAGGCCGGTGATCGCTTTCCAGTGGTCAGGCGGTTCGTGACGCACGGTGTCGGTTCCTGGAAAGCATTTCCAACGACGGCGAAGATGACAGCACTATGCCAAACTCGAAGGCCTTGGTCGATGGTCCGCTTGTCACGAAGTTCTGCAAGACGTCATTTGGATCGGGCGTGCAATTTCGCGGCGAACCAATTCTCAATAGTCCGCGATCGAGCCGTCCTTCAGTTTCGCTCCCGGCCACTTGTAAGTCTGCGGCTTCTTCGATTCTTCGATGAGCTTGGCTTCGTCCACTTCCACGCCGAGGCCCGGTCCCGGAGGCAAGCCGATGTAGCCGTCTTTGTCGTACTCGAACGCCATGCGAGTCACACCTGGCACGTTGAAGCCGGCGTTTGTCGGGTAAAACTCGTGGATCAGAAAGAACGGGATCGACGACACGACGTGCAGACTGGCCGCGATCCCCAGGAACGTCGCCGTGCAATGCGGAGCGATCGGGACGAAGTATGCCTCCGCGAGCGTCGCGATCTTTTTCATCTGGCTGATGCCGCCCGTGTGACAGCAGTCAGGTTGCAGGATGTCGATGCAGCCCTCTTGCAGATACGGGATCATTCCCCAGATCGTGCGGTCACGTTCGCCGGTCGCCAGCGGGATGTTGATGTGCTGCTTGAGCCGCTTGAAGGTTTCGATATTGCCAGGGACGGCTGGCTCTTCGATGAACAGCAGGTCGTAGGGTTCGAGCTTCGCCGCCAACTGAATCAGCGTCGCCGGCGGCACGGCCGAGTGCGCGTCGAACATCACCGCTCCATCCGGTCCGACTTTCTCGCGAGCGGCTTTGATCGCCTTGACCATGTTGTCGATGTCGGACGGATTGCCGGAGTGCTCGTAGATCCCGTGCGGTGGCACCTTCTGAGCCTTCGGCGTGTGATACACGCGAATGCGATCGCGTGTCGGCCCGCCGAGCAACCGATAGATCGGCACCTGCCACAGCTTGCCAGTGATGTCCCACAAGGCCATGTCGATCGCCGCGAGCGTGTGAACCATCAACGCTCCGCCGCGCATGTTGCGATGAGCACGAAACAGCTTCTGCCAGAGGTATTCGACGCGCGTCGGGTTCTCGCCGTTGAGCAGCTCAAACAGTGACTCGGCCAACGGCTTCGAGACGCGCGGATCGACTCCTTTGAGATCGCCCCAGCCGGTGATGCCGTGATTCGTCGCGATCTTGACGTAGACGATCGGTCCGACCCAGTAGGTTTTGAGCGCGGTGATGCGGATGGTCGAGGTCCGGTCGCCAACCTGCGTGCCGGGAGTCTTCTCGTCGGCGACGGCATGATTGACGAACGCAATCCCAGCGGCAGCAACACCAGCGGCCGAGACGAGGTCGCGGCGAGTGAACTGTAGGGACGGCTGATTTTGACGCATGGCTCGAAGTTCCATCAAACGAATGTGGTTGGTGACGTCCGTTCAAAATGTAACTACCGCTGTCGAAAATCATCATGCTGCCAGTAAAAACGATTCGTCTTCACTCAATGCCTGAGAGAGTCGAGTCGCTCAGAGAAACCATCTCCGTAATGATCGTCCCGCAATAATGATTCTGAAAAAATCACCGAAACGAGCGGGCCTCACTCGTTCTCAACGCCGTGGTTGCGCTGCCGAGGCGATCGGCCTGACAATGGTTCCCCAAATTGCGATACCCCAAGAAAATAGCGGCGGACATGGGCACCTGCCGTGACCTTACAAACATTGGGGCTTCAGGTTGTCTTTAGAAAATGGAGCGAAAAATTCGCAAAGTACGACTTTCAACAAGATCATCGATGGTGCTTTGATCGCCTTTGTCTACCACGGCGCGGTCAATGTTCCAAGCGGCCACCGCAGCGCTTTGTGAGTGGCTTGTGCCAGAGGTTCAAACTCAATTCATGGAGAATTTTGGATCATGCTAATTGCTCGCCGTCGGGGCTTTACTCTGATCGAACTTTTAGTGGTCATCGCGATTATTGCCATTTTGATTGCGCTGCTGTTGCCAGCCGTGCAACAGGCTCGCGAAGCGGCACGCCGCTCTCAGTGCAAAGGCAACCTCAAGCAGATCGGACTGGCAATTCACACTTACGAAGAGACAGCCAAGTCATTCCCAGGAGACATCTACAACGCGGATCGGACAAATCAGTCTCCGGCCGCAAGTATGGCCAGAAATAGCACCTGGATTTTTTCCATTTTACCGCAACTCGATCAGGCCCCTTTGTTCAAAGGGGTCGACACACAGGCTCCGTTGTTGAACCAGGTTGTAGGTGGCAAAAAGATTCAGTCCTATCAACTGGCAGTAGTGACTTGTCCGAGCGATGAGTCGTTTGATGCCGGCGGAGTTGCGTTGCCGGGGAACTCCAACAACAACTCACGCGAAGTCGCATTCACCAGCTATGCGGGAACGCAAGGTTGGGATTGGTGGACTCGCATCGACATGCACGCGGGAATTTTTAGTCTTCTGCGGCATACAAAGCTTGTGGACATTACCGATGGATTGTCGCAAACGATCGCGGTGGGCGAAGTGTCCTCCTGCGGTATGCAGGGTGGAGGTCAAAAGGGTGGTGCTGGATTTCCTCGCGTCGGACAGGGGCAGCGCGTGTTCCGTGCCGCACTCTTAGCGTACGGAACCGATAACGGCGTGATGGCATGGGGCGGCGGAGCGGCTCTTGGTTATGACGCTGGACAACTCTTGAACCCGGGCGGAACTACCCAAGGATTCTGGTGGC
The DNA here is from genome assembly GCA_003669125.1 of Planctomycetota bacterium. GTDB lineage: Bacteria > Planctomycetota > Planctomycetia > Planctomycetales > Planctomycetaceae > SXKJ01. The sequence continues at coordinate 21,379 of QWQF01000155.1, forward strand.
CGAGCGGTTCGCCACACATCATGTCGCCGTTCTACGTCTCGCATTACGGCATTAACTCGGAATGGCCCGGTCCTGGAAGCCGTCACAAGGGCGGAGCACACTTCCT
>QWQF01000126.1 GCA_003669125.1 Planctomycetota bacterium
AACATCGAAGACGGCGGCAGCCTGACGATCATCGCCACCGCCCTGATCGACACCGGCAGCCGCATGGACGACGTCATCTTCGAAGAGTTCAAAGGGACGGGAAACACCGAGCTTGTTCTCGATCGCCGCCTCGTCGAAAAGCGGATCTGGCCCGCCATCGACGTCAACAAATCCGGCACCCGCCGCGAAGAGTTGTTGCTGAGCGAAGAAGAACTCCGCCGCATGTGGATTCTGCGAAGAGTCCTCAACGACATGAGCCCCGCCGAAGCGATGGACCTGCTCGTCAACCGCATGAGAAAGTCCAAAACCAACGAAGAGTTTTTGATGACGATGAATCTGAATTGAACCCTGATCCTCCCCCCACCGAGGCAAGCTCGGTGGGGTTTGAGTTCCTACCAAATAGACCCACCACCATGCCCACCACCATCGAATCCAACCTCCTCATCAACGGCGTCAGCGATCACTTCGCGATCATCGTGTCGCGATTCAACGACCTCGTCACGCGCCGGTTGCTCGACGGAGCACTTGAAACCTTCCGCCGCCACGGAGCCAAAGACGAGCAACTCACCGTCGTCTGGGCTCCCGGCGCGTTCGAGCTACCGCAACTCGCGCAACACCTTGCGAGCAGCAAAAAGTTCGCCGCCGTTGTCGCCCTCGGAGCCGTCATCCAAGGCGAGACGACTCACCACGACTACGTCAACCACCAAGTCGCCGCCGGCCTGATGCACACCGCCCAAGAGACCGGCATCCCGGTGCTCTTCGGAGTCCTCACCTGCGAAAACCTTGACCAAGCCCTCAACCGAGCCGGCGGTAAAGCCGGCAACAAAGGGACCGAGGCGGCACTCGCCGCGATCGAAATGGTCAACACACTGAAGCTGTTGAAATGAATCCCAAACCCCACCGGACTTGCCCCGGTGGCTCACGGGCTTTTGCACGATTCGCTGCGATCTCACACAAGCGACCGCCTGATTAGTGCAAAAGTCTGGAACCACCCCTGCAAGAGGGTGGGGTGAAAACAATTCCCCCGGAACCCGCCATGTCCACCTCCCGCCGCACCCGTGCTCGCGAAATCGCGATGCAGATGCTGTATCAAACCGACCTGAATCCTGATGCCACTGCCGACGTGATCCGCGGCATGATCGCTGAGGAACTGCGAGAACCGGGCCTGCAGGAATTCGCCTGGAGCCTGTTTTCCGGCGCGATGGAATGGAAAGCCCAAATCGACCGGCACCTGGAAGAGACCGCCGCCAACTGGCAAATCGCGCGCATGGCTCCGACGGATCGCAACATTCTTCGATTGGGCGTGTTCGAGTTGCTGCACACCGACACACCGCACCGAGTCGTCATCGACGAAGCGGTCGAGATGGCCAAGAAGTTCGGCTCGATGCAGTCCTTCCAATTCGTTAACGGAATCCTCGACCGGCTCATCCCGCAGGAAAAGCGAAACGCATTACCGACTGCGACGAGTGATTAACTCTTGACGTCGAGTCTCGCTCGCACCCATTCCAGGGCCGCACTGCGATCAGCCAATTCGCCGTTGAGTTGCGCGTCACGGACTTCATCGAGCAATTGCTTGAATCGTGGGCCGGGTTTCAAACCGAGGGCGATGAGATCGTTGCCGGTGACGAGCGGCGGAGGATTGAGGACTTTCGGCGGGGTCGCTTCGAGGAACTGTTCGCAGAACAGGACCGGATGCAGGCCGGCGTGCTCGGCGAGCAACTTGGCTCGCATCAGTGACAGCAAGTCGTCGCGAAACGGATGGGCGAGCAGACGCTTGAGCTGCGCGAGGCTGAGCTTGTCCGGTTCACGCAAGGCGTCCTGCTGCCGCACGAGCCACGCGGTTCGTTCGAGTTCGTCGTTCGACAACTTCAAGCGGCGGCAGATCGCCTCGACATTCGACACGTCGCGCAGCAGCATGGCAAAGGCCAGTTCGAAGGACGGCTCCTGCAAGAGGCGAAGGGCGATCAGTTGTGGGCTGAGGTTTTCTGAGGTGGCGAGGACTTGCTGTGGCTTCTGGTCATCGGTGTTTGGAGAAGCCTCGCCCGATCCGTGCATCACCACTTCGGGCAGGATCTCGCGGAGCAAGCCGACCTCATCGGCCAATGCGACGGCGAGATGCCGATGCCGGTCGGTCAACATCCGCCGCAGTTCGGCGGCAATTCGCTCGGCGCTGACGACGTGAATCTCTGAAGCCATCTCGGTGACGGCGACTTTCGTCGCGCGAGCGAGGCCGAACTCCAACGAGGCGGTGAAGCGGACGGCTCGCAACAGGCGGAGTTTGTCTTCACGCATTCGAGCGTGCGGATCGCCGATCGCGCGGAGGTAGCCCTGGCTGAGGTCCCGTTCGCCACCGACGAAGTCGAGGACTTTGTGTTCGAGCGGATCGAAGAACATTCCGTTGATCGTGAAGTCCCGCCGCTGCGCATCTTCCTCCGGCGAACTGAACGTGACCGAATCGGGCCGCCGTCCGTCGGAGTACGAGCCGTCGCTGCGAAACGTCGCGACTTCGACCTCGCCGGCTCCGCGTGGGCCGACGACCATGATGACTCCGAAGCTGGCTCCGACGTCCACCGTCTTGCGTTTCGCGAAGGCTTTCTTCACTTGCTTCGGCGTGGCATTGGTGGCGACGTCGTAGTCCTTCGGCGTTTTGCCGAGCAGATGATCACGCACACAACCGCCGGCCCACAGGGCGGTGAAGCCGGAATCTTTCAAGCGGCGCACGACCTCCACCGCGAACTCGCGTTGGAGAACGGGATCAAGAAGTCGTCGGTCGGGTGAGTCTGAAGGTATTGCCATTGTTCGAGGAGTTTAGTTCTCGCTCGATGATCTGGCACTCCACTCTGGCGTTACTCTCCGCAGCAGGGGCAAATCTCTGGAACGAAGACGGTCAGTGTGGCCGAGTACGACGTCGCCTCGAAACCCTCGCCGCTTTCGTCAGTCTTCAAATGAGCCACGATCAAATAGTAGTCGCCCGACTTGGGAGTGAAGTGTGCGAAACCGTTCGCGTCGGTCTTGCGTTCAAAGCGGTCGTCGAAATCCTCCGTCAGTGACTCGCTGCGAGGGATGAATGAGACTTGCGAATTTGCCAGCGGTTGGCCTTTTAACAGCAGCTTGACCGTCAGTTTTTGCCCTGGCCCCATTGGGGTAACCGGGTTCGTGACGGGGACGATTTCCATCGCGTGGCCGAAGACACGGTCGAAGCCGGGATTGTTTTGCGGGACTTTGTCGAGCGACTTGCTGACCACGAACATCGTCTTCGCACTCTTGAGCGAACGAGCCGGCTTGCCGTGGTTGACCAATTTGTCGACCGAGTGCTCGACGACGTACAGGCCCGGTTCGGATGCGACGAATCGTGACGTCCAAAAACCTTCCTTCGGCGTGTAGCCTGTGTCGGTCAGGCGGTCCTTCACGTCGTAACGCTTGCCGCTGGGAGCGATGACTCGCAGCGAGCAGCCATCGAGAGTCACCTTGCTGGCAAGCTTGAAATCCCGATGCTCGTTGCCGTGATTGCCGAGCATCAAGTCGATGTGAACCGCATCGCCGGATCGAATCAGATTCGTGTTGGTCTGCACCCAGGTGTCGTGAGCCGACGCACTTGTTGCGAACAACTGGCTGATCGCAGCGATCAGGCCGAATCGAAGACAAAACTGTCGCATGAATAAAACTCCAAAAAGAGTGGTGAGTGAGGTCCTAAAAGCGGCTCACCGGTTCGCGACCGTCGCGGCTGTGAATGGCTCGGTGCAGGGAGGTGTCGATGCTGTTGCTCAAGTATTTCACCGAGCCGTCACACAGCAGCGCGTGAGCGCCGCCGTCGTGATGACTGCGTGGTCCGAAGAAGCCGGTGAAGTGTGTCACCACGTCGGGGATGCGGCTGTTCGGCGGGCTGTAGCCGTTCGTCAACGAACTGATCGCGCCCGAATGAGCCCAACTTGTTCCACGTCCACGCAGCGCCGCGCTGGCGGTTCCGCGCCAATTGGTCATGGTTGGCCAAACGGCCGCGAGGTTGGAGTTTTGAATGACGCCACCGACGTTGAACGCGGACCATGCGCCTCCCGTCGCGGCCAACCCTTGAATCGTCTGCAAATTCGCGCTGACTCCGGACGATCCATTGAGCGTCGCTTGATACGGGAACGGCGGCAACGTCCCGGCCGGCAACGTGAAGTCGGCTCCCGCGCTGCGGACTGTCTCGCTCATTGCGACCGTGTTGGAAGTGCCGTCCCTGATATCGCGGAACGTCGCGTTTGAATTCTCGTAGACGATGCCGTCCGTTCGCCAACGGAGATCGTATTTCGAGCCAGTTCCGCTGCCGAAGCTGACCATGTAGTTGATGCCGCAGTAAATCGCGCCGCCGGTTCCGACATTCTGAGCCGGTGCGGGATCGCTCGGGCACAATGCCACCGGGAGCACCTGTGCGAACACTGCCGCAAACTGTGGATTCGGGACCAAAGCATTGAACGGCCCCGTGAACGCCGGTTGTGCGAAGTCGATTTTCTTTTGCAGATTCGCTTGCTCCAGATAGGCCAGCAATCGAGCCTGTGGCGAGAAGCCCTGTGTGTTCGGCAAATAGTTTTGGGCGTTCGTCAGCGGGAACGCTCGGCATGTGCTTTCGTAGTTTTGCAAAGCCAGCCCCCACTGTTTGAGGTTGTTCTTGCACTGACTTCGCCGTGCTGCCTCGCGAGCGTTTTGCACGGCGGGCAGCAGCAACGCAATCAAGATGGCGATGATGGCAATGACCACCAGCAATTCAATGAGCGTGAACCCGCGTGCTCGGCGCGGTGGCGGGGATTCTTTGGGGAAGTTCATGGAAAGTCCTCTGATGTCTTTGGGATAAACCAACAGGCACGACATCAGACGCCAACGTCACCATTCGGTTGCAGGCGAGCACCGGGGAGTGAACCACCGGGCCACAACGGAAGAATTCAGCGGGCCAGCGAGAACTCGGAGGGCTGATGCCCTGCCGTTCGCCAAGCGGAGTCGCTGTGTGACGGTGCGTCTCAGAGGACGATCTTCGGCGGAGGCACGGGGGGCAGTAGCAGCACGCTCTCGGTTCGATCAACGGGGAGCGCGACAAACGCAGTATTCGCTTCCGCGAATAAAATCGCCGTCACCGCTACGGGCAGTCGCGGCTCTTGAGCGAGCGACACGGTCTCCGGGGAATCGGAGTTGCAATCGCACTTGGCGATGCTGAGTTCCACTTTTGGCGGCGCTGCGGCGATTCGCTGAGGCTTTGACTTCGATGAGCAGCAACTCGTCGTTGGATCGGCCAATTGCAGAGCGGACTTCTTGGGCGAACAACAGGACTTCGAAACTTGCTGCGGAGCCTCGCGCCCGCAACAGCAACTGCCAGAGATCCGTTTGGCCAGCGAGCAACCGCATTGCGAGCCGGGATTCCGAGCACAACTTTTTCCACTCATCACCGACAAACTGCTCGGAAATCCGATCGAGGTCAGCGTGAACCACACGGCGCAAAGCGCTCGCGCTGTTCGCCAAGTCAACGCTTGGCGACAGAATCGTCGGGCTGAGTTTGTCACTGACCGGCACCACCGCATGACGATGCTCACTGAGTTCCGAAGTTGAGGACATGATAAAAACGTCGCCGGAGGCAACAATGTCCGCGAACACCGAGAACCCGTTTTCTCGAAAATCGCAAAGTCCTCGGCAGACATCAGTGCGACACGCACACGGAGCCTTTGGCGGCGATTACATGTCTTGCGGCCACGAATGGCGTTTGTTTTGTGGCTCGGCAGTTCCTGGCTGATCGGGATGATCGTGACCGCTCACGCGGACGAGATGCCTTGGGGAGTCAACGACGATCCCCGATGCGATTCTGGTTCAATGGCTGGAGCAATTTCAGAAGCAGGGACCAGTGATGCCGTCGCCGCGCTGAAAGGAAAGTTAGCCCGACGCGCCAGCGAGGGATTGCTCGCCCCCTCGCTGGTGTGTCGGGCTAGTTTGGCTACGGCGTTTTTTGCCGCTCGCTCTGCCCGTTCAAGTCCCCCTAGATTGCGTGACCATCAGAATGGCGTCATCCGGAAGCCTTTGCCGAACCGATAAACCCGATGTGTCTCCTTTGGAGACGCTGCGCGGCGAGCCCGCGCGGAGTTCGGGTTCTGTTTCGGCGAGTGCATTTTATGCGGCATCCCTTTTGGCGATGGACTGGTTGCCTGAGCATCGGGCTGACGGGCTGCCTTCACGGGCAAGACTGGCGAGCGGCGGTGACGAAGCCGACGACTCGGTCGGTGGCTGACCGGATCGAGTCGCGTCCACAGCCGAAAGTGGTCGGGCCGTTTCGCAATGGACAGCCGAAATTCGTGCCGTCAGCCGAGGTCGCAACTTCGCCTTCCGTCGCCGCTCGCCGCGTGAAAAATAACAGCGTTCAACGGTTCCCGCAGGAAGCCACACGGCCCACGGCCATCAAGCCAGAGCCACAAT
>QWQF01000305.1 GCA_003669125.1 Planctomycetota bacterium
CCGGTCCTGCGGGCGAATGCACCGGGGGGCTGACGCCGCCCCGCTCGCCAAAAAAAATCGCGCGCCTGCGGCGGGCTTTTTCTTTCTTCATCCACGTTGCTCACACCTTCCAACCGCTCACTTCATCAACAGTTTTAAGTGGTAAGGCTGCTAAGCGGCTCAGTTGTTAGTCCTCGCCACGCGGAAACCAAAGTTGTAGCCCCGGTTCGTGGGAGCGCTGCTGAGGCGGCTGGAGGAGCGAACATACGACGGCCGATAGTCGAACGCCGCGCCACGCAAAACACGCTGTTCCTCATTCGACAACGGCTGGCTGTCTTCGACGTCGTCACCCTCCGCATAATTTACGTAGGCATTCTGACACCATTCAAACGCATTCCCTTGCATATCAAACAGCCCGCGATCGTTGGGTTTCAAACTCCCGATCGGCAACATCCAGCGGTCTTGCGAGTTCTTTGAGTACCACGCGTAACGTCCCAAGAGCGTCGCCGACTCGCCGTAGTAGCGACTCGTGACCGCACCGGCTCGGCAGGCGAATTCCCATTCCGCTTCGCTCGGCAAACGGTAGCCCGTGCGCGACAAATAATCCTTCGGCAATGTCATCCCCGACTGAAACTTCTGGTCCGGGTCGTAGCACCATTGCTCCTGGGGAATTCCCTCCTGTTCGCTCAGCCAATTGCAGTAGCGGGCCGCGTCGTACCACTGCGGCGCGTTCCAGGGTGCATCGGGTTCGCGTGAGTATTGCTCTCCGTAGTTCAAGTCCTTCCGGTGGCGTTGCCATTGCTCGACGGTGACTTCGTGGGCCGACATCTGAAATGACCGAACGATCCGCTTGCGGACTTGATCCTCATTGCCGGCAACGCGATCCACTTCCGACGCCGGCGAACCGATCAGGAATTCGACCGGACCACGGAATGTCACCAGCGTTTGACCTTGGCCGTTGATGAACCACTCGCGCGACGGTTTGTCGTAGTCCACCGTCTTCGTGGCCAACTCTTTGTCGAGGGTCAGCAGCTTTTCCTTCTGTCCCCATTGCCGCAACAACCACGCGGCCGCGCCGTGAATGCCCGCGTCCGGATCAGAGCGATACATCTCCAACAGCTTGGGCAACATCGCCCCGACCTCTTCCGCCGTGAACGGCGCATCGGCCGAATGTTTCTCCGCCTGAGTGACCGGATCAACCGGTTCCGCCCCCGCCACGGACCATTCGCCCAACGCCAGCAACAACGCCCGCCGCGCGGACGTGTCGGTTTCTGCAGGTTGGGACTCCGTCCCGACCTGAATGGAAGACCGGTCGGGACGGAGTCCCAACCTACGCGCGAGCACGCGCACATCGACACCCAGCGGCTTGACCGCATGAATCAACTCGCTGCGGCGGCGCGGGTCGTCCCCGTCTTTCGACCGTCGCAACAACGGCCAGACCGATTCCGACTCACCCAATCGCAACAACGTCGCCGCCGCGCGCGACTGACGAATCGCCAACACTTCGCGAACGGGGTCCGAATTCTCCGCGTCGTCCGGCGGCGCTTGCTCCAACAGTTTCAACAACTCCGCCACGGCCGCGTCACGCTGTGACACCAGCTTGTCAAACAGCACCGGGAAGTAGGCCGGCTCGGCGTCCGCCAACAGATCGACGAGTTGATCCGGCCGCGTGGCCACGAACTCGGCCAGAAAGTTGGCGGCCAGGCGACGCTCGCCGTCCGGTTTCGCCGTGTCGCGAAACACGCTCGCCAACGGCTCGCGCAGCACCACGCCCACCGGACGCAGCGCGTTGAGCAACGGCTCGTAATGACTGGGATTCTTCCCGCACGCCGCCAGCAACTCGTTGGCCAAGAACGGAGCGACCGCTTGCCAACCCGCCTCGTCCGGCTTCCCATCGGCAGTGTCGAATGTCGCCAACGCCCACGCCGCGCGAAACCGTTCGCCGGAAGGATGATCGCCACGCAACGCACTCCACAACTCGCCACGTAGACCGCCGGACTGGGCTTCCTCCGCCAGCGCGTCGCGCAGAATTGGAAAGCTGTGCGGATCGCAAGTCAGCAACCGTTGCTTCAAGAACTCGGCCTGACCGCGATCCACCGGCAGCAACGCCAGCGACAAATTCAACCGCTCGGCCGAATCCTCGGCCGAGCCGCTTAGCCGCGCGTGCAGCAACGGATCGGCCCACGGGCGATACGGTTCGAGTTGCTCAACCAGTTTCTGGACGTCGGCAATCTTCGCGGCGGCCAACGTGTTGACCAATCCTTCGGCGCGATCCGCTTGCCGTTGCTCGGTGACACGCCCATTCAGCCACAGACCGCTCGTCACCAACGCGACCAGCAGCAGCGTGCTCAACACCGCGCGCCCCCCATGCACTCGCGCCGAACGCCGCATCATCCGGCGTTGCTTGTCGGTCCAGGATTTCCTCGGCACGAACCAGCGAATGTTGAGATGCTCCCACCACGCTGGCAATTGCCGATTCAGCGGCTTGGCCGTCCACAATGCGGCGCGCTCTTCGAGTCGCAACTCGGCCCGGCCCTTGCGTGTCTCACGCTGCTTCTTCGTCAGCCACGCGCGAATGCTGGGCACGAGGTAGTCGTGAGCGAGCTGGTAGGCGGATTGTGAATTTGAGATTTCAGATTTGGCATTTGAGATTTCAGAGGGGGGATTTGAATTCGCAGCACTCGTGTTATCGTCGGCGGGTGTCTCAGCACTCGACTCCCCGTCGGCGACGGGCGTCATCAGTCGCAAGTCCTGATCGAGGATGCGCAGCAACGACTCGAAGTCGCGCGGACGCGGGGCGTAACCACTGGCTTGCCGCAGCGTGTCGCGCGAGACGCGGTACCCTTTGATGTCGGTGCCGACTTCCGGCAGCAACGCTTTGAGCACACCGCGCACGGCGACTTGATGCGCTCGATACGCCATCGGAGCGTTACTCGCCGAGAAGGTCTCTTCGAGAAACGTGACGCCGACACCTTCGACGCCGCCGATTGCTTGCAGAGTTTGCGGCGTCCACGGTTTCGACTTGACCATCTCGGCGAACAGCGCGAGACGCACGCTGATGATCTTGCCTTCCTCGGCGAGCGCGGCGACGGCTTGGTCGAGGAAGGCGTTGTAGGTTGGGACTCCGTCCCGACCCGCTTGGCCGGGGTTCCGAGGGCCGCCTGGCGAATTGGTCGGGACGGAGTCCCAACCTACTTTTCCAAACGCGATTCCGAAGGCGTCGAGAACTTTGCGCGCGTGCGGTGGGTCGAACAGATCGGCCATCGCACAGTTGCGGCCTTGGACCAGCGGGATTTCCAGTTCTTCCAGGAAGCGACTGATCGCCAGCCAAAAATCGTCGCGGACCAGAATCAGGCACTGCACTCGTTCGCCGTCGCATTGCCGCAGTGCGGCGGGAAGCTCTTGATTCGTCTGGCCCCGTTTGGCGTGCAGCCATTGCTCGAATTGATCGAGCACGATCAGCGCTTTCTGGCCGCTGCGTAAGCCGACGCCGCGCCGCAGGTTTTTCAACAACAGCGTCAGTGAGAGGTCGTCGCCGAATTCCGGGCAGGCACGGCGGATCGCTCGTGACAGACGCAATTCCGTGTCGTCGCCGGTGGCTTCGAGGTAAATCGGGACAATGTCGCTCGCCAAGTGCGGGATCAAACCGGCTTTCACCAAGCTCGATTTGCCGCAGCCGGACGGGCCGTACAACACGCCGGCCGCGAACGTGACTTCGGGATCAGGCGACTCAATCCGCGTCTTCCAGAACCGAATGCTCTCCGGCAGTCCCGCGCGGTCGCGCGGACCGGGCAGCAGATCCAGAAAGAAACTGGCATCACTCGCGTCGAACGAACGCAGTCCTTTCGGAACGATCTTGAGCGGCTCGCGATCGGAGAGGACTTGTGGCGTGTGCGACGGAACGCTGGGCGTGTGGCCGCCCGGCGTCACGGCGGGCGTAGTCGCGTCGGGACCGCGCGGGACTTGGACTCGGACGGACGCGGCTTCGAGCGCGGCGGGGTTGGCGGCGAAGTGCCGCAAGTCCTCGGCCATGTCGCGCGCGGTCGTGTAGCGATCCGGCTTGCGCTTGTTGAGCGACTTCAAACAGATGCGTTCGAGTTCCTTCGGCACGTCGTCGTTGACCTGTCGCGGTGGTCGCGGATCAAACGTCTTGACGAGTTCCAATAGTTGCGAGTTGCGTTCGCGCGGCGCGAGTTTCTCGCTGGCTCGAAACGGCCGCACTCCGGCCAGCAGTTCATACAGCACGACGCCGAGACTGAAGATATCGGTCTGACCATCCACGCGATGACCCTCGCCGGCGGCTTGTTCGGGACTCATGTAGGCCGGCGTGCCGAGAATCTCCGGCGCGGCATCGAGACCGTGCCCCTCGGTCAGCGCCAATCCGAAGTCGGCGAGACACGGCTTGCCGTGAGCGTCCACCAGAATGTTGGGCGGCTTGATGTCGCGATGAAAAATGCCTTTGAGATGCGTGGCGTGCAACGCCTCGGCCACGTCGGCGATCAACCGCGCGACGGTGAGAAAATCCGGCCGCGCGGTTTGCACCCAGTCGGTCAGCGTGCCGCCTTCGAGGAATTTCGTGACCAGAAACACGGGGTACTCGGCCGTGTACCCGATGTCGTAAATCGGCACGACTCCGGGATGCTCCAGCTTGGCGAGCTTCTGCGCCTCTTCGCGATACTCGGCCACCTGCGCGGCGGCCATGCGTTTGGGCACCTTGATCGCCACGCGGCGATTCAATTCGTCATCCACCGCCAGATACACGGCACCGAAGCCGCCTTGTCCCAAGCGCTTCTCGACGCGATACCGGCCGATCGACCGGACCGGCTGCTCGGGCGCGGTAGGCGGCGATGCCACATCCGCACCATGAGGCGATTCGACTCGCGTCGGTTCCAAGTTTCGCGGGTTCGACGCAGACATCAAGAATCTCAGCCGCGAGTGAAGTTGTTCCCGTTGTTCAGCAGACGCGCGACATTATCAAACCGCCGATGTCGCGTTTCAACAATGCCCCGGCACATCAAATCGGCTACCGGTTGAATAAGAATTCTTTGCTGCTGAGCACGCTCCAGTACAAGTCCTCGACGGACAGCCGACGTTCCTCGGGACTGGCAACGCTGAGAATCTCGGACATCTTTTGACGCTCGCGATCCGTCGGGAAGCGACTGAGCGCGGCCAGGAACAACTCGTCCGCGAGTTGTTCGGGGGGCAGATTGGCTTCGAGTTGCTTGCTGAGCCGGTTGTCTTTGGCCTCCAGTTTTTGAAGGAGCGTTTCGCCGTTCAAGATGTGCAGGACTTGTGTCATGCTCGGCTCGTCCGAGCGTTCGCACTCGCAGGTGAGGATGCGTTCGGGGCGGCCGAATGTCTTGAGGAATTCGGAGGCGATGTTGGCATCGGGAAGCTGCATTGCTCGCGTGCCGGCGGGAAAATCTTTGAACGGCGTCGGCGAACCGCTCACTTGCGACATGATGTCGAGCAACACCTCCGCCTTCAGCCGCTTCGGATAATAGCGCGAGTAGAACCGCTCATCCGGCTCGTTGCCTTTGGTGGCTTGGCTGCCGCGCTGATAACTCTGTGAGGTCAAAATCAGCCGCATCAACTTTTTGAGATCGTAGGGACGATCTCCGCTGACCAAAAACGCCGCGAGTGCCGAGAACAATTCCGGGTTGCTCGGCGGATTCGTCAGCCGCAGGTCATCGACTTTCTCGACCAGACCGACTCCGAAGAAATTCGCCCAGACGCGGTTCACGATCGCTCGGCTGAAGTACGGATTCGTCGGTGAGGTCAGCCACGACGCGGCGGCGAGGCGGCGGTCCTCAACCGATTCAAACGACAACGCTTGGCCGTCGAGCGGCTTGGGGGGCTGCGGCTTGCCGGTGCGCGGCTGAATGAGCTCGGACTCGTCATCCAGGAAGATGACTCGGTGTCCGTCGCCGCTCCGAAAATCGCCGCCCCAGCCCTTGCCGCGGACGCGAGCGAACAGACTCGCGAAGCCGTAGTAATCGTTGTTGGTCCATTTCTCCAACGGGTGGTCGTGGCAATGGGCACACTGAATCGACATGCCGAGGAACGCCATCGAAGTTGTCTCAGCCATGTCCAGCGGGTCTTGATGCAGCGAGTAAAAATTCGCGGCTCCGTTGTCGAACGTGCTCCCTTTCGCGAGCACGATTTGGCGGACGAACTCATCCCACGGCGTGTTGTCGGCGACGTTCTGGCGGATGAAGGTGTAAAACGATTTCAACGCTTGAGGCCGCAGCTTTTCACCAGACAGCAGCAGCAAGTCGGACCATTTGTAGGCCCAGTAATCGACGAACTCCGGCCGAGTCAGCAGTTGATCGACGAGGCGATCACGCTTGTCGGGCGACTCGTCGGTGAGGAATGCTCGGACTTCATCGGCCGTCGGCAGCACGCCGATCGTGTCGAGGAACACGCGGCGCAGGAACTCCGAATC
>QWQF01000307.1 GCA_003669125.1 Planctomycetota bacterium
AGCATGTCGTTCCTTTGGAGTGCGGTGTGTCAGCACCGCTGTTGGATTGTTCGGACTCTGCGAGCTTTGCACCTCGGCGTGAAACGGTATTTCTCACGCAGAAGCGGGAAGCTCACAGAGAAAAGCGGTACTGACACACCGCACCCAAAAGTCATTTTCCCAAGCAATACAGCGTCTTTTCCGAGCGAGAAAACATCTGGCCTCGCGAGGGGGTCAGCGACGCTCGGAAGACTTCACTTCCATCGGCCGGCAGCGTGTTTTCAGCGACAACCTCCAGCTTCGAGCCGGGCTTGATGACGGTTGTTTTGCCGGCATCGTCCTGAAAATACGCCAAGCCATTCGCCGCGATTGGCGAGGAGGTGAAGCTGCCTCCCAGTCGTTCCTTCCAGAGTTCCTTGCCGGTGGTCGTGTCGTAGCAAAAGCCAACGCCATCCATGCTGACCACGATCACAAACTCGCCGACGACAATCGGCGACGGCTGATCGCGGCCGCTCTTGCGAGGCGTGTGCCAGGCCATGTGCGACTGCGTGATGTCCCCATCACCCCCCGGTCGCAGCGCGTAAAAATCGCCTGGCTTCCCGTTGACCACGAACAGCAATCCGTTCCCCGGCGTGATCGTCGGCTCACCGCGTCCGGTGAACGCTTTGCACGTCCACAGCTTCGCTCCAGAAAGCGGATCGTAGCTCGTGACAACCTCTTCGCCGTTGACCACTACCTCGCGCCGCGCCCCGGCGTTGACGAGTACCGGCGAACTCCAACCACCGCGCGGCGGAATCTGTCGCGGAGTCTGCCAGACAACTTTTCCAGTGCGGACCTCCAGAGCAAGCAACGACGCTTCATCGACCGCGTCGCAATTCTGAATCACCAAGCCATCGACGATCAGCGGCGATGCGGCCGCGCCCCACGGGCCGTCGAACTTGCCGAGGTCTTTCGACCAGAGTTTTTTTCCATCGACGTCAAAACCGTGAATGCCCCCGCGTCCGAAGAAGGCCACCACCTGCTTGCCGTCCGTCGCACAGGTGGCCGTCGCCCAGCCGTTCATTTTGTGCGTCGCTTCAGGAGTTCCCGTCCAAACCGTTTCTTGCCAGAGAATCTTGCCGGTCTTGCGATCGACGCAAAAGACGACTCGCTGTCCCCCCGCTTCGAGCGCCGAAGTCAGAAAGACTCGGTCGCCAAAGATCACCGGTGACGACTGTCCGCTCCCGGGAAGTTCCGTTTTCCAGACAACGGATTTCTCGTCCCACTTCACCGGCACATTGGCCTCGACCGAATGCCCATCGCTCGCCGGCCCACGCCACTGCGGCCAATCACCCTCGGCGTTGATTGCGGTCGGACACAGCCACGCACTTATCAAGCCTACCAACAACCATTGTCGATTCGCCGTCATGGAACTCTTCCTTTCGTAACCCGAAGCGTTAGCGAGGGCGAACACTTCACACAGTTTCGTTTGCCAAATCGTCGTCGTCTGGAACGTCCGCCCTCGCTGACGCTTCGGGTTAGTTACCCTTTGATCTCGAAAATCGCCTCGACCTCGACCGCCGGACCAGTCGGCAGCGACGCGAAGCCCAGCGCGCTGCGAGCGTGCCAGCCGTCTCCCTCTTTGCCGTAAAGCTGATGGATGAGGTCCGACGCTCCGTTGATCACCAGATGCTGATCGGTGAAGTCCTGCGTCGAATTCACGCAGCCGAGCAGCTTCACGCATCGCAGTCCGTCGAGCGTCCCGTGCGTGTGATGCACCGAATTCAGAATCTTGACCATGCACTCGCGAGCCGCCGCGTAGCCCTGCTCGACGGTCAAGTCGCGGCCGAGCTTCCCTTTCATGTCGCTGGTGTGCCCCGACGTGAACAGCAAGTTCCCCGTCTTCGCACACAAATTGAGGTATCCGGGCTTCACTTCGGTAAATGTGAGTCCGAGTTCTTTGGCCTTGGCTTCCGGGCTGCTCATGGTCGACGCCTTGTCGTTGGACGTTGCATTGTGTTCTGATTCCCGCCGCACCCTCCGCCGACGGTCGGCGACAGGGGACGCAGAATACTGATCTCACCACGAGTTCGGAAATGAACGCACCTTCCCGTCGCCGCCCTGACTTCGCCCGGCCGATCGCCGAAAGCCGGAAGTCGATCGCCGTGATACCATTTTTTGTCGCAGCCCTGTGCCTGACGCAGCTCGCGCATTCTGCCGACGACAACCTCAACAAGAGCCTGCAATCGCTCGACTCGCAGGTTTTCCCCGCCGCCGAGCGTGAGTCGATCGCCAATCAAGTCCGCGATCAACAGCGGCGACTGCTCCGCGACGCCAACGAACGCAGCTCCGCCGAGTGGCAACAGATCAAGAGCCGTGACGATTGGGAGCGATTCCGACAACACAAGCTCGCCGCGTTGAAGAAGTCGCTCGGCTCGTGGCCGGAGCCGCCGAAGTCCGTGCGTGTGCATGCCAGTTCAACCTTCGCGGGGGACGATTTCGTCATCGAGAACATCCTCTTTGAGAGCCGCCCAGGCTGGTGGGTGACGGCGAATCTGTATCGCCCTGCGAAGCCGCGCGAGTCGATGCCCGGCCTGCTGATCTGCCACGCGCATCACACGCCGAAGGAGCACGGCGAGTTGCAAGACATGGGGATGACCTGGGCACGAGCCGGCTGCGTCGTGCTGGTGATGGATCAAGTCGGACACGGCGAGCGGCGGCAGCATCCGTTCGCGACCGCCGCCGACTTCAGCAAGTCGTACCGAGTCGGCCACGCCGACTACTCGTTCCGCTACGACAGCGCGATCCAACTCAGTCTCGTCGGCGAGAGCCTCGTCGGTTGGATGGCGTGGGACATGATGCGCGGTGTCGATGTCCTGCTCGCTCGGCCCGGAGTCGATCCGAAAAAACTGATTCTGCTCGGAGCCGTCGCTGGCGGAGGCGATCCCGCTGCAGTCACCGGCGCGTTGGACGAGCGCTTCGCGGCCGTCGTGCCGTTCAACTTTGGCGGCCCGCAACCGGAGACTCGTCACCCGCTCCCCGATGACGCCGAGACCTCGTTCGACTTCGCTGGCGGCGGAAGTTGGGAATCGACTCGCAACCTCCGTGACTCGGCCGGACATGGCTTCCTGCCGTGGGCGATCGTCGGCAGCATCGCGCCGCGGGGACTGGTCTACGCTCACGAGTTCAAGTGGGACCAAGACCGCGACCCCGTTTGGCGGCGACTGCAAACGATCTTCGGCTTTTACGGGCAACCGACTTCGCTGTCGTTTACGCTCGGCCAAGGAGCCGTCACCGGGTCGTCTCCGCAAGACACGCACTGCACACACATCGGCAAGACGCATCGCGTGCGAATTCACGCAGCGTTTCGCTCGTGGTTCGGCATCGACGTCACACCGGAAACCGAATTCAGCGCGCGAGTCACTGCTGATCGGCTGCGTTGCTGGACTCCCGATTTGAAAGCCGAACTGGCGCCGAAATCGCTCGCCGAGATGACAACCTCGCTGGCAAACCAATTCGCCGCTCGACGCCAGCGACGGCTGACTAAACCCCTCTTCACCGAAGAACTCCGAAAAGATCTTCGACGCCAATGGACCCTTTTGTTCGGAGCCCACCCCGCTGATCCACTGAAATCCGTGCAGCGTGTCCGGCAAGAAATGATCGGCACGATTCACGCGAATTTCGTCGCGCTCGCCAGTTCGTCGGGCCATCGGATTCCGGTGCTGCTGCTGACTCCGACGAAACTGCGAGACCAGCAATCGGTCGTCGTCGCAATCTGCTCGCAAGGCAAAGAGCGAATTTTGAAGGAGCGGTCAGACGACATCGCTAACTTGCTCGAACGGGGAGCGGCCGTCTGCCTCGTCGATCCGCGCGGGATCGGCGAATCGAAGCTCGGCGACAGTCACGGCCGGCGCAGTTCTGCAACGTCGATGTCCTCGACCGCACTGATGCTCGGAACACCGTTGCTCGGCCAGCAACTGCGCGACGTCCGACTGGTGCTGACTTGGCTGCGCGAGCAACCCGACCTGAAAGGCCGCCGCTTCACGCTGTGGGGCGAATCGCTCACGCCACCGAATCCCGACACTGCTCCGTTCCGTCAACCACGCGACGACGACCAAGCCTTGCCCGCGCCGTCCGAACCGCAAGCGCCGCTGCTCGCGCTGCTGACCGGTCTGTTTGAAGAGGACCTCTCCGCGATCTACACCGCCGGCGGTCTGACGAGTTGGCGTTCTTTGCTCGCCGACTACTTGGTTCTCACGGCCTACGACAGTCTGATTCCTGGGGCACTCACCGTCGGCGACATCGCCGACTTGGCTGGACCACCTCGTCCTGATCGACCGATCCGCATCGAGGCCACCGTCGATGGCTGGAACCGGCTCACTCCCGACACACTGCCGCGAAGCAGTCCGACCAAGTGGCTGACCAATTAAATTCCCGTAACCCGACCCCTTGTGGGTCGGTCGATTCCACTGACTTGATCAAATCACCCAGGAACGCCTCATGATTCGCAACGCGGTCAAACACAAACTCCGCGAAGGAAATGTCTCGATCGGCACGATGCTGTTCGAGTTCAACACGACCGGCATCGCACGCATCGCCGCCAACGCCGGGGCCGAGTTCGCCGTCTTCGACATGGAACACTCCGGTTGGAGCATCGAGACGATCCGCATGCTGATCGCCACAACTCCGAAGGCCGAGTTGGTTCCAATCGTCCGCATCCCCGCGACCGAGTACCACTTCGTCGCCAACGTGCTCGACATGGGCGCGATGGGGGTCATGGTCCCAATGTGCGAAAGCGCAGATCAAGCACGCCTGCTGGTCAGTTCCGCGAAGTACCCGCCCGATGGTCGCCGAGGTGCCGCCTTCAGCATCGCTCACGACGACTACCGCGGCGGCTCGATTCCGGAGATCGTCCAATCCGCGAACGACGAAACTCTGCTCATCGCGCAGATCGAAACTGCTCACGGCCTGGAGAACGTCGAAGAGATCGCCGCGGTCCCTGGCATCGACGCCCTGTGGATCGGCCTCTACGACCTGACGCTCTCGCTCGGCGTCCCTGGCCAGATGCATCACCCCGATGTGCTCGCGGCCACCGACCGCGTCTTCGCCGCCTGCCAGGCCAACAATAAATCACCGGCCGTGCTCGTCATCAGCATCGCCGAAGGGGAAGCGCAACTCGCACGCGGCTTCAAACTCATCGCCTACGGCGGCGACTTGTGGCTCTATCAAGCCGCCCTTCGCGCTGGAATCAAGAAGCTGCGAGAGGGATCGACCGGGAAATCCTGATCGGCTCGCAATCTCAGATTCTTCAAAAGTCTTTCCCATCGCGCGGTCGAACGGTTACTGTGATGCAGACTTGAACGCCCTCAACGGAGTTTCGTAATGAACGACGCCTCCACCACGAGGCCCCTCTGCCGCGGACCGGCCACGCGCCGCGAGTTCCTGCGCGTCGGAGCGTCGGCCTTGGGCGGCTTGAGTTTGGCGGACCTCTTGGCCGCTCGCGCCGCGGCAGGAACGAGCGTGGTCAGTGAACTGCCGACGTCCGTCATTCTCTTTTGGATGTGGGGCGGCCCGAGCCAGATTGAGACGTTCGATCCGAAGCCGAACGCGCCTTCGGAATATCGTGGGCCGTTTCGTCCGATCGCGACCTCAGTGCCGGGGATCGAGATTTGCGAGTTGTTCCCGCAGCTTGCGAAGATCGCCGACAAGTACTCGCTGATCCGCTCGCTGCATCACGAGATGGCGTCGCACAATGACGGCTCGATTGAAGTCCTCACCGGCAAGACGCCCAGCATCGCCGATCCAACTTCGACGGCGAAGTCGGAACATCCCGATCTCGGCATGATCGCCAGTCGCCTGCGAGGCTCTCGCTCCGACGGCCTGCCACAGTACATCGGCATTCCGACGCAGCCGTTCATGACTCGGCCGCAGTACCTCGGAGTCAGTCACTCCGCGTTCGTCACCGGCGATCCATCGGCGGAAAACTTTCGCCCGGCGAATCTCACGATTCACGGCGGACTTAACGGCCGGCGACTGGATGACCGCTTGGGCCTCGCGCGGCAATTCGATCAACATCGGCAACAGCTCAATGCGACCGAAGGACTTGAAGCCTTTCACCGGCAGGCGTTTCAACTGCTGACCAGCACGTCAGTCGCAAACGCTTTCGATCTGACTCGCGAAGACCCGAAGCTCCGCGATCGCTACGGCCGACATCTGTGGGGCCAAAGCTGCTTGCTCGCGCGACGCTTGGCCGAGGCCGGTGCGGGCGTCGTTACCATCGACGCACTGGCTCCGAAGCTCGGCATGCCGCTCTATTTCAGTTGGGACGACCACGCCAACGCTCAGCCCGGCTGGGACATGGCCAAAGGGATGACCTTGCGTGCCGAGTACATGGACCCGGCACTCTCCGCTTTGATTGAAGACATCCACCAGCGCGGCCTCGACGAAAAAAT
>QWQF01000189.1 GCA_003669125.1 Planctomycetota bacterium
AAAAGGGGGGGACGAATGCAACGGAGTTGTACCAGCGACGGCCACGGGTTCGCAGGCAGCCACAGACGGTTTGATCGTCCGGCAATCGCGTGTCACGCCAATCGTTCGTGAGTCGGCAGAGTGCTCCTGCTTCTCGGAGTTTGATAAAAATTGTCACCCCTGCTACGAATCTTTGCTCCCGCGCGAATCGCTTGCTGTCTCAATGCCGAGGCCTCCATGAAGATCGCCATGCCGCATCGCTTTTCAATTCTTGTGGCAATCGCGCTGTTCGCGATTCAACTTTGTGTCCCTCGGCACTTCGCGACGGCGGCGATCAGGGTGGATCTGGGCATCGACGAACCGTTCGCTGACCGCCAGGCCGCTTGGCCGATCACGACCGGTGTGCCGTTTCCTCGCGGGAAGCTGACCAACCCTGAGCACTGCCGCCTGGTCGATGACCGTGGAGTTGAGCGACCGCTGCAAGCACGAGTCGCTGCGACTTGGGATTCCGAACGGAAGAGCGTGCGATGGCTGACGATCGACTTCTTGGCCGAACCGGGGCGTAAATACGCGTTGGAGTTTGGCGACGACGTCGTGCGACAGCAGTTCAAATCGAACCTCGTCGAAACTCGTGATGCCGTCGTGAAGGTCTCAACGGGAGCATTGCGTGCAGAGTTTTCGCCGGCCGGCGCAGTCGCGTTGCGGACGATGTCCGCCGATTTGAACGGAGACGGTCAGATCGGTTCGGACGAACTCGTCGCGGCTGGTGCGATGGATGGCGAGCACTACTACCTCGATCAAGCCGGCCAGCGATTTTCGAGTGCTCGCGATGGCATCGATCGTCGCGTGGTCGTCGAATCGTCCGGACCAGTGCATGCCTGCGTGCGGGTCGATGGCTTCTACACTGGCCCGATTGGCGAGCGGATTGCCAAGTACCGAACGCGCTATCATTTCTTCGCGGGGCTGCCGCTGGTGAAAGTGATCGACGAGTTGGGCTTCATCGGCTCGACGAAGCCGACGCGATTTTCCGACATCGGCTTTGCGCTCGATCTGAAATTGAAAGTCGCTGGTCGCCGTATCGCCGTCGATGCGTCGGGCGAAGCGGGCAATCAGCAACTCGATGTCGCCTGGCAAGCCGACACACAGTCGGTCGCCAGCATTCAGAAGACGTTCCGGCACTACGGCAATCTGGAACATGAGGCCGCGGTCGTCCAAACGTCGGCGCAGCAGACGAAGACGCTGACTCAACCCGAACGGATGGGCGAGTGGCTGCAAGTGTCCGACGACCGCAGCGCCGTGACCGGCTCGCTGCGTTGGTTCTGGCAACAGTTTCCGAAGGAGTGGGAGGCGACGCCAAATCAGTTGGTGCTGCATTTGTGGAGTCCGCACGCTGGCGAACTGGATTTCGGGGCGGCCGGCATCGAGCAGTTCTTTGGAGCGGGTGGTGCGAAGTATCTCCGCGCCGGCCAAGAGAAGGCTGATCGCAATCCGCTCGAACCGTTCTTTTTGTTCGCGGACGTCCCGGCGATCAAACGGGGAGCGGCGGATGGTTTGGGGATCAACAAGCATCACGAATTCTGGTTGCACTTCGGTCCTGCCAGTCGCCGCGATGACGGAGCTGAATACGGCCGCCTCGCCGCATTGCAGCCGCTGGCGCTGGCGAGCGGCGCATGGAATTGTTCGACCGATGTCTTCGGGCCGCTCGCCGCGCGACCGAACGACTCGCCGGCGGAAGCGGCCGTGGATCGCATCTTCGATCTCTCACGGCAAGTGCAGGATGACTTCGGCGACTACGGCTGGTGGCTGTTCGGAGCCGGCCCGCATTACAGCTACCACTGGGATGCCGAGACGAAAAAGTTCTTCGCCGATTCGCGACGGTTTGAATTCCACACCTACGGGAAAGAGACGCAGCTTTGGTGGAACTACCTGCGATCCGGCGAGCGGAAGTTCTACGACTGGGCGATCCCATCCGAGAATCACTGGGTCGATGTCGCTGTCTCGCACCAGCCGACGACCATCGAGTGCGATTGGCGCGGCGGCGAGCCGGAGCATCGGACGCTGCACTGGCGGCCGGGCGAGTGGAGCATCGACAGTCCGACGCACTACGTCCGCCACCACGAGCGGGCCGAGGCCTGGCTGCGCGGCGGAGCACAATTCTGGGCCAGCTATCACCGGACGCTGGAGACGACGACGCTCGCGTACTACCTGACCGGCGATGAACGCTTCAATGACGTGATCGAGTATTGGCGAACCTACTTTGGCGAACTGGCCGGAGTGACAAGCGCATCGACCGACGCGCAGCCGTGGTATCGCGAGCAGGCGTGGTTCCGCCCGACCGCGGCCGGTACACCGCCGAAGAGTTGGGCCGCGATGATCCGCGACTACGCGCCGTTTCATTCCGGCACGCGGCACCAGATGACGATGTTCTTCAGCCTCGCGACGCTCTACGAGCACACTTGGGATCCGCGCGTCAGCCAGGCGTTGCGTGAGTGTGCCGATGCGTTTCTCGATCCGAAGCACGCGACCGGAACGTGGCGACCGCAGGACAGCGATCTGCCCGCGCATGCCGACGCTCCGTCGATGGGGCACTTCTGGGTTCCCGCACTGTGGAAGTACAGTCGCGTCACCAACGACTCGCGCATGCCGGACATTCTGCCTCGGTACTTCGCCGCTGGTTACGCCGCCGATCCGTTCCGCGAGCACGAATCGGTTGGCGTCTATTCCAATTCGTATCTCGGCTACGCGTACTACTTCACTCGCGATCCGCGCTTCCTGCCGCTGGCCGCGAAGGAATTGGAGCTGTTGCGACCGTACTCGAACCCGCTGTCGAAGCCCGACGAGATCGGCGAGCGGATCTACAACCCGTACGCTCCAGCGAGAACTTTCACCGGCACGCCGCGACTGCTCTGGGCACTCGATACGGCGCGGAAAGACGGAGTGAGAATCGGACCGAGACCGCTTCCGCCGCAGCGCACGGCCATCGCCATTCAGAAGCTTGCAGGCGAAGAGCTCCGCGTGACGTTGTGGGGTTTCGATTCAGACCTGACACTTCGCGGCCCAGACGGGAAGCCGTTCCGCGATCTCGTGGTGCAGACCGACAGATTCGCGTCCGAGATTCAGCCGTTCGACCGGACTCTGCCGCAGTACGAAGTTCATCTGCATCGCGTGACGATCCCGGCAGCGGCTCGGGCTGGAGATTATGTCTTCACGCCGAAGCTCGAACTGGCAGTGCTGGATTGGAACAACGCGGCGACGCCGATTTGGAATGCCGCGCAACCACTGTCGCTCAAGGCCGGTGACGCCGTCTGGCTGCCCATCGCAGAGGGGGAACAATTCTTGAAACTCGAATCGGCCGAAGCCGCGTCGTTGCGGTTGCGAAGCCGCGATGGTCAAGTCGTCTCTGGTAAAGTCAGCGGCAACACAGCGGAGTTCTCCTGGAACGTGGCGGCCGACAGGCAAGTGGGCATCGAGATAGCGACCAAGCCGGGCTGGTTCCGAATCGTGGATCGCCCCAGTTCAGCATGTTGGGTGACGCCCGCCGTGGCAGATGCGTCTCGCATCGGTCCTGCCGTCGGACTCGACAACTCCGAAGCGAGACGTGTTGGCCACGATCCCGCGCAACAGTTTCTCCCTGGTCGTTTCGGCAGCGCTGCGCAAATCGTACCCAAGCGAGCATTGCACATCCCCGATCAGTCCGTGATCGATGGCGTCGAAACTCCGCTCTTCGATGAACGGCAAGGGACGATCGAGTTCTGGGTCCGGAAGCAATGGGACGAACGACTGACGCCGATCAAACTACCAAGCCTGTTGACGAACGGTGTGCTTACGGTCGCTCCCAGCAAACTGAAGTTGGACGAATGGACGCACGTCGCGCTGGTCTGGACACCGTATCGTGGCGACCCGAAGAGAACGATCACCTACACCTACATCGACGGCCGCGACTCGGCCTTCTACCGCAGCGCGAATTGGGACGGGTACAGCAGCGCTCGCCCATCCTCGGGACCGAAGACCGCCAAGCGACTGATGGGATTCGTCAGCCGTGCTGTCGCCGGGACCGCCTTCGCAATCGACGAACTGCGCATCTCGAACGTCGCTCGCTACGCTGATCTGCAAGTCGAGTACGGGCCGCAGCAGACTTTCAATCCCGTTCGCTTCGATCCACCGAGCGAGCCGTTTCAGCCTGATCTTCAAACCCTGTTGCTGATGCACTTCGACGACCACTTGAACGCCACCGTTCCGGATCAGTTGCCGGCCGCGCGGCTGGGAGAATGACGTTCGATGTTTACCGGACCTGAAATTGAAACGGTCTTGGCGGAGTTGGGGGTCACGCATGTCGTGTGGGTTCCCGATACGGCGATTGGTCCGTGGGAAAAATCGCTGGTGAGTTCGTCGCGGCTGCGGCTGATTCGAGTTTGCCGAGAAGGCGAGGCGTGGCCGCTGGCTGCGGGTCTGCACCTCGGAGGTCAGACGCCGCTGGTGGTGATGCAGACGACGGGACTGTTTGAATCCGGGGACGCGCTGCGGAATGTGTTGTTCGATTTGAAGCTGCCGATCTACTCGCTGATCGGCGTTCGGAATTGGTTGGTGCCGCAGTCGCGAGACTCGGCAAAAACATTCGCCGAGCCGATCCTGCGGGCATGGGGACTGGATTGCCAATGGATCGCCGAGCCGGCTGACAAGCCGAAACTCGCGGAACATTTTCGACGTTGTCAGACAGCGGGAACACCCGGTGTTGCTCTGATGGCGGAGGGAGCACCGTGATGCAAACGCTCAACGACAAAACCAACGTCATTCCGGTCGTGGCTGCACTGCAAGTGCTGGCCGATCGGTGCTGTGACAATCAGATCGTCGTCACCAATCAAGGCTCGGCGCGCATCTGGCCGCAGCTTCGCCGACGGCCGCTCGACTGGCATTACAACCCGTCGACAATGAGCGGCGCGATTCCGCTGGCGCTCGGTTTGGCACTGGCTCAGCCGCAGCGTGAAGTGCTGGCAATTTCCGGCGATGGTTCGTTGCTCATGAGTTTGGGATCGTTGGTGACTGTCGTCGGCAGCGGTGCGACCAATCTGACGGTCGTACTGCTCGATAATGGACTCTACGAAGTCACCGGCGGACAGGAGACGCCAGCGGCGCGTGTCGCCGTGGATTACGCCGGCCTCGCGCGAGCTGCCGGCTTTCCATCGACCGCTGAGTTTCGTGATCTCGCGGATTGGCAAGCACGGGCGACGGACGTCCTCGCGTTGCCCGGCCCGCGTTTCATCCGACTGGTCGTGGGTGCCGCACCGCACGAATATCTGACGAGCAGCACGCCGCCGCTGGCCGAGCAGTTGGCTGGGCTGCGGCTCGCATTGGGGCAGTGACACGATGAATGATCCCGAACTCATCCGTCTCGGTTTCATCGGTGCCGGAGGCATCTGCGAGCAGAGGCATCTGCCGAACCTCACAAAGATGCCGGGCGTCGAGTTGGTCGCGGTCTGCAATCGCTCGCCGGAGAGCAGTCGCCGCGTGCAAGAGAAATGGGGATTCGCCCGCACGGTCGACGACTGGCGGCAAATCATCGAAGCCAGCGACATCGATGCGGTCTTCATCGGCACTTGGCCCTATCGGCATTGTGAACTTTCATTGGCGGCTCTTGCGGCGGGGAAGCACGTCTTCTGCCAGGCGCGAATGTGCATGGACTGGGCGGAGGCTCGTCAAATGGTGGCTGCGGCCAACGCTCACGCACAACAGGTGGCGATGGTCTGCCCATCGCCATTCCGAGTCCGTTGGGAGCGAACGGTTCGAGAGCTGCTCGCGTCTGAGCGATTCGGACATCTGCTGTCGGTGGCAGTGATCTCGACCAACTCGGCCAACTGCGACCTGCACCAAATGAGTTGGCGCGAACGGCGTGAGCTGTCGGGACTCAACATTCTGCAAGTCGGCATTTATGCCGAGACGTTGAACGCATGGTGTGGTGATTATTTGTCGTTGACCGCCACGACGTCGATCTCGCACAATAAACACGATGCTCATGGACGGACGGTCGAGATTCAGATTCCGCAGACGGTCTCGATGACCGGCACGCTCAGTGGGGGAGTTCCCTGCACCGAGTTTCACACGGGACTCGCTGCTGGTTTCGAGCGTGCTGAGATTCTACTTTGCGGTTCCGCCGCCACTTGCCGAGTCGATCTGCTGGCCCAGCAAATCGTGCAGCACTCCGCAGCCTCAACCGTCGGCGAAATGATCGACACGGTCGGCGATGACTGGCAGGTCGAAACGAACTTCCTCGCTGCCGTTCGAGCTGCTCGTCGTGGAGAGCCGTGGCAAGTGAGTCCCAGCTTCAGCGAAGCCGCTCGCTACATGCGGAAGATGCAGGCGATCGACGATTCCTCGCGCCAGTCACGACTCGTCAATCTCTCGGACGAGCCCAGCTAGACCAC
>QWQF01000097.1 GCA_003669125.1 Planctomycetota bacterium
CCGCACGATCACACTCGCAGCCGAGTGTACCGCTGGGGCGAGGACGGCTTGTTGGGAATCATCGATCGGTAGGAGAGACTGTGTTTCGCACTGGCGTTGTGGAACGGCCGCGATCCGATTCTGAAGGAACGTCTCTTCGGCCTGTCGAGCCCGGAAGGCAATCACGGCGTGACCATGTCGCGAACGAGCAACACCCCGATCACTTGCTGCTGGCAGTTCCGTCCCGCGAGCGATTGCCGCGGCTGTTGAAGCGAGTGCTCACCGTTTGGGTTGCGATCGTTGTCGAAAGCTCACGCCACCGACCCATTCGTGTTCGGAAGCGGGAACCAGGAACTGCGAGTCGATTACGTCCCCGGAGAATCCAACACCGACATGTTTGGAGGAAACTCCAACTGGCGCGGCCCGATTTGGTTCCCCGTCAACGACCTGCTGATCGAAGCCCTCGAACGTTATCACCACTTCTACGGCGATGAATTCCAAGTCGAATGCCCAACGAACTCCGGAAAGTGGATGACTCTGAAAGAAGTCGCCGCTGAACTCTCGCGCCGGCTTGCCAGCCTGTTCCTGCCTGACGCCACCGGCCGCCGAGCGTGTCAGGGCGAGGACTCACGCTACGCCAGCGATCCGCATTGGCGCGACCTCGTGCTGTTTTACGAGTACTTCCACGGCGACACCGGTCGCGGTTGTGGTGCCTCGCATCAAACTGGCTGGACCGCGCTCGTCACGCGTCTGCTGTAGGTCAGCCTTTCCAGGCTGCCCCGAACGACGATCGACGCGTTTGAGTCCAAAAAGGTCAGGCTGAAAGCCTGACCGACGGCTAAAAGATTCCCAGCATGTCCTTGGCCTCATCGGTCATCCGATCGGGCGTCCACGGCGGAGACATCACCAGTTTGATCTCCGCCTCATCGACATCACGCAATCGTTCGAGCGCCATCTTCGACTGCTGCACGATCTGCGGGCCAGCTGGACATGCGGGACTGGTCAGCGTCATCTCGACATAGATTTTTCGGTCATCTCGATTGACCGAATAGACGAGCCCCAAATCCACAATGTTGACCATCAACTCAGGGTCGATGACCTGCTTCAACGCCTCGATGAGCCGGATGTCGTCGTCCGCTCCCGGTTCCGGTGTCGGCACGTGATCGCCACTGGACGACACTGCGGAAACAACGGGAATGTCACTGGCGACAACGATCGTGGCCGCAGTGGACGCAGCGGCCACGGGCGCGGCTGGAAGTTCGGCTCCGGCTGGCCCAACGAAAACCTCGCCGTCCCGGATCTGCACCGCGAACTTCGGAATCGGTCGCGTCGCCGGCATGCACAAGGGTTTGCCGGTGTTCAGATCAAACTTCGCACCATGTCGCGGACAAGTGATCGCGCCATCGGCGACCGGCCCATCCGTCAACGGCTGTCCGTCGTGCGAGCAAACATCTTCGATCGCAAAGAAATCATTGCCGATCCGCACCAACAAGGCCGGCACATCATCCACAATGATCGACTTCCGCCCGTTCGGCGGAATTTCAGTGACAGCAGCAACTCGTTCAAAAGTGGACATGATTCGTTGCATTCGTAGGGTGGTCCAACCCGCTGTGGCGGAGCGTCCCACCATAAATTGAGTAGTGATTTCGAAGACGACGGTTAACCAATTCCCAGCTTTCGCTCGACGGCTTGGTTGAGCGTTTCGCGGACGAGTTCGACTGGAATGCGGTCAGACACAATCTGCAAGAAGCCTTGAACGATGACGTGCATCGCCTCGAACTCCGACAGGCCACGAGCCATGCAATAAAAAACCTGCTCGCGATCAACTCGACCGGCCGTCGCGCCGTGAGTGCAGCGGACATCGTCGGCTTCGATTTCGAGACCGGGGATCGCATCGACGCGGCAGGCGTCGGACAACATGAGCGCGTCATTGCGCTGATAGCCGTCAGTCTTCTGAGCTTCCGGGGCGACCTTGATCATGCCTCGCCAGACGACGCGAGCACGGTCGCGGATCACGTCTTTGTAGAGCAAATCGCTGCGAGTATCCGGCGCGTTGTGCCACTGCTGCGTGTAGTACGACAGGACTTGCCGGTTCGTCGCGAACGTCACGCCGTTGACCTCGGCTTCGGCCCCGCGTCCGTCGAGATGCACGTCCTGATGAATGTGAGCCAGCTTGGCTCCGAGTCCGCCGACCGTCCACTGCAACATGGCATTCGACTCGACTCGCCCCACTTGATGCGCGAAGTGCCAAGTCTTGTCGTTCCAGTTCTGCAATTGGACGTACCGCAGTCTCGCCTCTCGGCCAAGAATCAGTTCGACGGCACCGACATGCAGTCCGGCTGCATCCGGCGTCGCCGACGAAGTCTCTTCGAGCAGCGTCGCGCTCGCCCCGTCTTCCAAGATGACGAGCGTGTGACTGAAGTCTGTCGCACCCGCCGCGCTCAGCCCGATCAAACTGTTGAGCGGCTCGTCGATCAACACGCCTCGCGGCACGAACAGTACGGTCCCGCCGGTCCAAAACGCTGCGTGCCAACTGGCAAACCGATCTCGCCGCGACGGCACACCGCGCTTACCGAAATACGGCTCCAGCTTCTCGCGATGCTCCACCAGCAGCGTGCCCAGATCACCGAACAGCACGCCTTGCTTGGCATATTTCTGATCGAGCGTCGCTCGCGTTGTGTGTCCGTCGACGTGAGTCACCATCCCGGCGAACTCTGCCCGATCCTGCATCAATGAGCCGAACGTCGCCGATTCGGATGGTTCAGAGCGGACATGAAATTGATCCGGCCGAAATGTGCGTGTTTCGACCCGCTTCCATTCCTCCGGGTCCAGCGGCACGGCGAGGTGATCTTGATACTGCTCATAGGCCTTGCGCCGAGCATCAACGATCCAATCCGGCTCGCCACGCGATTCAACGAACGCTTCAAAGGCGGTACGACTAAAGCCTGTCACGATGTCAGTCAGTGTTGCAGTCATGGTCTCTCGTTTGTCATCCACTCAATGGCCAGTCCGTCCAACTCCGCTCGATATCGCAGTCCTGGCGAACCGGTGGCGATTAACACTTCACGGATCGAGCCAGTGATTTCGGCAATCGTCGCTTTGCGGACCTCGACGATTTCTTTGGTATCGATCGGCTGCAACATCCCGCCCGTCGAGCGAGCTTGCAGGACGTGGGTTGTCCAGTCGATTACTTCCGAGCCGCAGTGGAATCGGACGTTGGCTCGGATCAGGTATTTCTCCAAAACGATGTCTAAACCGGTTTCTTCTTTCGCTTCTCGGATCGCTCCGTCATCAAACGACTCGCCCACTTCGAAGCCTCCCGACCGAGTGCGATACGCGCCGAGCGGATAGCTCGGCTTGCGAATCACCACGATGTTTCGTTCGTCATCGACGATCACGAGCGTCACGTCGTGGCAGCGTCCGTGCTTTTGCCCCAACCGCACGATGTCGAGTTGTTCAGGAGTCATCTCGTACTGTCGCGAAATTTCAACCGGAGTGCCGTAGCGATGTTCGACCTCGCGGACGATTTCGGAGGTGACGTACATGACCGTCCTAGCCCACGCTACCTTCCATTTGAAGTTCGATGAGGCGGTTCATTTCGACGGCGTATTCCATCGGCAGTTCTTTGACGAGCGGTTCGATGAAGCCGGTCACGATCATGGCCGAGGCTTCCGCTTCGGTCATGCCGCGGCTCATCAGGTAGAAGAGTTGCTCTTCGCCGATCTTCGAGACGCTGGCTTCGTGTTCGAGGGAAATCTGATCGTCTTCGGCTTCGATGTACGGGTAGGTATCGCTGCGGCTTTTGCTGTCGAGGATCAAGGCGTCGCAGACGACGTTCGATTTGCAGTTGGTTGCTCCCTTTTCGACTTTGACCAAGCCGCGATAGCTGGCTCGGCCGCCGCCTTTCGAGATGCTCTTTGAGACGACGCGGCTCGATGTGTTCGGAGCACAATGCACCATCTTCGCTCCGGCGTCTTGATGCTGGCCGTTGTTCGCGAATGCGATCGACAGCGTCTCGCCGCGAGCACCCGGCTCCATCAGATAGATCGACGGGTACTTCATCGTCAGCTTCGAGCCGAGGTTGCCGTCCACCCACTCCATCAGCGAATCGCCGTAAGCCATCGCTCGCTTGGTGACGAGGTTGTAGACGTTGTTCGACCAGTTCTGGATCGTCGTGTAACGGAAGCGACCGCCGCGCTTGACGACGATTTCGACAACGGCCGAGTGCAGGCTTTCGCTGCTGTAGGTCGGAGCCGTGCAGCCTTCGACGTAATGCGCCGACGCGCCTTCATCGACGATGATCAGCGTCCGCTCGAATTGCCCCATGTTCTCCGAGTTGATGCGGAAGTACGCCTGCAACGGGAACTCGATCTTCACGCCGGGCGGCACATAGATGAACGACCCTCCCGACCACACGGCCGAATTGAGCGCCGCGAACTTGTTGTCGTTCGGCGGGATGATCTTGCCGAAGTATTCCCGGAACAGATCCGGATGATCGCGCAGCGCCGAGTCGGTGTCGGTGAAGAGCACCCCTTGCTTGGCGAGGTCTTCCTGCAAGCTGCCGTAGATGACTTCCGACTCGTACTGAGCCTTCACGCCTGCGAGATATTTCTTCTCGGCTTCCGGGATGCCCAGCCGGTCGTACGTCTTGCGGATGTCTTCGGGCACATCCTCCCAACTCTTCTCCAGATTGGCCGCGGCCTTCATGTAGTAGAAGATGTTTTGGAAGTCGATCTCTTCCACGGCACCGCCCCAGGACGGCATCGGCTTTTGGAAGAACGTCTCCAGCGAGCTGATGCGGAAATCCCGCATCCACTTCGGCTCCTTCTTCATCTCGGAGATCTGATAAACGATCTCGCGATCCAGCCCTCGGCGGCTCTTGAAGACGTACTTGTCCGTGGGGTCGTGGAACCCGAATTGATAATCGCCGACGCCGACGTCTTGATCTTCACGTTCTTGAACGGCTAGGTCAGTGCTCATGATTTATTTTTCGCCTTCTGGAGTTTGGTGTTTCAGCACCGCATTCCAAAGTTATGCCTTAACGGTGACCGCTTGTTCTTCCGCCGCCTCGGCCGGATGCCGTTCTCGCACCGCTGCGTAGCCGTTGGCGTGCAGGTCGTGAGCGAGTGACGCATCGCCGGTTTCGACGATCTTTCCCGCGAGCATCACATGCGTGAAGCTCGGCTTGTTGAATTCGAGCAGGCGTTCGTGGTGCGTGATGATCAGCACGCCCATGTGCGGGCCGTGGAGCTTGTTGATCCCTTCGCTGACCGCTCGGACGGCGTCGCTGTCGAGGCCGCTGTCGGTTTCGTCGAGGATCGCGAACCGCGGACGCAGCAGCGACAACTGCAAAATCTCCATCCGCTTCTTCTCGCCGCCGCTGAATCCGTCGTTGAGGTAGCGCCGAGCGAACTCGCTGTCGATGTCGATCTCGGACATCCGATCCTTGAGCTCCTTGCGGAAATCCTTCATCGGGATCAGCCCCTCGCCTTCTTTGCGTTCGGGGTTGCGGACGTTCGAGACCGCGTGCCGCAGGAAGTCGGAGACCTTCACGCCCGGAATCGTCACCGGGTACTGAAACGCCAGAAAGAGGCCCAGCCGTGCTCGCTGGCAGGGGTCCAACTCCAGCACGTTGATGCCGTCGAGTTCAATCGTCCCGCCGGTGATCTCGTATTTCGGATGCCCGGCGACGACGTAGGCCAGAGTGCTCTTGCCGCACCCGTTCGGCCCCATCAAGGCATGAATCTCCCCCTGTCGAATCTCCAGGTTCACCCCCTTGAGAATCGGCTTGCCATCCACGGCGACTCGCAGGTCGCTGATCTTCAGAATCGCACTCATTCGACTTTCACACTTTCCGCGGTACGGATTTCTGTTGGACTCTTAATCGCTCACACATTCAAAACACTCGGCACCGCCACGACGCCGCTGTGGTGGGGGACGGGGAGGACCTCGGCCATCCCTTTGCCGAGCTTGCGGGCCTTGATCTTGTCTTGAATCCGCATGATCCCTTCGAGCAGAGCCTCCGGACGCGGCGGGCAGCCGGGGACGTACACATCGACCGGCACGACCAGATCGACTCCCTTGACGACGTGATAGCCCCACTTGAAGTACGGGCCGCCGCCGACTGTGCAGGCTCCCATCGCGATCACATACTTCGGATCGGGCATCTGCTCGTAGAGCCGCCGCACTCGGCTGGCCATTTTGTAGGTCACGGTCCCGGCCACGATCATCAAGTCCGCTTGCCGAGGACTCGCGCGGAACGCCCCGGCTCCGAAGCGGTCCAGGTCGAAGCGGCTGGCTCCGACGGCCATCATCTCGATCGCACAGCACGCCAGTCCGAACGTCATCGGCCACACACTGGACTCCTTCGCCCAGTTCATCGCCTGCTCCAACGTCGAGACAATCACGTTCTCTTCAAAGCGTCCTTCGATCCAGCTACTCATGATTTTATCCGTTGCGTTTTGGTGTCTTGTGATCCGTGCCGAGCCGCAAACTCTAGCGGCACGATCGCGCGATGCAATCGACTCAACTACCCACGGTTTCGGCCTGAAACTCACAGCAATGATGCCCGTCGCGGCAACATTTTGTGAGTGTGACTTTCGTTCCCAAAACGTCGCCAAAAACTTCTTGTTCCAACTCGCAGATACCGGAATCAGACGACGCCAACTCCTGATACGGGCAACTGTTTTCTCGCAGAATCGGCAGCGCCCCCGTCGTGTCAATTTCCACATCGAAGCCGCGACCGATCAGTGATGCCTGCAACTGCCGCAAACGATCCGGCAACGAACGCGAACGATCCGTTCGGCCGTAGCGGTTGACCATCGACTCTCGCACCCGCTGCACAACTCGCTTGCGGAGTAACGGCTCTTCGATGCTCTGCATTTCTTGCCAGAGGATCAGGGCCAGATCGCTGTAATTCTCTCCGAGTTGATTGAGCCCCGATTCCGACACCTGGTAAACGAAGCGTGGACGACCCCGACCGCCGCGAACCATGACTCGCGAGACAAAGCCCTGGCCTTGCAGTCGCACAAGTCGCTGGCGCACGGCTGTCGCCGTCACACCGACTGAGCCGCAAATCTCTGAAATCGTTCCCGATCCGAGCCGATGAAGCTGGTCCAAGAACGTTCGGTCGCTAGTTTCGAGTGCAGCTTTCATGGCTAAATCAACTTAAGAGCCTTGAAGTTACGTCAATCCATCGGTTGCACGACCACTGCTCGGCGAGCGATGGTATCCGTGCCGGATAATTTTGACAACCAAAATTGTCAAAATGCGTCTGGCCAAGCGACGATCACTCACCACGGCCGCAGAATTCATCGCTTCTTTGGAATCGAACTCGAACCAAAAAAGTCTGCGAACTAAACTCCAGCCGAAAGGCGATGCCCGGCACATCGCGAACCATTTCAATCAACGCAATGCCGAGGAGATGAGATCATCGTCGAGGGAACGCACCCATGAGCCAACCTCTACTTGCAGGCGGTTCAGCATCCAGCGAGGCATCGACGGGGTTCGCTTTTCGGCCACCCTCGCAGGCTTGGGAGCAGATTCGTTTCGCCGATGGTCCACAGAGTTTTTTGTGGGCCTGGTTCAAGCCCGCGGCAGTTCCTCAGGGATTGATTGTGCGAATTCCGGACGAGGCCTCGCAGGCTCAGTCGTTGACGCTTCGCACCGTCCTGCATTTGACCGGTGTCGATTCGACTTGGGTGGCGATGTGGCAGGTCTACGGCATGGCCTATCCCGGCATGAATGGAGCCAATCCGCTGTTGGATCAGCCGTTGCCAACACTCGTGGCCGGGGCCGATCCGAATCTCGTGGTCTTTGTCGCTGCGCCGCAACCCAGCTACATGACGCCGATGGCGCCGTTTGCGGCACCGCCGATGATGCCTTCCGCAAGCGTTTCGACTTCGGCACGCACTAGCCAAACTGCCGAGTTGTTGGAGCGGCTGGATACGGAGTGGAACGCCGCGATGGATGTCGAAAAGGATTTGGACCGGCTGCGCAAAATGCTCGTTGATTTGACGAGCCGATTGAAAACGTTGAATCGAGACTTGAACCCGGACGAACGCCTGTATTCCAGTCGCGAAGACAAACAGGACTGGCAGGATGCTCGGCGATTTTTGCGAGACTCGGACAATCGCCTGCGAGCCTGCATCAAGGAATTCGACATCGGCGATTCCAGTTCGGCCGGACACAAGCGGCACTACGAGCACCTTCACGCGCAGTTCGTAGCCCCGCGCGTGCCGTTCGACGGCATGGAGCAAGCCTTGAACGGCTTCGAGTTCTATCGCAAGCTTCTCACGACCTTGCAGGGCAAGATGAACTCCACGTTCCTGGGGGCGCAGAGCAACGGTGAACGGCGAGCCCAAATGGTCTTGGCTCGGATCGCCAACAAGGTTCGCGAATCGTCCAACAAGAAGACGGCATTGGGTGCCGCGCTCGACGGCTGATGCATCGAATTTCTGCCGTGAGTTGCTCCGCCGTCAGGATTTCGGCCCATCCTTGGGCGACCCGGCTGGAGTCGCGCCGTGACGAGCCAACTCGCCACGCAACTGCTGGCCGAGAACGCTGTGCTTTCGGCCGTAACCGAGATAGATGCACATCCCGATCGCCAGCCAACCAATGAGCCGGTACCAGTTTTCTGCGGGTAGCGAGAACATCAGCATCAGACAGGCGGCGATCCCTAGCACAGGGACGACGGGAACGAACGGGCAGCGGAACGGTCGCGGAGTGTCCGGGTTCGTCTTGCGCATGATCAGGACCGCCGCGCAGACAATCACGAACGCGAACAACGTCCCGATGTTGGTGAGATCGAGCAGGGCGTCAATCGGCAGCAGTCCGGCCAACACGCTGACGAACAAGCCGATCAGGATGGTGCTCTTCCACGGCGTTTGAAATCGCGGATGCACGTCGGCGAAGAACTTGCTGGGGACCAGTCCATCGCGAGCCATCGCCAGGAACACGCGCGGAGCACTCAGCATCATTACCAGCAGCACAGACGTGATTCCAGCGACGCCGGCTCCGGCGATGATGAACTCTGCTTTGGGCAAGCCGGCCTTCTTGAAGGCGTCCGAGACTCCCGCGTGGATGTCGATCTCGTTGAAGCGAACCATGCCTGTCAGCACCGCCACCACGGCGATGTAGAGCACCGTGCAAATCAAGAGCGAGGTCACAATCGCGATGGGCACGTCGCGTTGCGGATTCTTGGCCTCTTCGGCGTGAGTCGACACGCTGTCGAATCCGATGTACGCGAAGAAGATGATGGCCGCTCCCGCCAACACGCCGACTGGACGGCCATTCTGCGGTTCCCCCAAGATCGGTTGCCCAAAGAAGCTCAGCCCCGACCAACCATATGGAGCGAACGGCGTCCAGTTTGCCGAGTCGATGTAGAACGCGCCCACTCCGATCACGAACAGCACGGCCAAAACCTTCACGATGACCATCGCGGTGTTGAACTTGGCGCTCTCCTGAATGCCTTTGACCAACACCGCAGTCACGATGGCGACAATCAAAACGGCCGGAAGATTGACCCAGGCTCCGGTCATCACGAAATGTCCATTTTCGTAAACCAGCGGGTTCTTGCTGATGACGTCGGGGAGCACGATGCCGAACTTCGCCAGCACCGCTTGAAAATATGACGACCAGCCATTGGCCACGGTCGCCGCTCCGACCGCGTATTCCAGGACTAAGTCCCAGCCAATGATCCAGGCGAAAAGCTCGCCCATCGTCGTGTAAGCGTAGGTGTAGGCACTGCCGGCGACCGGAGCCATCGACGCGAACTCGGCGTAGCACAGAGCGGCAAAAATACAGGTCAGTCCCGCGACGACATACGAGACCATCAGGGCCGGTCCCGCGATGTCGTGTGCTGCCTTGCCGGTCGACACAAAGATGCCGGCTCCGATCACTGCACCGATGCCCAGGCTTGTCAGCGCGACCGGTCCGAGCACCCGCTTCAAGCGGTGGTCGCCGGCCATTTCGTCGAGCAAATCCTGAAGATTCTTCTTCGCAAAGAACTGATTCTGCGACATGTTGCCTGCCTCCGATCGGATGTACTCAACGCCGAGTTGCGTGAGGCGGGTAGCGTATTGACGTGGGACAGGTTTTCAACCTGCCCGGACATCAATCGGCCGAGAGTTGAAGAGAACGGCATCGCAACGAATTGTGAATTCGCGGCCGGGCAGGTTGCAAACCTGCCCCACGAGGCTACTCCGCCTTGAAGCGATAGCCGAT
This sequence comes from Planctomycetota bacterium, assembly GCA_003669125.1. Taxonomy (GTDB): domain Bacteria; phylum Planctomycetota; class Planctomycetia; order Planctomycetales; family Planctomycetaceae; genus SXKJ01. The sequence goes on from QWQF01000097.1 coordinate 10,204, forward strand.
GCCGCGAACCGTCTCGACCAAGTGGCCCTTGTCGCCGAGCTTCTGCCGCAGCGAGCGGACATGCACGTCGATGGTCCGTTCGAGAGCGTTGGCGTCCTCGCCGCGTGCGTTGTCGAGCAGTTCGTTGCGCGAGTACGGCCGGCCGGGACGGCGCATCATCGTCCAGAGCATCTTGAACTCGGTCGGCGTGAGTTGCATCTCTTGGCCATCGAGTTTCGCGGTGTGATGCGTGCGATCGACTTCGATGCCCGCCACCGAGATGACATCGGCCGATTGTTGTTCCGCCGACGGGCGTCGCAAAAGCGCCTTGATGCGGCTGATGAGCGGTTTGATTTTGAAGGGCTTGGCGACGTAGTCGTCCGCCCCCATGTTGAAGCCGACGATCTCATCGACTTCCTCGGCTTTCGCCGTCAGCATCAGGATGCGAATGCCTTGCGTCTTCGGATCGCTGCGAAGCTGTCGGCAGATTTGCAGGCCGTCGATACCCGGCAACATCAGGTCCAGCACGATCAAATCCGGCAGCGAGTTTTGAGCACGCCGCAACCCATCGGTGCCGTCGCTGGCGGTGAGCACTTCAAAGCCTTCGTTGGCCAAGTTGTAACTCAGAATTTCGCTCAATGAGCGTTCGTCTTCGATAATCAGAATCTTGGACTTCGACATCGACCGCCTCCGAAACCACGGAGAATTCTGCCCTCTTCAATTGGAGACAGGTTATCGCGGGTTCTCAGGTCGATGTCGTGTCGAAGTCGATGAAGAATTGGTTAATTTCGCTTCCGCGCGTCGAAGTGCTTGAGCTTCTCGCGGTCGATCTCGACGCCGAGTCCCGGCTTCGTCGGGATCTCCAAAAAGCCTTCGGCGTCGATGCGGAACGGCTCGGTGGTCAGCGAGTCGATGTACGCGCACGGCGTGAGATACTCGACGTACCGAGCAATCGGCATCGCCGCCGCAAGCTGCAAGTCGGCGGCCAAGCCCAGCGCCGTGTTCCAACCGTGCGAGACCATTTGGATGTTGTGATCGTAGGCCATCCACGCGATGCGGCGCGACTCGGACAAGCCGCCGTTCTTCGTGCAGTCGGGCTGAATGATGTCCACCGCGCGGCGTTCGAGCCACGGCCGGAACGATTGTCGCCGAGTCAAAACCTCACCGGTTGCGATCGGGACGGGCGAGACGCGAGTCAGCTCGATGTAGCCTTCGATGTCGTCCGGCGGCAAAGCTTCCTCGAACCAAACGATGCCGTAATCGGCGAGCATGTGTGCCGTCTCGCGAGCCCAGTTCACGCCGTGCGGCCAGAACTGTTCGCTGCCTCCGGCATCGACCATCAGATCGACACCGCCTCCGACGGTCTCGCGAGCGGTGCCGATCAGCAACTCATCGAACTTCCGATCGCGCCGCCCGAACGGTCGCCAGCCCATCTTGATCGCCTTGAACCCGCGTTCTACCGTCGATTCCAGCGTCGCTCGCAAAGCATCAGGCTCATCGAACAGGATCGAGCCATACGGCTTGATCCGCTGCCGATAATTTCCACCGAGCAACCGCGACACCGGTTGCCCGCACACTTTGCCGAACAAATCCCACAGTGCGATGTCGATCCCGCTGATCGCGTGTTCGACCGAACCGCCACGTCCCTGCCAGAACGACGACTGCCGCAACTTCTCGCTGACTCGCTCCGGCTCAACGGCCGACTCCCCTTTGAGTAGCGGCCACAGCAACTCGACCGCTCCTTCGACCAACTTGCCGGACGTGAAGCAACTTCCCCAGCCGGACAGGCCCTCGTCCGTCCGCACTTCGACGAACGTGTGCAAGTTCTCTTGCGGCTCATGGCCTTGAGGCCAGCCACCATCGACGGTGGCTCCCGTGAGCGGGATGACTTCGAGGTGAGTGATCTTCATGGCGGAGGTCTCGGTGGTGGACGATGGAACAATGCGTGACAGCTTTTCGGCCACTCGCGCAGCCGTCAAGCAAGCCGTGGTTATTCGGAATTCGAGTTTCCTGCCGTAGGCTGCACGCGGACGTCGTCAGAAAGAAAGTTGCCATGAACAGGGATCACTAGACCGTCGGCCGGCCGGCCCATGCAAGTACGCTCGGGCTCCGCGTCCCGATTTAATTTTTGCTCGACTTGGGTTTGCCGGAGATCAGCGGCAAAGACGTGCTGGCGGCGGTGAAAGACGGCGACACGCAGCGAGACATTCCGGTCGTCGTACTGACGGCCTCGATTGATCCGGCGGATCGCGCCGACGTCGAGCACTTTGATGTGGCCTCGCACCTCACGAGGCCGGTAGATCTCGAAAATTCTTGTGGCTCGTCAAAGTATTGGCTGTCCGAAGTCATCCTGCCGCACCTCGGTGAGGTGTCTGCATTGCCGCCGGAAGGGACTCTCTCATCAGGCGGGTCGTTGGGCTTGTTCAAGTAAGACACACGAACCGCGTGCTCTACGAAAACACGTCTTGCTCTCAAAATTAAATTTGCGATACATCTCCGCTCTCTTTGAAAGAGGGATCTACCTCTTCTCTGCGTTCGCTTCCAACCTTTGACTCTCCAGCTGGAAAACCACCTAATGAGCGGTGTCAAGGAAGGCACCTTTTGTGGCGAGCATGTGGGCCGTGTGGCCTGCTGGGAATGCTTGTCGCTGTTTGGTTTGGCGATATGGTTGAGCGCACTGGCCGGTTGTCAGTCGTTGCCCATCATTCGCGGCCAATCGCCTGCGTTCGACGAGCCGAATACCGGCCCGCCGAAAGGGGTTCACCGCCCGCAACGCATCGACGATGAGCCAACGCCCGATGAGGAGCGTTTGTCGGCAGATCTCGATGGCGGCCTTTCGTTGGATGGCGATGAGTCGGAAAGCTTGAGTGATCCGATTATCGACATCGTGGTTGAAGGCAACGACACGATCGAAACGTCGGCGATTCGCAAGTTGGTTCGCTCGGCAGTTGGCCGGCCTCCAGCGGAGTCGCAAATTCGCGAGGATGTGCGGGCGCTCTACAGCACTCGCTGGTTTTTTAGTGTCGAGCCGCGCTATCGCCGCAACGCCACGGGCTTGGTGCTCGTGTTTCGCGTCATCGAGCGGCCAATGGTTGACAAGGTTGAGTTTCGCGGGAGTGAGCGAATCAAAACAGAGTATCTCGAAAAGCTGACTGGCCTCAAAGCCGGCAGCCCATTCGATGTCAGCGTGAATCGCGAGGCAGCCAAACGAATTGAAGAGCATTACAAATCAAAAGGCTTTCCGTACACGAAGGTCACGTTGGAAAAAGGTGATCACCGCGAAGATCGGCAAGTGATCTTTGAGGTCGAGGAAGGCCCAAAGGTGATCGTCGGTTCGGTGAAGTTCGACGGCAACGACTCATTCTCTTACGGCATCTTGAAGCAAAAGCTCTCGCTGAAGCCGGCGATTCTCGGTCTGCCGTTTCTCGGCAAGTACAAGCCGGAGCAGTTGCCGGACGACGTCGCCGCGCTCAAGCAGTACTACCACAGCCTGGGCTACTTCGATGTCGATATCGAGAAAGAGGTTGGCATCGATGAGGATCCGTGGAATCCGCTGAGCTACAAAGTGGCCCACGCGATCATCACCTACAAAATCAAAGAAGGGCCGCGGTTCCAGATTCGCAACCTCGTCATTGAGGGAAATCAGATCTTCACGAACGACGAACTGGCTGCCAATTTGAAACTACAGTCGGGTGATCCGTACAACGCGCGGCACATGAGCAAGGACGTGGACGCAATCAAGGAACGCTACGGCAATCTTGGTCGCACGTTCGCTAACGTGGAGCCTGTGCCTCGCTTCCTGGAAGAGTCAGGGACGATGGATCTGGTCTATCAGATCAACGAAGATCGCGTTTACACGGTTCGTCACGTCAATGTTCACATTCAAGGTGACCATCCTCACACCAAGCAGTCGGTGGTCATCAATCGCATCCTGTCGCATCCCGGCGATCTCGCAAATCCGAAGAAGGTTCGGCAGAGCGAACGCAGACTTGAAGGACAACTCTTCGATCGCGCCGGACCGACTGCCCCTCGCGTGCAGATCGCCAAGGTTCCGGATAAGCCGAATTCCACTCGGCTGCAGGTCATTCAAGCGGGAGCGATTCGCGGACAGAGTCCTGACTCCGATGATCTCGCGGAACAAAGCTTGGAGAGCATCAAGACTCATTCGCTGCTCTTCGCCAAAGGTACCGTGATCCGCGGCCAAAGCGCGGACTCGGCAGACATCGAATCCTCGACTCTGATGGCTCAAGTGCCGACTCCGCTGGCACCGTTCGGTGGTGGAGCGAGCGATCCGCTCGTGCAAGACATCCCGCCGGGGCAACTCGACTACGACGTTTATGTGAACGAGACGCAAACCGGTCGGCTCTCGTTTGGCGTTGGCGTGAACAGCAACTCGGGCGTTGTCGGCTCGATCGTTTTGGAAGAAAACAACTTCGACATTGGTCGGTTTCCTCGCAGCATGGAAGAGATCCGCAATGGCACTGCGTTTCGCGGCGGTGGTCAGCAGTTCCGCATGGAAGCGGTCCCCGGCAACATCGTCAGCCGCTATCTGGTGAGCTGGACCGATCCGTACTTCATGGACTCGCCCTACAGCCTGGGGGTGAGCGGCTTCTACTTCAATCGTTTCTACCGCGATTGGACCGAGCAGCGGGTGGGTGGGCGAGTCACTGTCGGCCGACAGCTCACGCAAGAGTGGTCACTGATTGGCGCGTTGCGAATGGAGTCCGTGAATCTTTCGAATCCGACGCAAGATCCGTCCGACCCGCTGAACCCGGTGGCTCCGCTGTTGCAGGTGTCGCTCGGCAACTCGTTCCTTTCGACGGGACGCATGGCGATCGCTCACGACACGCGCGATTCGCAGTTCCTTCCGTCGGCAGGGCACTACGTCACCGGCGGCTTCGAACAAGCGTTTGGCGAGTTCAGCTACTCACGCGTCGATGCCGAGGCTCATCAGTACTTTACAACCTACAGCCGCCCTGATGGCGAAGGCCGGCACATTCTGTCGCTTGGCTTGCAAGCCGCGTGGACCGGCGGAGACACACCGATCTACGAACGCTATTTCGCGGGTGGCTTCCAATCGGTGCGAGGATTCTCGTATCGCGGCATCAGCCCGATCGATCATCGTGCCCGCATCGGTGGACAATTCATGCTCCTTGGTGGCGCGGAATACCTCATCCCGATCACCGCCGATGGAACTCTCGGAGCTGTGGGCTTCACCGATTTCGGCACAATTCAAGACGACAAGGCGAATCTTTCCAACTTGCGTTTGACGGCCGGCTTTGGCATGCGAGTCACGGTCCCGATGATGGGGCCAGCTCCGATCGCACTCGACTTCGGCTTTCCGATCATGAAAGAGAAGGACGACCTGACGCAGGTCTTCCAATTCACGATGGGCGTGACTCGGTAGGTCAGGTTTTGCAGACTGACCTACAGCGACTCCAGCGGGCCGACGGCAACGGTGGTCGTGGCTCCCAGCGGATAGATGTCCAGCAGTTCTCGGACGTCGCGACATGTGATTCCACGCAGCGTTGCGAGATCGTCGCCCACCGAACGGTATTCTTCGCGGTAGATCCAATTGCCACCCAGAGACGAGAGCCGTCCGGTTGGCCGTTCGCTGCGCAGCACGACGCGCGACGCGACTTTGTTCTGGGCCAGCGTGAGTTCCTCCTCGCGGATGCCATGCAGGTTGACCTCGGCGTAGATCGCTTGGATGCGAGCGAGGTTGTCGGCGATCGCTTCCGGTTCGCTCGACAAGTACGTCATGTAGCTGCCGCTGCCGTCGTACTCGTTGAAGTCGAGGTCGGCGGCTTCGGCGAGTCCGGGATCGACCAGATCCCAAAACAACCGGCTGCCGCTGTGATCGCCGACGATGACCGTCAGAATCTCCGCCGCAAATCGCAGCCGGTTCTGAGCCGACGGAGCCGGAGTCATCTGCATGATGTGCTCTTGCTGGCTCTTTGGTCGCGTGATGACTTTCAATCCGCCAGCCGGTTTCGCTTCGTGCGTCACACGGCCGCAGGTTCCGGTCGGCCAGCTTGAGCAATGCTGCTCAGCCAGCGAGAGAATTTGTGCCCAATCGGTGTTGCCGGCGACCGCCAGCGTGACGTTGCCTGCGAGGTATCGGTCACGGTGGTATCCACGCATTTGTTCGCAGGTCAGCGCGGTGATGCTCTCCTTCGTGCCGAGCACACTTTGTCCCAACGGATGCCCGGCGAAGTGCGACTGCATCAGATTTTCGTAAGCCGTGAAGCTCGGCTGATCGTCGTACATCCCGATCTCTTCGAGAATGACGTTCTTCTCCATGTCGAAATCTTCTTGCCGCAGCGCAGGTCGCAAGATGTTCGCGAACAGCTCGAACGCCTGTGGCAAGTACTCAGGCAGGATCGCTCCGTAGAACAGCGTCCCTTCTTCGGCGGTCGCCGCGTTGTACTTGGCTCCGACCTCGTCAAAGATGCGATTGACGTCGTCGGCCGAGTACTTGTCGCTCCCTTTGAAGACCATGTGCTCCAAGAAGTGGCTGACGCCCGACACGGCCGCCGTCTCGTCTCGTGAGCCGGTGCGGACGAAGAATCCGAGCGCGACCGAATGTACCGCCGGGTTCAGCTCACCGATGACCGACAAACCGTTGGCGAGTTTCGTTTGGTGGAATTTCATGCCTCTTCAACCTTCAGCGGATTCGGGCCGATCGTCAGGACAGTGAAGTCGCGAGCGGGATGTTGATGGACGTAGTCGAGCACACCGGACACGGTCAGTTCGTCGATGTCGCGGCGGATGTCGTCGAGCGTCTGGACACGTTTCAAAAAGTGCCAATCGCGAGCGATCGATGTCGCACGACTCGTCGTCGATTCCTGTTGCATGATCAGCGAACTCTTCGCGCGGGCCTTGCAGCGTTCGAGTTCGTGCGACTCGATGCCGTCTCCGAGCCGTTGCAGCTCTCGCAGCGTGACGTCGAAGGTCTCTTGAGCACGCTCAACGGTCGTGCCGGCGTAGCACAGGACTCGGCCTTCGTGCTTCAAGCTGTTGAGCGACGCGCTGACCGAATAGCACAAGCCGCGACGCTCGCGAACCTCGGTAAAAAGCCGCGCGCTCATGCCGCCGCTGAGGATTCCAACCGCGGCCCACGCCTTGTAGTAATCGGGGTGTGCGTACTCGATGGCGTCGTAGGCAATGCCGATGTGCGTCTGCGTCGAGTCGTGGTGGATGTGTCCGATCCGTTCGCCGCGCGGGCCGGTGACCATCGAAGAATCGGGCTTCGTCCCCCAATCGCCGAAGGCCTCGCTCACCAAGGCGAGCATCTCTTGAATATCGACGCAGCCGGCGATGCCGAGAATTGCACCGTTCGGACGCAGACAGCGGTCGTAATGTGCTCGCACCGATTTCGCCGTGATGCGTGCGAGCTCTTCGAGACTGCCTTCCGTCGGCAAGCCCCACGGGGCGTCGTAGCAACGGCGGCGAAGTTCGATCATCAGTTTGCGTTGCGGTTCGTCTTCGATGGCTCGCAGCGATTGTTCGATGCCGGCGATCGCTCCCTCGAATTCTTCATCGGAAAGTTGCGGCCGGCGGATGATGTCGGCGTACAACGACAGCGCGGCGGGAACGTTTTCTCCGAGCGTCGCGGCGGTGAACGCGAGGTGATTCAGGCCGGTGCTCTCGTTGCGCTGAACTCCCAGATTGTCGAGGGCATTCGAGAGATCGCGACTGTCGAGGTCTCCCGCACCGCGCGTGATCCAATCGGTCAGAGCCGCGGCAGTGCCGCCATGTTCGGCGGGATCGAATGCACTGCCACCCGGAATCAGAAAACAAAACGCCGCCGATTGCACGTCGGACATCGGCTCGATCACGACGGTCAGCCCATTGGGCAACTCGTGCGTGTGAATAATTTGTTCGGGCATCGCTCCGTCCGTGAGGCTGTCGGGGAGGTCGAAAACTCGGCGGAGTCTGACGGGGTGCGGGGCGCGTGACAAGCGAGCCTCAAGCTGCACCGACGTGCCCCGCTGCGAACAACCTCGCATCGACGGAGCGCCGACGACGCTCAATCGCCGGAGTGAGGACGCGGGTGTGAGGGATCGTGCAGAGGTACTCGCAGATCTCCCAGACGTCATCTTCGGTGGTCATCCAGTTCAGACGATCAAACCGGTGCAGATTGACCGGCCGCGAAAAAGTGCGCAGCGTTTTCTCACCGGCGGCATTGAAATAGTGCTCGTAGTACGACATCACCAACTCACGCAGCGTGCGATAGACCGGCTCACGAAATCGCAATCCCGCGTAGTACGATTGGGCGACCGCGCCCCAGCGGCCATGCTCGCGAAAGACGGCGAGGAGGTGGTCGTCGTCGCGGATCGCTTCCAGGTCGATGATGAGCGGCGGAATTCCGTTGGCATCCATCGCCGCCGCCGCGAAGAACGCTCCTTCGGCACAGTGGGCTCGACGATCTCGGATGACGCGACGCGGCGAGCGACAGGTCGTCTCAGGGTTGTAGCGGACTTCGTTGTCCAGGAACGCCTGAATTTTTTCCGGCCGGTTCAAACTTTTGAGCAAACTGAGTTCTTCCAGCGAAAGGTGTCCATCCATGAGCGTCACCTTGAGATTTTGAGAGGGCGATCCGTCGCGGCCGATCGATCACGAACCGGCAACGATCACTGGGGCGAATTGCCCCGCCAACCGAGTCACCGCTTCGGCAGGATTCATGTTCATCAGAACTCGGCCACCGGTTCCCCAGCGTCCGAGTTGGTATTGGAAGACGGCAGCCGCATCGCGAACTGTGTCCACGGCAGCCACGCCCTCCATGTCGCCTCCCTCAATGGCTTCGAAGCGAATGTGCAAGCCAACGAAGGCGGTCAGCAAGCCGGTGTCACACGCGCGAGCAAACGTGACGTCGCTCTGCCAGTCGCCATCCAACCATTTCAAGCCACGCGGTTTTCCGGACACGCGAGCCAAGTCATAGAACTTGGCCTCCAACAGTTCGCGTTGCATTCGGAACTGTTTCATCGCGTGTTCAGTTTCAGCTTGGCGTCGAGCCACACTCCACGAACCGAAATAACGGCGACTGATCCAAATGATCCCGACCAGCCCAGCAACAGCAGCCAGCGCAACGATCGAAGAGGAAGACAACATGTCGAGACTCCTGCAAAGCGGCGCGGGCATCGTACGCGCGAGTCGTTACGGTTCCAAGGGGTGAGGACCGTTCGGCTTTGCTCAAGAGATCATTTCTCGTTCCCACGCTCCTCGTTACCAAAGGTCGAAGGACATTCTCCATGCCGCGTCGGTAGCCGCTTGCGTTCCTACGCAGAGCATGAAAACGCAAGCGTGTCACCGGTGTGCGGGAGTAAGTTACGCGAAGATGTCGTCAATCACGCGAGCACCGCCGACTCCCGTCAGTTTGTAGTCGCGGCCGCCGTAGCGATACGTCAGCTTCTCGTGATCGAGGCCGAGCAGGTGCAGGATCGTGGCGTGCATGTCGTGCGGGTGAACTTTGTTTTCGACAGCCTTGATGCCGAACTCGTCGCTGGCCCCGTATCGTAGGCCGCCTTTCACACCGCCGCCGGCGAGCCACATCGAGTACGCCGTTCCATTGTGATCGCGGCCGTCCTTGTTGCGGACGTGCGGAGTGCGACCGAACTCGCCGCCCCACATCACCAGCGTGTCCTTCAGCATGTCACGCGATTCGAGATCGGCCAGCAACGCGGCAAGCGGCTGATCGATTGCTTTGCAGTTGTTGGTCAGGTTGTTTTTGAGGCCGCTGTGCTGGTCCCAGTTGGCGTGCGTGACTTCGATGAAGCGGACGCCTGACTCCGCCAGTCTTCGAGCCATCAAACACTGCCGTCCAAAATTGTCGGTGGGACCGCCGCCGATGCCGTAGGAGTCGAGCGTCTCTTTGGACTCCTTCGACAGATCGAGTACTTGCGGCAGCGCGTCCTGCATTCGGAAGGCGAGTTCGTAGGATTCGATGACCCCTTCGATCTCAGCATTCACCTTCTGGCGGCCGAGGAGATCGCGGTTGAGCGACTGCACGAGATCGAGTTGCTCGCGTTGCAGCGAACCGGGCAAATGTTTGGAAGTGATGTTGCCGATCCGTGTGTCAGCGACCTTCTGACCTTCGCGGCCGATGGCGGTCCCTTGATAAATCGCCGGCAGGAATCCGCTCGAATAGTTCTGTGCGCCACCGAGGTTGTTCGGCGGATTGATCGTCACGAAGCCCGGCAAGTTTTGGTTCTGCGTGCCCAAACCGTACAGCGACCAGGCACCCATGCTGGGACGAGCGAAGCGAAACTCGCCAGTGTGCATCATCAGGAACGCTTGCGGGTGATTCGGCACGTCGGTCCAGAGGCTGTTGATCAGACACATCTGATCGGCGTGCTTGCCAACGTGCGGGAACAACTCCGAAATCGGCAGGCCGCTCTGACCTTGCTGCTCGAACTTCCACGGCGAGGCCAGCAGCGTACGAGCCTTCTGTTCGGGAGCTTCCTTGCCGTCGTGCTCGGCGAGCGCAGGTTTGTAATCGAACGTATCGACGTGCGATGGACCGCCGCGCATGCAGGCGTAGATCACTCGCTTCGCCTTTGGAGCGAAGTGCGGTTCTTTCGGAGCCAGTGGATTCGTGTAATCGGCGGAGGCTCGCTGACCGACGAGGCCAGCGAAGGCCATCATGCCGAAGCCACTGGAAACTCGCTGCAACATTTCGCGACGGGACCAACGCATGACGGATCTCCTGGAAACAGTTGGTGCAGTACCACGCCTGGCAGGAAGCGGCCAGCATGAGGCCACTCCTGACAGTCGTGGTACGAACATTATTCGACGTACCGGAACTCGGCCGAGGCGAGCAGGGCTTGGCAGAAGGCGGCCCAGGCGCGGACTCGGAGTTGTTCTTTGTCTTTTTCGGAGAATTCGATGACGGACTCGGAGCGTTTCACGAATTCGGTCGATTCGGCAGATTCTTTCGGGGACGGATCGCGATTCAAAGCGATGCGGAACGCCAGCGCGACGCGAGCCGAGTCGCCCAAGTCGCCGACGGCCAGCAGTCGCTCGGCGAAGTGCCGCGAGTGTTGGACGAGAAACTGACTGTTCATCAGGAAGAGGCTTTGCGACGGGACGGTCGTGACGTCGCGAACGCCGATGACCAG
>QWQF01000058.1 GCA_003669125.1 Planctomycetota bacterium
CATCGCGAGTTCAAGTTGAAGATGGCTGAGGACCAGATCCTGAAGTCCACCGTCGAGATGGTGAAGTACACGCGAGACCTGATGTGCTCGCGGCCGGATATTACGACGCCGAACTTGGAGTTCTCGCCGGAGGACGCGGCTCGCACGGAACTCGACTTCCTGTGCCAAGTGGTCGAGAAAGCGATCGACGCGGGTGCCACGACCATCAACATCCCGGACACGGTGGGTTACGCGACGCCGATGCACTTCAAAACCTGCATCGAGTACCTCAAGGCGAACGTGTCGAACATCGGCAAGGCGGTCATTAGCACGCACTGCCACAACGATCTCGGCCTGGCGGTCGCGAACAGTTTGGCCGGCGTCGAGGCGGGTGCTCGGCAAGTCGAATGCACGATCAACGGTTTGGGCGAACGTGCCGGCAACGCGGCGCTCGAAGAAATCGTGATGGCGATTCGCACGCGCGGCGACTTCTACGGTGTGAAGACGAACATCAACACGCCCAAGTTGTTCCCGATCAGCCGTTTGGTCAGCCGCATCACGGGCATGACGGTGCAACGCAACAAAGCGATCGTCGGCCAGAATGCGTTCGCTCACGAGGCGGGCATCCATCAGCACGGGATGCTCCAGAACCGAGCGACCTACGAGATCATGAAGCCCGACGATGTCGGCTACGTCGGCTCGAACCTGGTCTTGGGCAAGCACAGCGGCCGGCACGCCTTCCGCGATCGAGTCAAATCGCTGGGCTTTGAATTGGAAACCGACGTGTTCGAGAAGGTCTTCCAAGAATTCATCGCGCTCTGCGACAAAAAGAAGGACGTCTACGACTCGGACATCATCGCGCTCATCGAGAGCCACATCGGCGAGAAGAGCGACGCGACGGATCGTTGGAAGCTGATCAGCGTGCAGACGTTCGCCGGAGCCAACACGATTCCCACGGCGACCGTCGAGTTGCAATGCGAGGGCGATCCGCAGCCGAAGCGCGACGCAGCGACTGGTGACGGTCCGCTCGACGCGATCTTCCTGGCGATGAAGCGGATTACCGGAGTCTCCGGCACACTGCGAAACTTTCAAGTTCGCAGCGTGACTGGCGGCGAGGATGCTCAGGGCGAGTCGTTCGTCGAGATTCTCGTCAACGACAAGTCGTACCATGGCAAAGGGATCAGCACGGACATCATCCAAGCCAGTGCCGAGGCGTACCTCAAAGCGTTGAATCGAGCGATGTCCGACAAGCAGCCGACCAAGCGAGTCCTCGCGCAACACGACTGAGCCGCATTGTGAGTTCGCTCGACACGACGATCCGTGATCCGGAGGAGACGCCCGCCATCGCGCGCAGTGTCCAAGGCGGAACGTTCGCGCTGTTCGTGTTGGCGGCGATGCACTTCGTGGTCGATGCGGTCGCTTCGCAGGTGACTCCGCTGTGGCCGACGCTCAAAGAGCACTACCAGGTGCCGACGTTTTGGATGTTGTTCGTCTGGACGATTGCGTCGTCGTTCAGCCAGCTCGGCTTTGCATTGATCGGCGATCGAGCTGCCAGCCGCTGGCTGGTGTGGCTCGGCCCGGCGGTGGGTTGTGTTTGTCTCGGATGCCTGGGCTTGTTCAACCAGTTTGCGGTTCTGGGATGCTTGCTGGCGATTGCTGGAATGGGGATCGCCGCTTTTCATCCAGAAGGGGCGACGCTGTCGGGCAACTGCTGGCCGAACGCGCGCAGTCGAGCGGTTTCGATCTTCGCGATGGGAGGGTTTCTCGGTCAGTCGGTTGGGCCTCCGTGCAGCGGCTGGATCGTGGATCACTACGGCTTGCGTGCGCTCTCGGGCGGAATCGCGATTGGGCTGGTACTGATGATCGTGATGCGGCTGGCCTATCGACCCGCGACTCCGGTCACGCACGCTCATCGAGCCGTGACCACTGGCATCTGGACGGTGTTGAAGAAGCGTCGGTCCCTGATGCTGTTGCTGCTGTCGGCCGGAACCGTGCGAGTCATCGCGGCGGCCGGAGTCCCGGTCACGCTGGCCTACTGGTTGAAGTCGCTGAAGTTCTCCGATGCGGAAATTGGTTGGGTGCAATCGGCGTTTCTGGGGGGGATTGGCCTGGGTGGTTTGCTGTGTGCGATTGTCGTGAGGCCGCGAACGGAGCGGCTCGCATTGTGGTTCGTACCGTTGTTGTCGGTGCCATGCTTATTGGCGATGCCGAGCTTGCAAGGACTTTGGTTGTCGGCAGCGGCGCTCGCGACGGGGCTGCTGCTGGGGATCGCGCAGCCGGTCTTCATCAGCTACGGACAGCAGTTACTGCCAGAGACGCAGCGAGTCGCCAGTTCAATCACAATGGGCCTGAGTTGGGGGACCGGCGGAGCGATCTCGGCCGCGTTGATCGACCACTGCGACCGCCGACAGTCGTTCGACATCGCGTTCGTCGCGTTCGCTGTAGCCGTGGTCATGTCGAGCGTGCTGTGTTTGCTGCTGCCGAAGATGCGAGCAAACTAACCCTCACGTCTCGTCGTCGTAGCGGACCAAGCTGAAGACGTCGTAGCGGCTGAGCTTCTCGCGGCCTTTGAGGAAGTCGAGTTCAATGACGAAGGCGCAGCCGGCGATCGTGGCGTGCAGTTGCTCGACCAAGCTGACACAGGCCAACATCGTGCCGCCAGTGGCGAGCAAGTCATCGACGATCAGCACGCGGTCGCTCGATGTGAGCGCATCGACGTGCATGTGCAGCGTGTCGCTGCCGTACTCGAGTTCGTACGAGAACGATTGCGTTTCAAACGGCAACTTGCCTGGTTTGCGAACCGGCACAAACTTGGCGTTCAATTGCAGCGCCAGCGGTGCCGCGAAGATGAACCCGCGAGCTTCCGCTGCGACGACGGCAGTCACTCCACGATCGAGAAAGTGTGTGGCGAATCGGTCGGTCACTTCGCGAAACGCCATCGGTTCGGCCAGCAGAGTGGTAATGTCGCGAAACATGATCCCTGGCTTGGGAAAATCCGGGATGCTGCGGATGTATCGCTTGAGGTCATTGTCAGTCATGGAACTTCGGCCTTCGGTGTAGAGTCGGTCTCGGATTTTTGCGTTTCGTCGGTCGTGACTTTTGTGGGGGCGGGAGTCTCGGACACCTCGCGCAGATTGGTTCGAGCCTGAGTGACTTGTTCGGCGGCATCGGGATCGTCTGCGTAGAGTTCGACGATCGCCCGCCAAATGGCAATCGCGTCGTCGGTCTGTCCTAGCTTGCGGAGTTTGTCAGCACGCTCGAGAGCCGCCGGCAACCAATTCGAGGAGGCACGCTCAGTTCGCTCATCGAGAAGAGCATTCAGCATCTCGTTGGCCGTCGTGTAAATATCGCGGAACTCCGGCTGATTTCTCGTCAATGCGATTAGTGCCCGAAGTTTCCGGACGGCCTGTGCGTAGTCTCCCACGGTCGAATATTGAAGTGCCAGTTTCAAAAGTCGCTTGGGTTCAGAGGCCTTCGCCACTTCATTTTTGTTACGGCTTCGCTTGAGGTTGTTGCGCATTTCCAAAACGTTGAGGCGATCCTTCAAGGCATCGACGTCTTTCTCTCGATTGCGATCTTGCTGCAAAGCCTCGTCGAGATATTCACGCGCTTCGCCAATCTCGGCGAGAGTGGTTCCATCTTTGTTGGCGATCACCGTGGCTTTCGAGAGATATTCCTCCGCCGTCAAATCGCGTGTCCGAAACCACCACACGCCACCGGCAACCAGCAGAAAAAGCGCCGCGACTTGCACCCAAGTTTTGTCGAACGCTCGACTGATGGCACCGCCGTCGTGCTGCTCGGAGATCGCTTTGCGCATCAGATTGCGCATGATCGTGCCGGGGCCTTGGCTGGGTGCGGCCAAATGCCGCGTGGCATCGGAGTCGGCCTCCACACGCGGCGACGCCGATGACGTCATTGTGGCACCCAGTGCCGGCGAATGAACGGATGCGGCGGGGACGTCCGGCGGCGGAATGGTTGCACCCAGCGGAATATTCTGGCCCAGCGCATCCGGGATCAGGACTGTCGGCGCGAGCGGCAGGTCTTCATCGACACGAGCGTGGCCGCCGGCCTCGGTGGAATCGCCGACGCTTGCTGTGGATGGCGCGGCTGAACCGGAGGCGAGCGCTGCTTCTGCGGACTTCTGCGCGTTCTGCCAAGCGTATCGCTTCTGAACCTCAGCCAGGCGCAGCGACAAGACGTAGGAATCGGGATAGCGGTTGTCCGGCTCCTTTTCCAACAGCTTGCAGACGATCTCTTCCAACTGTCGAGGCATGTCGGTGGCATACAGGCTAGGGCGATCGAATACTCCAAACTGGTGCTTGTGGATCACGTCCAGCGAGGATTTGCCGCTGAACGGCGGCCGGCCGGTGAGCATCACATACATCACCGCACCCAGCGAATACAGGTCGCTCTTCTTGGTCGTTCGCTGACCCTTGGCTTGTTCGGGAGACATGTACTCGGCGGTGCCGACGATGCCGCCGGTGACGGTCAACTTCTGCAACGCGAAGACCTGAGCGACTCCGAAATCAGTCAGCTTGACCGTGCCGTCGCTGGAGAGCATCAAGTTCGACGGCTTCAGGTCGCGGTGAATGATGCCGAAATTGTGCGCCGCCTTGAGTGCTCGACAGATTTGCAGACAGAGGTCGATGACTTCTGCCCAGGGCATGCGTTTGTCTCGCTTCAACCGCGAGGTCAGCGTCTCGCCGTCGACGTACTCCATCGAGTAGTAGTAGATGTCTCCGCCGCTGCCGCTCTCGTAGAACTCGACGATGTGTGGACTCTTGAGTTGCTCCATCGACGCGATCTCGCGCTTGAAGCGTTCGACGAAGCCCTCCTCGCGAGCCAACGAGGCCGGCAGCACCTTCACAGCCGCCTGCTTGCCGGTCTCTTTGTGAGTCCCCAAATAGACGGCCCCCATGCCGCCGGCACCCAGCTTCTTGCCGATTTCCCAAGGGCCAACTTGCTTGATGTCCATGAGGTGATCGCCGAATGGAAGGGCACGCGAAAGCCGAGACGACTTGAGTCTTTCGCATCGGAGCGTATTCTCACCGCCCCTCCGAAGCAACGAGCGGTTTGCGGCGGAGTTCACTTGCCACGGAAGACCACCATGCTGATTGCTGGCCGAATTGTCAGTCCCGAAAAGATCGTCTCCGGACAAGTCCGGATCGAAGGTGATCGCATCGTCGGAGTCGGTCCACATCTCGGAGTCGCCGACAAAACATTCTCGGACGACTGCCTGATCTTCGCCGGATTCGGGGACATCCACATCCATGCTCGCGACGACGTCAGTGAGCGCGAATGCCACAAAGAAGATTTCACGACCGCCTCGCGAGCGGCCATCCACGGTGGCGTCGTGCATGTTGCCGACATGCCTAACAACCATGTGCCGCCGATCGACGATGCCTCGTACGCCGCCAAGCAGGAAGTTGTACGGCGACGCAACGTCCCGATTCACATCACGCTGTATGCCGGCATCGGACCGAGAACACAGCCGCTGTCGTCGTCGGTCCCGTACAAGGTCTACATGGGGCCGAGCGTCGGCGAGCTGTACTTCCGCAAGCTCAGCGATCTCGACGAGACACTGGCGGCGTATCGCGGCCAGGCCGTCAGCTTTCACTGCGAAGATCCGGAATTGATGGACCAGCATCAATCCGCGCCGACTCACGAGCAGCGTCGGCCGCCAGAGTGCGAAGTCTCCGCCACGTCATTCGCGCTGCAAATGATCGAGAAGTACGACCTGACCGGAAAGCTGTGCCACTACTCCGTCGAAGCGGGCCTGCCGCTGATCCGCGCCGCGAAGACGCGCGGCCTGCGAGTCACCGCCGAGGTGACTCCGCATCACCTGTACTTCGACGAGTCCGACATCACGGACGCCAATCGCGGCCTGATGCAGATGAACCCGCCGCTGCGAGCCGTTTACGACCGCCTCGCGATGCTTGCCGCGCTGCGCGACGGGACGTTGGATTACCTCGCGACCGATCACGCGCCGCACACGCTCGAAGAGAAAGCGCGCGGTGTCTCCGGTCAGCCGCACCTCGACACCTACGGCGCATTTGTGACTTGGCTGATTCGCAAGCAAGGCTTTTCACCGGAGCAAATCGCGACGTTCTGCTCGGCAAAGCCCGGTGAATTCGTGAACCCGTACTGTGCACCGCTGCGCTTCGGCCGAATTGAACCGGGCTACACCGCCTCGTTGACGGTGCTGAACCTTGCGCGGCCGCAGGCCATCCGCCGCGAAGAGCTGTTCACCAAATGCGGCTGGTCCCCTTTCGAGGGGGTGACCTTCCCAGGCTCGGTCGAGGCGATCCTGTTGCGCGGCGAGTGGCAGTCGGCAACGTCGTAGACCGGACGACGTCGGCGTCACTTCGAGTCCAAGCTGAATGCACCATCCCAATCGGTGGGGGGCGTGTTGTTGTGCTTGGCCATCTGAGCGATCAAGAATTGCCTCGGTCCATCCTCGTCAGGGACCGCATCGAGCCGTTCCAAGCCCTCGCCCCATCGGCCGGAGATGATCGCTTCCAGCGCGGCCTCGTAATTCAGCCGCGTCGTTTCTGTGACTTTGTCACCTTCGGTCTCCGGCGGCAGCAGTTCGTGGATGAGCAGCGGAGTCTCCATGCCTTTGGGTCTCACGCGAGCCAAGCGGCGATAACGACCTTGCTCCGGCGGCATCAGGCGGCCAACAAAGTTGGCGGTCGTCTCGTCAATGCAGACGCCGACGCCGAATTGCCGCGTCATCCCCTCGATGCGCGAGCCTTGATTCACGACCGGACCGAACACGCCAATCTTCGCTTGCTGCGAGGTGCCAATCTGTCCGGCAATCGCTCGGCCGTGAGCGATCCCCACGCCGCACGAAAACCCGTCGAGCAATCCTCGCTCTTCGGACGGCAGGTTGAAGACGTCCATGATTGCCAGTGCCGCATGGCAGGCGGACATCGGGCCGTCAGGCAACGCCGCCGGCCAACCCCAGAAGCCGAGCGCGGCGTCTCCCTGGAAATCGGCAATCGATCCGTCAAAGGCCAGGATGCCACCTGTCATTGCGGACAGCGCGGCCTTCACGCATTCCAGCAGCTTGTACAAGTCGTCCTTCAATTGCTCCGACTTCCGCGAGAATCCGCGCACGTCGCAGAACAGCACGGTGATATCCCGTTCGGACGGGACCAGAATGTCGCCGGCTCCACCCTTCTTGGTGAGGTTCGCCATCACCTTGGGCGAGAAGAACGCCGACAACTGCGTCGTCTGCTCTTGCAGCGCGCGGACCGTATGGATCGAGCCGATGAGCTGCGCGACCAGTTGCGTAAAACGCAGATCCCCTTTGAGCGAGTCTTCCGTGATGAAGTTATTGCCATCGCGCCCGCCCAACCCAGAGACGTACAAACACCAGCCCACACAGGACTCGGCGGTGATCGGCGAACAAAACGCCCAACCCAGCGAACTCGCCATCGTGAACTGGCTGCCGCCCGCATCGCCGACGATGTGCATCACGCTTTCGCCGCGACGCAGCGACTTGCGGAGCAATCGCCGGCTGGGGGTGAAGCGGCCATCGAAATCATCCCGCGTCTGGACACGCATCACTTTCGGCTTAGGGATCACCGCGTTGGGATCGTCGTGACGCCGCATCTCGAGGACGTCGGATTCCTCGAACATCGCGACCGCGACCGCGACCGCCGGAGGGATCGCTTCCAACAGCATCCCGCACAGCATGAGCGCCAAGTCCACATCGGTCTTCGATCCCGAAATCAATTGCGGCAGATTCGACAGCACCTCCATTTGCCGCTCGGTGTCGCCAAACGAAACCTTCTTGAGATCGTTGTCGTGGTAGGAATATTCTTCAACGACGTCTTCCGCATCCTGCGCGTCGAATTCCGAGTTTGGCGATTCGACTTCCGCTGGGGGTTCGTCGTGCGCGGTCGGCAGTGGCATCCGAATGATCGGCTCGGGAGTGACCTGCATGGTTTGACTGACGACGTTCGACTTCGCCAGGTAGGAGACATCGACGTAGAAGCTCGATTGACCGATCTCGAACGCCTCCGATCCGCCCACCAAGACCTCGCGCAGAAGTTCACCTCGCAGCTTGATCGGATTCGCGGCCGTGAGCAAACAGGCGACCGAAAGTTTTCCATCCTGCCAGCACAGATCGGCGTGTTCACGTGAGATGGACCGATCCCACTCAATCGCCCAACCGCTGGTCGGAGCACGCCCCAACCGCACGACTTGTCCCTCGACCAACCGCTGCCGAAGCACCTGGCCGGCCGGGCCTTGCACGATCAATTCTGCCACGCCTCGGTTCGGTTCCGCCACGCCACTCATCCCTTGAAGACAATTCCGTCTCCGCTCGAACTGCACAGGACCGACCTTCGGAGGATCGTCCGCAACGAATTTCTTGTAATGAGCCGCAGACGGCTTTTCGAGCCTGCACCATCGCAGCATGGATGACGCTGACGTCACTCCACATAGACGAACTCATTCAGGCTCATCAGCACCTGCGCGAAATCGGCGAAGGCTAGTTCGCGCGGCTTCGTTTGGCCAGCCGCTTGATAGCTGTCGGCCTGAGCTTTGAGGAACGCGGTCGTTTCAGCCAGTTCCGGTTCGGACGGCAGGCGGCCGGTCGTGGCCAGATAGCCTTGCCGAATCGCGTCCGGGATCGACTTCTCACCGGTCGCGGCCAGACGCCGACCGAGCGAGGTCGCCCAGGCTCGCACATGCGGGTTGTTCAAAAAGTGCAACGCCTGCGGTGCGATCGTGGTGCTGGGCCGCTCGCCGACGCTGACCAGCGGTTCGGGCGAATCGAAAAGCTGCATCATCGGCACCAGCCGGCTGCGCTTGACCATGAAATAGATGCTTCGCCGCTTGTGACCGTCGTCGAGTGTCCCCGGCCCGAACTGCGTCCGATCCAACTCGCCGCTAACCGCCAGCATCGAATCGCGGATGACCTCCGCTTCCAGTCGCCGCGGCGAGCGTCGCCAATGAAATTGATTCTGCGGATCGATTTTCGACTTCGCCGTATCGAACGCCGAACCTTGCTGGTACACGGCACTCAACATGATGAGCTTGTGCAGCGGCTTGAGTTGCCAAGCTGCGCCGTTGTTGGGATTGAGTTTGCTGCCTTCCGTCTTCTGCCCTCCGCCTTCGGCTTTCGCCATCAGCGTCGCGGCCAACCAATCGAGCAACTCTGAGTGAGTCGGTCGTTGCCCCATCGCTCCGAAATCGTTCGGCGTGCCGACGATCCCGATGTGAAAGTGATGCTGCCAGATGCGGTTCGCGATGACTCGCGCCAGCAGTTGGCCGGGGCCTTGTTGCGTGTCGGTGATCCAATTCGCCAGTGACCTGCGGCGGAATGAGGTGGTTGCTCCGGTCGGTGCGACTTCGATCCACTTTTTCTCGCGATCCGGAGAGAACATCAGCACCTGCAAGAAGCCCTGCGGCGCGACATCCACTTTTTGATTCGTGTCGCCGCGATGCAAAAAGTGTGACTGCTCGAAGAAGTCCGCTCCTTGCGTGTGATGCCGGATCGGCTTGACCCCTTCGCTGCACACCATGACCTTCGCGAGGTTCGGCTTGGGTTCCTTTGCCGTGTGTTCTTGGACGACGGCGTTGAGCTTCTTCCATTCGTCATCGCGTCCGCGATACCACGTCAGCAGTTTTTCGACTTCGCGTGGCGAGCGTTGTTCGGCCGGCTTCTTGAGCGCGGCGATGATGTCGCCAATCGTCGCCGCGGCGTCGAGCGGCACCGCAGCCTTCGACGTCGCGACGCTCAATCGGACTCGGCCGAGGTTGTGCTTGTTGTTGCCGTTGAACGCCAGCGTCACCGTGATCGTCGAGCCGCCTTCGAAGCCAATTGGCTTCTCGAACTCGAACCGCGCCGCATGATCCTTGCCGAACTGCGGATCGACCGCCCAGCCAGTTTTTGGATCGCCATCAATCGTCAGCTTCACCGACAGGCTCGCATTCTGATCGAACGTCGAAACGGGATTGAGTAACTTGACCGCTTGGCCAGCCGCCGAGTTCTGATCGCCGACCGCCGTGATCGCAACCTTCACGTCCGTCAAATCGAAGTTCGCATTGTCCGCACGCCCCGGCCCATTCTTGACCATGCTCGGATGCGACAGTGCTTCCAGTCGCAACGCGGTCAGTCCAACCAAATCGGTGTTCGCGACGAGCGTGTAGGTGTCGAAGTCCGGGTTCTTGCCAGTCGCGAGGATCGAGCCGTCGTCCTGTTTCGTGAGCGTCGCGCCGCCGGACGACTTCAGCTCGGCGACGTCGAGGATCATCCACTGCCCCGACTCGCCGGTCTTGAGCACGGCGGCCCCGTTCGCCTTCTCCCACTCAGCGAATCTCGCCGGGAGTTTCGTTTTCTCAAACTCCGTCAGAGCGACGGCGAGCGGCGCGTGTTCGGCATCGAACGCGGACTTCTCCTTTTTGAATTTCACCGGATCGAGATTGAGGTCGATCTCGCTGCGAACGGTCGTCGTGAACGACGCCAGCATTCGGTAGTAATCGGCCGTTGGGATCGGATCGAATTTGTGATCGTGACAGCGAGCACATCCGACCGTCAGGCCGAGAAACGCGCTGCCAGTCGTGGCGGTCATGTCGTCGAGTGCGTCGTAGCGCGTGCGTTCGACTTCGTTCGCGGTGATCTGTGTCGGAAAGACGCCGGCTCCGAGGAATCCCGTTGCCATCATCGCCAACGGATTGCCCGGCTCGAACTCATCGCCGGCGAGTTGCCACTTCACGAACTGATCGAACGGCATGTCGGCATTGAGCGACTTGATGACGAAGTCGCGATACCAGTACGCGAACGGCCGGTCGTAGTCCTGCTCGAAGCCGTGGCTTTCGGCGAACCGAGCGACATCCAGCCAGTACCGCCCCCATCGCTCGCCGTACTGCGGCGAATCGAGCAGCTTGTCGAGCACCTTCTCGAACGCCTGCGGATCGGGATTGTTGACGAACGACTCGATGTCGGCCGGCTCCGGCGGCAGACCGATGAGATCGAAATATGCTCGGCGAATCAGTGCTTGGCGATCGACGACCGGATTCGGCGACAAGCCTTTCTCGGCCAGCTTCGCGACGACGAAGTGGTCGATCGGATTGCGGACCCACTTCGCGGCTTCCGCACTGACCGTCGGCGGAGCGACGACCTTCAGCGGCTGAAACGCCCAGAACTCGCGAGCCTCCGGCGGCACCTCGCGAAGAGTCCACGCCTTCGGGTCTTTGACCTCGTCCTTCAACGACTTGTCGTACGGCGCTCCGAGATCAATCCACTTCGCAATCGCGGCGATGTGCAGGTCCGACAGCTTCGCGCCGTCGGCTGGCATGTGCGGCTCTTCTTCCTGCTTGATGAGCTTCATGAGCAAGCTCATCTTCGACTTGCCCGCCTCGGCGACGATGCCAGTCTCGCCTCCCTTGAGCAATCCTTCGCGCGTCGTGAGATCAAATTTCCCTTCGGTCTTTTCGCCGCCGTGACACTTCACGCAGCGGCCGACGAGGATTTGCTTGACCTCTTTCTTGAAGAGTTCGAGACCGGCCGCTCGCTGCTTCGCATGAGCCGGATCGACCGGCTCTTTGAGGTCAGCGGCTGGAATGAACGTGACTGCCGAACAAAACAGAATCGTGGCAGTGAACCAGACAAGGCGGGGCATCGGTGAGTCCTCATTCAAATCACTCGAACGGAACCAGCTTCGGGAGCACAATCTAACGGAACCGATCCGGCGCGGGAAACCGGCGACACGAACCCGAAGCGGTCATCGAAAGTGCGCCGCGACCAAGCGTCGAAAGGCCGCCAGATCACGGATCGCGTGGATCGACTGCTTGAACGAATCAAAATCGGGAACGAACTTCGCAAAGTAACAACTCGTCCGCGCCAGCCGCCGCAGCGCGACCGTCGGGCCGTAGTAGCGAAACTCTCCTTCGATCAGTTGCAGCAAGGCTCGTCCCCGTTCGGTCGGTGTCGGATCGCGGCTGGCGACTCCCGTTTGAAACAGCTCGCGCGATTGCTTGAAGATCCAAGGATTGCCGAGACACCCGCGGCCAACGGCGACTCCGTCAGCACCGGTCTCGTGCAGAAAGCGAACGGCATCGGCCGGCGACCGCACGCTGCCGCTGCCGAGCACCGGAATCGACACGGCTTGTTTCAACCGCGCGACTGCCGGCCAATCCGCCTCGCCGACGTAAGCCTGTCGCACGCTCCGCGCGTGCAGATCAACCGCTGCGGCCCCACCCTGCTCCGCCGCGCGAGCGACATCGACGCTCGTCTCGTTCGACTCGTCCGGCCCCGTCCGAATCTTGAGCGTCACGGGAATCGAGACCGCTCGCACGACTGCCGCGACGATTCGGCCAATCGTGGCGGGATCGCTCAGCAACGCGCCCCCTTCGCCGCGTTGGATCAGCCGCCGAATCGGACACTCGAAATTCAGATCAACGATCGCGAAGCCGCGCTCTTCGACGACTCGCGCCGCTTCGGCCATCTCAGCGGGATCGACTCCGCTAATCTGCCCCGCACACGGCGACTCACCGGGCGACACGTCCAACAACTTCAAGGCCCGACGATCCCGCTTCGCGACGTCCGACGAATCGATCCGCTCCGTGCAAAGCAAACCCGCTCCTAGTTGCCGCGACAGCAACCGAAACGGCGGATTCGTGTGCTCCTCCATCGGAGCCAACGCGAACGGATGAGCGATGCGGATGCGGCCAAGTTGCATGGTCACTCGCCATTCCGATACAGCCCGTGGTGCCGAATGTATTCCTCGACGGCGCGAGGCACTCGAAATCGCAAGCTGCGTTCCGTGCGTGCTCGCTCGCGAATCTCCGTGGCCGAGAGATCGATGGCCGGCATCGTGACCAGTCGCACGCGATCACGGACGCTTGGTCCCAAGCGACTTTCCAGAGACGACCAATCAGGCGGCGGGCGATGCCCACGATTCACCGCCACGATGGTCGCGAGTTCGAGGATCGCTTGCGGCTCGCGCCACAGCGGCAAGTCCGCCAGCGAGTCGGCACCCATCAGAAAAAAGAGTTCGCTGTCTGGCTGCTCGACGCGCAGTTGCCGCAACGTCTCGACCGTGTACGACAGGCCGCTCCGTTCGAGTTCGATGCGGCAGACTCCAAATCGCGGATCGCCCGCGACGGCAAACTCCAGCATCTCCGAACGCTGATTGCCGGTCGCGATGGCTCCGAGCGGTTTGTGAGGCGATTTCCCGCACGGCAGAAACAACACGCGATCCAGTTCGCACGCTTCGCGGCAAGTCTCGGCCAGCAGCAGGTGACCGAGATGAATCGGATCGAACGAGCCGCCATAGATTCCGAGGCGAATTGGTCGTTGGTCATTGGTCATTGGTCATTGGTCCTACGAAGGCTGGCGAATCGTAGCAGGCACACTCCGAGAATCGCATGAGCGCAGGCGAAGGGGGCGTCCTGGCATGATGCGTTTTCTCGAATCCGCCAGACAAAAACGCTGGCCTCGGCGATCCATTCATGAAATCATTCTGCCCCCATCGTTCTGCCAACTGGTTTTTGGCAGAACGATGGGGGCAGAACGATCAGGCTTCACGTCGCAATCATTTCGACAAGGGTACTCAACGATGACCATCACATCGGGACGTTTTTCATTGGGCTTCGCGGCGATCATCGGAGTCGTCCTTTCGAGTTGGTGTCTGGCTCAAAATGACAAAGCCGAGCCGGCGAAGCCGAAGGCCGCCGTGCCTCCGCCGAAGATCACGATTTCCAAAGAGACGACGCGGTTCACGGAGCCGCTCCGGCCGGATGGGTTCGTGGATTATTTCGAAGCGGTCAACCGGCATTTCAGCAAAGAC
This sequence comes from Planctomycetota bacterium, assembly GCA_003669125.1. Classification (GTDB taxonomy): domain Bacteria; phylum Planctomycetota; class Planctomycetia; order Planctomycetales; family Planctomycetaceae; genus SXKJ01. The sequence continues at coordinate 13,785 of QWQF01000058.1, forward strand.
GTGACCGCCGAGAACAACGTCTGCGTGCTGTTGTACCAGGCGATGGGGCCGAGACCGGAGGGCACCCGAATGCCGGATCGGTTCTTCAAAGGCTTGGGCATCGAACCGTTGCCGGACGAGGGAAAGTATTTTCAAACGCTCGGAAAATGGATTGAAGGACGACCCGACGTGAAGGTGGATGCAAACGCGGTCTATGACATGCAGTCGAAGTCGGGCGAACGGCCGTGGAAGTCGGACGAGTTCCCGTTGATTGCGGCCTGGCTCAAGGACAACGAAGCGGCGTTGCAGACGGTGGCCGCCGCGACTGAGCGGCCGCGCTATTACTCGCCGCTGGTCACGTCGGACGCGAAGCCGGATGGCAGCTTGATCGAAGTGTTGCTGCCGGGCATCCAGAAATCGCGTGAGTTGGCTCGCGCGTTCACTTCGCGAGCCATGTGGGAGTTGGCCGAAGGGAGCCAAGTCGATGCGTGGCGCGATCTGATGACGATGCACCGGCTCGGCCGATTGATCGGACAGGGGCCGACGCTCATCGAATACCTCGTCGGCGTAGCCATCGAATCGATTGCCATCAACGCTGAGTTGCGATTCCTGTCCGAGACGAAACCGTCGGCGAAGATGCTGGCGCTGTATCGAAAACAACTCGACCGCCTGCCGTCGCGAGCATTGGTCGCCGACAAGATCGACGTGGGCGAGCGGTCGTGTTTCTTGGATTGTGCTCATCGAATGGCTCGCGGCCAAATGGGACTGAAAGAAATTGCCGGAGTCGGAGGCGACAACTCGCTGATCGAGAAACTGGCTGAGGGAGCGATGTTTCAAACGGTCGATTGGGACGAACTGCTCAAGTCGGCGAACAAGTGGTATGACCGGATCGCTGACGTGAGTCGGAAGCCGGATTACCTCGAACGGAGCGCGGCGATCAAGAAGTTCGATCAAGACTTGAAGGAAGTCGTCGCGAAGAGTCGTGGGCCAGGCGCGTTGCTGGCTCTATTCGGCGGCAAGCCAGCGATTACTCAAACGATGTCCGACGTTTTGATCTCGCTGCTGTTGCCGGCCGTCACGAACGTCCTCTCCGCCGAAGGCCGCGTGACTGTGCGGATGCAAAGCCTTGATCTGGTATTCGCACTCGCGGCGTGGCGCAGCGAGCATGACTCGTATCCCGAATCGCTGGACTCGCTCGCACCGAAGTATCTCGCGAAAGTCCCCAACGATCTCTTCAACGGCCAGCCGCTGAAGTACGAACGGGCTGCGGACGGCTATCGCTTCTACAGCGTCGGACAAAATGAGAAGGACGAAGAGGGCCGCAGCTTCGACGACAATCCGCGCGGCGATGACCTCGTGGTGCGGATGCCGGTGCCCGTTGCGAAAGAGGCAAAGTAGCCGCACTCGCCAGAGTGCGGGGTGCAGCGTCATCGAAGCCCGCGTTCTGGCGAACGCGGCTACGCCAGCATTTCGGTGACGACGTGGCTTCCTTCGGGGAGCATCGGTTGCGGGCGGCCGACTCGGTCGGGCAGCGTGGCGTGCGGGTCGATACCCAGCAGGTGGTACATCGTCGCCAGCATGTCCTTCGGCGAGAGCGGATGGTCGGTGACTTCGGCCGCGTGAGCGTCGGTCGCGCCGAGCACTCGGCCCTTCGCGATGCCGCCGCCGGCGAATTGAGCACAGTACGCCTGCGACCAGTGATCGCGGCCGCCGTCTTGAGCCTTGTTGATCTTCGGCGTCCGGCCGTGTTCGCTGATGCAGACGACGAGCGTGTCGTCGAGCATCCCGCGTTGCTCCAGATCGAGAATCAAACCGGCATACGCTCGGTCCAAGCCGGGGAGCAGTTGGTCGATCATCCGCGGGAAGTGTTCGTAGTGCGTGTCCCAGGCATCGCCCGCGAGTCCGTATTCATCCCAGAAGACGGAGACCAGCCGCGTCCCCGCTTCGAGCATCCGCCGCGCGGCGAGGCACGACTGACCGAACAGCGTGTGGCCGTACGACTCGCGAGTCGCGGGAGATTCCTTCCGCACGTCGAGCGCGTCGGCGACCTTCGTCGAGCTGATCAAGTTGAACGCCATCTCTTGCATCTTGCTGTGCGACGTGCCGGCCAGCGAGCGTTCGAGATCGCGGCGCTGTCCCTCGAACTGTTGCAGCAGTGAGCGGCGGCGGCTCATGCGATCGACGGTCATGTCTGTCGGAGCGTCGGTCGCTGCCATGCGGAAGTACGAATCCGGCGTGCAGCCGAGATACGGTTCGAGTCCCGTCCACGAGAAACCGGGCCGAGCCTTCGTGATCTTCTTGGTCCCTTGGCCGAGGAACTCGGTCCAGGTCGGGTTGTACGCACCTCCGAGGAACGCCGCGTACGGTCCGGCGCGGAAGGGTTGATCGACGCGCTGACTGCTGAACGGGAACGGCAACGCGGCGTTCTGGACGAAGTCGCCGAGCTTGCCGCCACGACGCTGACGATCGAAGTACTCGACCACCGAGCCGAAGTACGGATGATGTCGCGGGTCGTTCGGTTCGAGCTCGGCATTCACGTCGAGGGCCGACGCGCCGGTCATCGCGTACGCGACGCCGTGGATCGGATGCGGATGCGTCAGCGACCGCACGACGGTCGTGCGGTCCATGATCTTGGCCATGTGCGGCAGATGCTCGCAGACATCGAGACCGGGCAACGCCGATGGGATCGGCTGCATCGTGCCGCGAATCTCGACCGGAGCGTTCGGCTTCATGTCGAACGTCTCAAGCTGGCTCGGCGAGCCGTACAAAAACAGAACGATGCAGCGCTTCGCCTTGCCGAATGAGTTGCTGAGTTCGCCCTGCACTCGCGGGCCGCTCGCCGCCTGAGCCGTTTCGTTCGAGAGAAGTGTGTCGAGTCCCAAGCCAGCAACGCCCAAACCGCCGGCTTGCAGCAGGTCGCGCCGCGTCAGACCGGTACACAATCGTCGGGGATGGCTGAGAACTCGCAGCATGATTCAGACTCCGTGGCCCCGGAAACATACGCCCGGAAGCATCAAGGGGGGCCGATGCTATCGGTAGAAATCGGCACCAGCAAGCCGAGACCTGCGGGAAGAACCGGCTGTGTCGGTCGAGTTCCGCCAAACTGCCGATACGATCCTCCCGACTCGGTGAATTCACGAAGGATCTCGCGGTTGAGGAGTCCATGACGGAGTTTGTCCAACGTAGTTTGATGCCCACCTCGGCCGAGGACTTGTTCGCTTGGCACGCTCGCCCCGGCGCGTTCGAGCGGCTGCTTCCGCCGTGGGAACGGATCGAAATCCGGCAGCCGGCTCGGTCGCTCGCGAACGGCGATCGTGCCGAACTGATCATCCGTCTCGGGCCACTCCGGCAACACATGGTTGCGGAGCATCACGCCCTGCCCGATGGCATCGGTTTTCGAGATGTGCAGGTCCTCGGCCCGTTCGCGAAGTGGAATCACTCGCATCGAATGACACCTGCCGATTCAAGCAAGTCGGAGAGCTGGCTAGAGGACCGCATCCACTACGACGCTCCGTTCGGTACGATTGGCCGAGCGTTGCTGGCTCGGAGCATTCAGCGGTCGATCGAGCGGACGTTCGCGTACCGACATCGAATCACTGCTGCCGATCTGGCCGCACATCAGACTGCGAAGGAAAAACAAGGAACGCGTTCGATGAACATCTTGGTGACAGGCTCAACCGGATTGGTTGGCTCGGCCGTTGTGCCGTTTCTGACGACCGGCGGACATCGTGTCGTGCGACTCGTTCGCGGGACCGCTTGTGGTCCGGACGAGGTCGAGTGGAATCCACAAGCCGGCACGATCGACGCCGCAAAGCTGGAGGGCCTCGACGCCGTCGTGCATCTCGCCGGCGAGAACATCGCGACTGGTCGCTGGAGCGCGGCGAAGAAAGCCCGCATCCGCGACAGCCGAGTCAACGGGACGCGCGTGCTGAGCGAGGCACTCGCCAAGTTGTCCCGCAAACCGCGTGTGCTGGTCGGTGCGTCGGCGATCGGCTTCTACGGCGAACGGGGCGACGACGTGATGACCGAGAGCAGCAACACCGGCACCAGCTTTCTGTGCAACGTCTGCCGCGATTGGGAGGCGGCAACGGAAGCCGCTCGCTCGGCCGGCATTCGCGTCGTCAATCTGCGGATCGGTGTCGTGCTGACTCCGCGCGGCGGAGCACTCGAAAAGATGTTGCTGCCGTTCAAATTCTGCGCGGGTGGAGTCGTTGGCACAGGCCGCCAGTTTTGGAGTTGGATCGCACTCGACGATGTGGTCGGTGTCATTCATCACGCGATCACGCACGAGGAACTCTCTGGTCCCGTCAACGCGGTCTCGCCCGAACCGGCCACAAATCGCGACTTCACCAAAACGCTCGGTCGAGTCCTCGGCCGTCCAACGATTGCTCCGCTGCCGGCTTTCGTCGTGAAGTTGCTCATGGGCGAGATGGGTGAAGAGCTGCTGCTCGCCAGCACGCGCGTCGTGCCGAATCGTCTGCAAGCAACCGGCTATCAATTCCGGTGCCCGACGCTGGACGGAGCGTTGCGGCACTTGCTCGGTCGCTGATCGGGAAGCATCACGCGAGCAACTTTTGCACGACGTTGCCGCCGACATCGGTCAGTCGGTAGTCGCGGCCTTGGAAGCGGAACGTCAGCCGTTTGTGATCCAGGCCGAGCAGATGCAGGATCGTCGCCTGCAAATCGTGGACGTGGACTTGGTCCTCGGTGATGTAGTAGCCGATGTCGTCGGTCTGGCCGATCGAGATGCCAGGCTTCACGCCGGCACCGGCCATCCACATCGTGAAGGCTTCGAGGTGATGGTCGCGGCCGGGGAGTTTGTCTCGCGGCTCGCCTTGCGGAGTGCGGCCGAACTCGCCCCCCCAGAGGACCAGCGTGTCGTTGAGCAACCCGCGTTGCTTGAGATCTTTGACCAGCGCGGCGGCCGCCTGATCGGTCTCGGCACAGCGATCATCGAGTGCCTTGCCGAGATCGGTGCCGGGATTGCCGTGATGATCCCAGTCAGTGTGATAAAGCTGCACGAAGCGGACGCCTCGTTCGATCAGCCGCCGAGCCAGCAAACAGTTCCGCGCGAAGCTCGGCTTCGAGGGATCTTTCAGGCCGTACATTTCCAGTGTTTCTTTCGTCTCGCTGCCGAGGTTGATGAGTTCGGGTGCGCTCGTCTGCATCCGATACGCCATCTCGTAGGCCGCGATGCGAGTCGAAATCTCCGGGTCGCCGACGAGTTTCAGTCGCTCGGCATTGAGATCTTTCACAGTCGAAACGAAATCACCCTGCCGCTCCTCGGAGACACCGGCCGGGTTCGACAGATTCAAAATCGGCTCAGCCCCGTTGAGCAACGGCACGCCCTGGTAACTTGTCGGCAAGAAGCCGCTGGCCCAGAGCGGTGTGCCGCCGCGCGGACCGCGCGGACCGCTGTGCATCACCACGAAGCCGGGCAAGCTGTCCGCCTCGCTGCCGATGCCGTAGGTCACCCACGCGCCCATCGCCGGCCGGCCGCTGAAGCGTTCGAAGCCGGTGTTCATGTAGAGCTTCGCCGGGCCGTGATTGAAGACTTCGGTCTTCATGCTCTTGATGAACGTCACGTCATCGGCGATCGAGCCGAGATGCGGCAACGCCTCGCTGATCGTCGCTCCGCACTCGCCCCACTGTCGAAATTTCCGCACCGACCCCAGCAGCTTCGCATCCTTCTTGATGAACGCGAACCGCTTGCCAGCGACGAACGATTCGGGAATGACCTGCCCGCTCATTTCGTTGAGTTTCGGCTTTGGAGTGAACAGCTCAAGCTGACTCGGCCCACCGGCCATGAACAAGTGGATGACCTGTTTGGCCTGCGCCGGGAAATGCCCATCGCGCGGAGCCATTGGATTCGTCAACCGCGCCGAATCACCAGAAGAACTCGCCGCCGGTGCCGCGAGCAGACTGTCCTTGGCCAGCAGCGACGCCAACCCGACCGAGCCCAGACCGACTCCGGTGTTCGCGAAGAAATGTCGGCGGGTGATTTCTCGGAGACGATGTTGTTCGAGGTTCATTGGGCAGGTCTCGTTCAAGGAGATTATTCGCGAGTGATGAACTCGTCCAAGTTCAGCAGCACGCGGGCGACGGCGACCCAGGCAGACTTCGTTGGGTCTTTGTCTTTCGGATCGGCGGCGAAGGCGGTGCGTTGAGCGTTCAAGAACTCGCGCAACTTTCGCAGTTCAAGGTCAGATGGCGCGCGCGAGTAGCAGAGTTCGACCGCTTGCCACAGTCTCGCGTCGTCGCTGTCAGAAACCGACGGCAACGGGCCGAACGACATGATTCGATCGGCGAGTCCGACGGCGAACTCGTGGAAGGAACGGTCGTTCGCGAGCGTTAGCGCTTGCAGTGGCGTGTTCGAGCGATTGCGGCGCGTGCAGGTGCCGTTTGCGTCGGGAGCGTCGAACGTCGGCAGCATTGGGTACGGACTGCTCCGCCAAAAATACGTGTACATGCCGCGGCGATAACGATCGAGCCCGGTGCTTTCGGCCCACGGCTTCTTTTGCTGCGTGACGATGTAGATGCCTTCGGGCTGAGGCGGATTGACTCCAGGCCCGCCGAGATGCCGAGTCAACAAACCGCTGGCCGACAAGCACACGTCGCGAACCAACTCCGCTTCCAATCTCAGGCGTGATTGCCGAGCCAGCAGCTTGTTCGTTGGATCGCGTTCGCGCAGTTCTGGTTGCATGTGCGAAGCCTGGCGGTACGTCGCGCTGGTGACGATCAGACGATGCAGGCGTTTGAGCGACCAATCCGCCATGAACTCGGACGCGAGCCAATCGAGCAACTCCGGGTGCGTCGGCGGATCGCCTTGCGTGCCGAAGTCATTTTCGGTCGGGACGAGTCCCGTTCCGAAGAACGCTTGCCACGCGCGGTTGACGGTGACTCGCGCGGTCAGCGGGTTGTCGGGTGAGCAGAGCCACTTCGCGAATTCGAGCCGCGCGGACGCGGTGCGTTGCTTGGCGTCGATGTCTTGCGACAGATGAATCGCTGGCAACACGTCGGGAACGCCAGGTTCAACGGCGGCTCCTTTTCTCAGGAAGTCGCCGCGAATCATGATGTGCGTCGGGCGTGGTTCCGCTTTCGCCTTCATCACGAGCGTTGTCGGAATCGCCTTGTTGAGCGCGTCGAGCTGCTTTTTCAAGCCGTCCAGTTTCTCGGCCAGCGGCTTGCGGCGTGGGTCGGTGTTCTTGAACGCGGTTTGCAGTTGCTCGACCTGCTGCTTCGAGCGTTTGTCGGCCGGAGTCGCGACGATTTTCTTGATGCTCGCAGGGACCGAGAGCACGTCGGCGGATGCTCCGCTGACCGAGATGCGGAAGCAACCGACGAGATAATTCGGAACCGAATGCAACTGGTGCATCTTCACGATCAGTTTCGTTCCGGGCTTCGCGACGATCGGCTCCTTCGGGAAGAAGACCGCTTCGCGCGGGACGTTTAGCATCTCGCCGGAGTTCGGTTTCACGTTGATCGCCCAGCCGGTTTTCGGCTTGCCATCAATCGCGTCCGAGACCGGGTAAC
>QWQF01000021.1 GCA_003669125.1 Planctomycetota bacterium
ATCTCTCGCACTTTGAGATCCGCTTCTGCGCCGGCCCGAACTACTCGTCCAACGACGAGTCCGTGATCGGCAGCGTCGGGCCGTCGGAGACTCGCGAATTCCTCACCGACTCCGGCCTGACTTCACCGGGCAGCACCGCCAGCTTCAAGGTCTACGTTGTGCTCACCACCGGCAACGAAAAGGGGAGCAACACCGTCACGGTCACGCGACCGTAAACTTTGGAGTGCAGTGTGCCGCGCCAGGCTCTTTTCGTTTTCACGGAAGGGCGAGGCTCCCCTCCCATTCCTTGCGTTGCTTGGCGGTCACTCCCAAACTCCGCCGCCATGAAATCGAAATCGCCGCTACTGATCATCTTCGTCACCGTGTTCATCGACCTGCTGGGCTTTGGCATCGTGTTGCCGTTGCTGCCGAGGTACGGCGAGTACTTCGGGCTGGACAAGCTGCTCGGTCCGCTGATGGCGTCGTTTTCGGCGATGCAGTTTCTGTTCGCACCGCTGTGGGGCCGACTGTCGGACCGCGTTGGTCGCCGACCGGTGTTGCTGGTCGGATTGGCCGGCTCGACGGTGTTTTACGGCCTGTTTGGCTTTGCGACGTCGCTGGGAAACGGCGGCGAGTTCTTGGGTCTGTCGGTGATCCCGTGGCTGTTCATCACCCGCATCGGAGCGGGCATCGCCGGTGCGACGATCCCCACGGCTCAAGCCTACATCGCGGACTCGACGACGGCCGAAGGACGCGGCAAAGGGATGGCGTTGATCGGAGCTGCCTTCGGGATCGGCTTTACGTTCGGGCCGCTGCTGGGAGCGATGTTCGTGTCGAGCGAAGTCAATGGTCCACCGAGTTCAATGGCTGGATATGTCGCGAGCGGCTTGTCGGCGCTGGCGTTCTTGTGGGCGGTCGCTCGGTTGCCGGAATCGTTGAAGCTGGAAAACGTCGCTCCGCCGCGCCGCTGGTTGAACGTCGGAGCGATGGGTCGGGCGTTCTCGCACCGCGGTACCGCGCTGCTGATGCTGACCATCTTTCTGACAACGCTGGCCTTCGCACAGTTCGAGGTCACGCTGTCGTTGCTGACGAAGTTCTTCGGCCTGGCCGACAACTGGAATTTCTACGTCTATGCCTATGTCGGCTTCGTGTTGGCATTGAGCCAAGGCCTGATCGTGCGGCGGCTGTCACCGCGGTTGGGTGATTTCCGAATGAGTCTGATCGGCACGATCCTGATGACGGTCGGCATGGTTCTGATCGCGGTCACGTCCGGCGAAAAGTCGCTGTGGCTGTTGTTCGCGATCGTGCCGATCAACGTGCTGGGCTTCTCGGCCTTAACCCCGTCTCTGCAAGCGATGTTGTCGCTGCGAACGTCCGCCGATGAGCAAGGGGAGATGCTTGGCGTCGGTCAAAGCATGTCGGCGTTGGCTCGGATTTGCGGGCCCCTGCTGGGCGTGTGGCTGTTCAAGCTCGAGGCCAACAGCGTCGCCTTGCCGTACTGGGTCGGAGCGGGTCTGATGATGTTGGGCGTGCTGCTGGTGCTGTCGCTGCGCAGCCAGCCGACGAAACCTGCGGAGACAAGCGCATGAGTTTCGACGTTGTCGTTCGCACGGAATTCTCGAAGCACAAGTTGCTCGAAAGCGACTTGGCCGCCGAGCCGTTCACGCAGTTTCAGCGATGGCTCGACGACGTGCAGGCCGAGAACGTCAGCGACTGGCAAGCGATGTCGTTGGCGACGGCGACTGGCGACGGCCGGCCTTCGGTGCGCATCGTTTATCTGCGCGGTTGGGACGAGCGCGGCTTTCTCTTTTACACCAACTTCGACAGCCGCAAAGGGCACGAGTTGGCGGATAATCCACGGGCCGCCGCGGTGCTGCATTGGAAAGAACTCGAACGACAGGTCCGGATCGAAGGGGCCGTCGTTCGCGCGAGCGATGCCGAAGCCGACGCCTACTTCGCTGGCCGACCGAGAGAGAGTTGCATCGGCGCATGGGCCTCAGCACAAAGCCAACCGCTCTCTGATCGAGCGACGCTCAAACGGACCACTGCCGAGTGCGAAGCGAAGTTCGCGGGAGGCCCGATTCCTCGGCCACCCAACTGGGGCGGATTTCGCATCGTTCCCGAAAGCGTCGAGTTCTGGCAGGGAGGCGTCGCTCGCTTGCACGATCGGCTGATCTATCGCCGACAGGCCGACGACTCATGGCGGATCGAGCGGCTGTTTCCGTGAGTACGAGGCTCACAAAGGTTCGCTCGAAGCGTTGCCTTTTTGAAGGAAAAGATTCACGCAGAGACACAGGGCTCGCAGAGACATTGTGATGCCTTGCTCTGCGACCTCCGCGCCTCTGCGTGAACGGAATTCTCTCAGTCGCGTGCGAGCCTACTTGGCGTAGAACTTGGTCAGCTCTTCGGTGATCAGCTCTTGTTCGATCGACTCGCTGGTGAGTCGAGCACGGACTCGCTGATTGCCTTCGGTGGCACCTCGAACGTGAACGCGGAAAAGAGCGGTCTTGCCGGGGGCCAACTCCGGGAGATCGTTGAACAGGATCAAGCCGTTCTTGGCGAGATGCTGGGTCGCCGACTGCACGTTGAGGAGTTCGACACCGCTCGGCAGTTCAAAGGTGAGGCCGACGTTCAGTGCCGCCTTTGAGCCGGTGTTACTGATGCGGATCTCGTAAGCGGTTTCCTGGCCAACTTCGACGGGGTCGTCGATGTCTTGAATCTCCAAGGCCAGCGAGGCGGAACCTTCGACCGTCGTCGTCGTGTCTGCTTTCGCGGTCACTCCATGTTCGGCTGAGGCAAAGACGTGATGTTCGAACTGGCCAAGCTCCGTGGCTTGCAACTGGACTTTCAATTGGACGGACTGAGCGGGTTCGAGGTGTCCGACGGACCAAGTCACCGAGCCGGTGTTTGCGTCGAGCGTGCCACCTTTGTCGGCCTTCAGGAACTTGAAGCCCTTCGGAACGCGATGCGTGACGCGGACATTGTTCGTCGCGGCTTGGCCTTCGTTGGTGATGCTCAATGTGTAGCGAGCATCGCGTCCGGTGTATCGCAGGCTCGGGCCTTCGACCGCGATGGCGAGCGACGGAGCGATCACGTTGACAGTCGCTTCGGCGGTTTGACTCAAGCCGGAATCGGCGGAGGCTGCGACTTCGAGCGTTTGCTCGCCGCCGGCGATGGCAGTGAACGATAGACGCACGGTGCGCGACTCACCTGGATTGAGCGCACCGATCTCGATGGTTGATCGGTCGTTGCGAGTGGCCGCCAAGCCTTCGGGCGTTGCGACCTGGATTTTGATGTTCTGAGCGATGCCGGTGCCGGGATTTGTGATCGTCACGGTCTGCACCAGCGGATCGCCAATGATGACTTCGGCCGGGGCTGCGGTGGTGACGTTGAGCAACGGTTCCGCGACTTTGAAGACGCTCGCCGCCGTGCCCGTGAAGCGGACGTTGGCCGTCGTTGCCAAGTCGCCGCGCTGACTGGGAATCATCGTGATGTGAATCGTCCGCTCTTCGCCAGCGGCCAGTTCTGGAATCGACCATTCCAGATGATCGTCGACGAGGGCCGGTTCAGGATTTGCATGCGTCAGTCGCACGGACGCCGGGAAGATCGCCTCGACGACGACATCGCGTGCCGAAGCTTTTCCGGAATTCTTTACGACCAAATCGCAGGCACATTCCTGGTCGACGTTGATCTCGCCGTGCTTGACCCATTCTACGGAGACCGAAGGTGTCCCGGTCGTGGGCGAACTTTTGCCTTGATTGGCGCGATCCGTCGTCACGGTTGCTTGCACGGAACGGCTCATGGCAGAAGAGATCGGCTTCGGGGAACGATCACTGACGACCGAAACGTGGCTGTGATTCGCGGCAGGCGTCAACTCGGCCGGTGCCTGTCGAGCGGAGTTTGGAGCGACCTGGTGCTTCTCGGTGCTGGCGGGTCGGATGGTATTTTTCTCGGCGGGCTTCTGGTGGATATCCGCAGTGATGATTCCGTCGACGGGTTCGTCTTCGTTGGTCTCCGCCACGTCTGCGGGCTTCGCACCGAAGCCTGTCTGTTGAATGCCAGAGGTAGATTTCTTCGCGACCAGCTTGCGATTGATCGGGGTTTCGTCCGCCGTTCCGGATTCCGGTGGCGGCAGGAATTCGACGTTCTCCGTGAGCGGTTTCAACGGCGTTCGGGCAGTCCGCGAATTTGGCTTCATGTCCGAGGGAGTGCCGGTGCTGGCGGTTTTCATCGGCTTGAGTGTGGCCTTGGGCGAAGAGACCGAAGCAGGTCCTTCGCTGGACGCACTCTTCGAGCGGCTGAATGGTTTTGGAGCCGCGGAGACTTCGGCCACGAGATCAGAGGTCGGATCGGCCGGCGCTTTAGATTGGTCGCCGACATCTCCACCGCGTCTGATGAATACCAAGCCTCCAGGCTGGCTGCTCTTTTTCAGCGTGGCAGCGTGGTGATCCGTCGGCTTTTCACTGGCCAAGCTAGCTCCCAACGCCATACCCATCACCGCGACAATCGCGAGCAGTTTCATCCAGGGACGCATGTCATTCTCCTTGTGAGCGGCAGACAAATCGACTGAATCGTCTGGCGTTGCCGCGAAGCGCTGCCTCGCCATCCGTGAGCACGAAAACTCCTTTCTGAGATCGATCCGGAAGACTTCGCCGCTTGAGATGAGTTTGTGGATCAGAACGAGAATGCCGCTCAGCGAGAGTTTGCAGGTCGAGCATCGGCGTAATTGGCCGCTGACCGACGGAATTCTCAGCCGCTCAGCCAAGACAACGTCCAGTGACGGTCAGACGTCTGTGCGACCGAAGTTGCCGGGATGCCGTGAGCGACGGCGATGTCTCGGACTTCGTCCAATGTCAGAGCCGCGAGCAGCGAGTCGCGAAAGAGTTGTTGCGAGTGCGAGTTCTCTCGTCCGGCGTAGGTGGCAACGAACTGATCGACGTCTGCCACCGATTCGGGACGCAGCAGATCGCGAATAAACAGCAACCCACCGGGTTGCAGGACGCGAGCCATTTCCGCAAACACCGCGAGTGGCTCCGGAATGTGATGCACGATGCTATTGGAGATGACCGCGTCGAACGCACCTGTCGAGTAGGGCAGCTGTTTGGCATCAACTCGTTCAGTCTGAATCACGCTCGCCAAATTCGCTTTGACGATGTTGAGATCGGCCAGCTTGAGCATCTCGGCCGCGAGGTCGATGGCGATGATCTGGCAAGCGACTCGGCGACTGCACAACTCGATTGGGATGAGTGCCGTTCCGGTGCCGACATCCAGCACGCGCAGCGGTTGTCGCTGATCCGCAAGTCTGGCATCGAAACCGTTCGCTTGGGAAAATCCCAGGAAGTCCTCGACGAAAACGCGGTTTACCGTGCTGTGATCCATCGTGTCGTAGTCGTGAGCGTCCTCGGACGTGTCCATGACTTCGGGTTCGAGGAGACGTGCAATCATCGTGAACTCCAAGAGGAGGCAGGGTCGGAAATTTGGAATTGAACTCAGGACAACAGTTTTGCATGGCCAGCCGTGTGTGCCAATTGTGTCGGAATGTGGTCGATCGGCCTCGCGAAATGTGGCACAAACTCAACGCGTTGATTCGACCCGCATGGTGGGACGCTGAGGAGAACCGATCAGTTGCCCTCGTGAGTCCGACGTTCATTCGCACTCTGATCGATGGGCCCGGTCGGAGCGACTCAAACGGCTCGTCACCATCCACGAAGCATGCTCCGCATTTCGATGGCCATCCCAATACGACGACCGCCGGGCGACGACTTGCGAGAGAGTCTTCGCATCACGCGAACAGCCCGTCGATCACCTGGCCATCGGCGATCGGCGTGGGTCGCGGCAGCCGAGGGAAATAAGTGCGGTGCGGATCAATTCCCAGTGCGTGATAGATTGAGGCGGCGACATCCTCCGGTCCCCAAGGTCGAGTGGTCGGGATGCTCCCATTTCGATCGGTGGCACCGATCACCGCGCCGCGTTGGACTCGGCCGCCGGCCATCAGTACCGAACCGGCGTTGGGATAGTGATCGCGGCCGCCATCCTTGTTGATGCGCGGGGTCCGTCCGAACTCGCCCATCACGACCACCAGCGTGTTGTCCAGCAGGCCACGTTCCGAGAGATCATCCAGCAGCGTCGAAAGGGACATATCCAACTGCGGCAGGTTGCCTGGCCCTTCGTATTCATGCCACTTGTAGCCGTTGGGGATATTGCGCGGCGGATGGGCGAACGACATCATCGAATCGAACAGCAGATGATGATTGTCCCAAGTTCCATCGGTGGTCCCCGCTCCGAACAACCCCCCTTGTACCGCTTGATTGATAGTCACGAACCGAGCTCCCGCTTCGATCAAGCGCCGAGCCATCAAGACTCGTTGGCCGTAGATGTTCAAGCCGTATCGTTCGCGCAGAGCCAACGG
>QWQF01000008.1 GCA_003669125.1 Planctomycetota bacterium
CAGGGATCGTTTGCCTACAACTGCCTGATGGCTCGGCGGCTGGTCGAGCGCGGCGTGCGGTTCGTGCAATGCTTCCATGCCGGCTGGGACCATCACCGCAATCTGACGACGCAGTTTGAAATCCAATGCCGCGACACCGACCAGTCGAGCGCCGCGCTGGTCAAAGACCTCAAGCAACGCGGGTTGCTCGACGACACGCTGGTCATCTGGGGCGGCGAGTTCGGCCGCACTCCGTTCTGCCAAGGGGACATCAACGACAAGAAAACGCTCGGCCGCGACCATCACCCCTACGTCTTCACGATCTGGATGGCCGGCGGCGGCGTGAAGCGAGGCTTCTCCTACGGCGAGTCCGACGACTTCGCCTACAACCCCGCCAAAGACCCCGTCCACGTCCACGACTTCCAAGCGACGGTCATGCACCTGCTGGGCATCGACCACGAACGCCTGACCTACAAATTCCAAGGCCGTCATTTCCGTTTGACCGACGTGCATGGAAGAGTGGTCAATGAAATTCTGGCGTGAGCAGACAGCTACGCGAAAATGTTGCTGCGTGCTGAATTTGAAATCGCCACGACGGCCGGATGCTTGATGCGGCGTTCGGCGGAGATGGCGTAGAAATGTTCGCTCAGGGAAGGGAGTTCGCCGATGACCTCCACTTCGTGTTGGCGGCAGATTTCGTCTTGGATGACGGACGGTGAAGCGAAGAGGCCCTCGCCGGCTTGGCCGAAAACTTTGAGCAACGCGCTGTCATCGAATTCGCCGCGAATTAGCGGACGCAGGCCATGCGCGTCCAACCAAGTCTCCAGCGATCGCCGCAATGTGCTGGCTCGGCCTTGCAACAGGAACGGTGCTCCGTCGAGCGACTTGGGGAATCCCTTGCGGTACTTGCGGGCCAGCTCTTTAGTTCCGAAGACCGCAACCGCAGATTCACCGAGCAAGTGGTTGTACGCTCGAAATTTCATCGCTCCCGTGACCGGGGTTTCCGACAGCACGATATCCACGTTGTGCAACGATAGTTCGGCGAGCAGCCGTTCGAGCGAATTCTCCTTACAGATCAGCCGCAGCGGCTCGGCGAGTTGCAAGGCTGGTTCGAGCAGTCGTTTCGCGATCAGCTTCGGGACGACATCCACGATGCCAACGACGAACCGCTGGGGCTTGCCGGTCGGCCGGCCTTTGATCGCGTCGAGCATCTCGTGGCCCAGGGAAAAAATCTCGTCGGCGTAGCGATAGATCAGGCGGCCGGTCTCCGTTAGTTCCAGCGTGCGACCGCTCTTTTGGAACAGCTTGTGGCCGAGCGACTCTTCCAACCGCCGCAACTGCGTGCTGATGGCGGGTTGTCCGAGATGCAGTTTTTCACCCGCGCGAGCAATCGTGCCTTCACGAGCGACGGTCCAGAAATACAGCAAATGGTGATAGTTGAGCCAGTCCATGCCGTGACGTTACTTCATTTTATTGAATGTTTCAACAAAACACTTTCAATTCGTTGAAGCTCAACTGACCGCGTAGGATTCGCCGACTTAAAGAGACAAGCGAGCGGCCAGTACGTGCTGGCGAGCGATGACGCACGGCGATGGCCCGTCAGCCACGCATCGACATCGGGGTGAAATGCCCCCGCTCGCCGGTCTTGATGGTGGTTGCGGTGCTGCCGTGCGTGCGAGCGCGGCAGCCCGCAACTCGAATCAGAGACCGAACAGCATTCCGGGACTCGCGGGAGACGCAACCATGTTGATCGACGTGCTGGATCGGGATGTGACTTTGGATGAAGGGACTCTGGAATGGATCGAGCGGCGGTTGCAGTTTGCGCTGGGGCGGTTTGCCGGACGGATTCGGCGAGTGCAAGTGACCCTTAGCAACATCAATGGCCATCGCGGCGACACCGGCAAGCAGTGCCGGCTGCGCATCACGTTGATCTCCAAAGAGGAGATCCTCGTTGAGGACGTGGACGCAACCGTTGAGGCGGTGACAGCGAACGCGGTCGAGCGAGCGGCCCGGTCCGTGGCTCGCTGGTTGGAACGGCAACGTGACTTCGGAACTGCTGCTGAAAGTGCCTTGTTGGTGCCGCTGTCGCGGTTCAACGGATCGGCTTAACGCGGCACGAACGACGGGGAAGTGTCTGATGTGGTGGAGCGTCAAGAAAAACCAACCCGCATTGACGGAGGAGCAATTGCAATGGGAGATCAATCTCCGCACGCGGTCGTGCGTCCAGAATCTCAGAGTCGAGCTAGTCGGGCGGCAGATCACCGTCCACGGCATCGTCGATTCGTATTGCGCGTTTCAAATGGTGATCCAGACGCTGATGGACCTGCAAATCCAGCATGGCTTGCGAGTGGTGCTGGACGTGCAGTGCTTCAGCAGCCGGTTACCGCGCAAGAGCGGCCAAGAGTCTGCGGTGACGGCGGTCGCGTCAGAGTGAGATTGCCGGCCAATCGTTGAGGCCACCACGAAGCGCCAGCGGCGAAAGTGCATTTGAGGAATGATCGGGCTGTTCGGTTTCGCTCACGATGATCGACGAGAACTCCCAACACCGGACGGCCCAGAGTGACCAGCCTCCAACACCAGCGAATGAATCGACGATGACTCAGCCAGAGAGCAATGGATCCGCACCGCAGACGGCGACGGCGGTGGATGGATTCGGAGAGATGGGGGCCGAAGCCATTCGGCTGTTGTGCGGGGAGCGGCGACGAGTGGATGTCTCCGCCATTCGCCGCTCGCTGGCCGACGCGATGCTGGCGTGGCCGGGGACGGCGGACGAGCGCTGGTGGAAGTGGCTGGTCGAGACGGGTCGCGGGCTGAGCTATGCCGCGCGGGTCATTGATGCGTCGCCGCGTGAAGTCTTCGAGTTGCTGCGGCACGGTGTCGAGGCGGTCACGCTGGGCGACGGCGACGAATCGACGTTGCTCGTGCTGACGGGAGCCAAGCGAAACAAGTTTCGGTTGTGCGCGTTGCCGGGCGACGCAGCGGGTCGCTGGGTTTCGCAGCGGGAGTTGTCGGCGTTGCTCGGCGGGACGAAGGCGACGGTGGAGCGGCGGTGGGTCATTCTCGATCCCATGTCGGACGACATGCCGCTGGCGGCGGACGGGCACGACAGCAAAACCGGGCACGGCGAGCACGCACATCCGTCGCCGTGGTCGCGGCTGCGGGAGTTCTTGCGGCCGGAGCGGTCGGACTTGTGGATCGTACTCATCTTCGCGCTATTCACCGGGATGCTGACACTGGCGACACCGATCGCTGTCGAAGCGCTGGTCAACACGGTCGCCTTTGGGACGTTGCTGCAGCCGTTGATTGTGTTGTCGATCATCTTGCTGACGTTTCTGGGCTTCGCGGCGGCGTTGAAATTTTTGCAGCGGTTCGTGGTGGAACTGATTCAGCGGCGACTGTTCGCGCGCGTTGTCGCGCGGCTGGCGTGGCAGTTGCCGAGAGTCCGATTAGATGCGGCTCATCAATTCACGCCGGAGTTGCTCAATCGGTTCTTCGACGTCGTGACGATGCAGAAGATCGTGGCTCAGTTGGCGCTGGATGGATTGAGGGTCGTGCTGACGGTCGGTCTGGGCATGATCGTGCTGGCGTTTTATCACCCGTGGCTGCTGGCATTTGACGCGGTGTTGCTCGTGATGCTGACGTTCAACATGGTCGTGCTCGGTCGCGGTGCGGTGCGGACCAGCATCGCGGAATCGGCGAGCAAGTACGCGGTTGCCGGTTGGCTCGAAAACATTGCTCTGTGTCCCACGACGTTCAAGGCAGTTGGCGCGGCGGAGTTCGCGCTCACACGAGCCGATCGGCTGACGACCGATTATCTCGTGGCGCGGGAAGCTCACTATCGCGTGCTGATGCGGCAGATCGTCAGCGGCTTGGCGCTCGAGGCATTGGCCAGCGCGGTGCTGCTCGGATTGGGCGGATACCTGGTGATTCAAGGGCAGATGACGCTCGGCCAACTTGTCGCGGCGGAGCTGATTGTGACCTTGATCGTGGCAGCAATTGCGAAGCTCGATAAGCAGTTCGAGAGCTTCTACGACTTGCTCACATCGATGGACAAGTTGGGTCACTTGTTCGATCTGCCAGTCGAGGCATCGTCGGGCTTGATCCACGTCGGGCACAGCGGCGCGGCGAGTTTGTCGTTCCGCGGCGTCGGTGTCCGGTACGAGGACGGCTCTGTGGGGCTGAGCGAGGTGTCGTTCGCGGTGGCTCCCGGCGAAGTGGTGGCGATCACCGGACCAGCCGGCTGCGGCAAGACCACGCTGCTGGATTTGTTGTTTCGGCTGCGCGAGCCGTCGTCGGGGCGCATTGTGCTGGACGATTTCGATCTGGGCGACCTACGCCCGGACGTGCTGCGACAAATCGTGTCGCTCGTTCGCGGCATCGAGGTGCTCGAAGGCACGCTGGCCGAAAACGTCCATCTGGACCGACCGGAGATCACGACGACGAATGTTCGCGACGTGCTGCGGCGAATGGAACTGACGGATGACGCCCAAAGTGACCACGTTCGCCGGAACTGGAGTCTCGACACGCACCTCGCCCACGACGGCAAACCGTTGTCGGAGAGTCAGGCGCGTCGCTTGATGTTGGCGCGTGCCCTCGTCGGCAAGCCGCGCTTGTTGCTGATCGACGGACTGCTCGATGCGCTGCCCGACGAGGACGGCGAACGGTTGCTGGAAGAATTGAAACGCACGCGAGCCGGCTGTTCGGTTTTGTTGGCGACGGGTCGCAAGTCGCTCGCAGCGAAATGCGACCGGATTTGTGAGTTGTGAAGAAAGCGGACTGACAGGCGAGCCGAGGGGCGTCAGCCCCCGGACCATTTGAGATTTCAAATTGTCCGGGGCCTGACGGCCTCCGGCTCACCTGCGATGTGACTGGAGCTTGCGATGTTGAACATGCTGACAGAAGTCGAAATCGAACACGTCGGTTTTCCGGCCTTGCGGCTGGCGAAGTCGTCGCGGTTTGCGCGTCGTGTCGCCCGCGTGTTGCTGGTGTTGTTGGCGGTGGCGATCGTGGCGCTGGGCTTTGCTCCGTGGCAGCAGACGGTCAGCGGGACCGGGCGGGTCGTCGCCTACGCACCGTTGCAACGGCAGCAAACGATCGAGGCTCCGATCTCCGGCCGCATCGTCCGCTGGGGCGATCAGGTGTTTGATGGCGTCCGCGTCCAGCAAGGTCATTTCATTTTGGAGATTCAGGACATCGACCCGAACTTTCAGCTTCGGCAGCAAGACCAGCTCGCGGCAACGGTGCGCGAACTGGACGCGAACAAAATCGTCGCGCTGGCGTATGAAGCTCAGGTCGCGGCGTTCGAGACGGTGAAGACGGAATCCGTCGCGGCAGCGGATGAGTATGTGAAGGTCGCTGGCGAGAAGTTGCGGATCGAGGAGCGCAACCTCGACGCTGAACAGGCGGGCGAACTGCAACAGCGGCTGGACTACGAACGGCAAAAGGAGCTCGCCAAAGACGGGCTGACCTCCACGCTCAAAGTGCAGGAGGCCGAACGCAAATGGAAAGAGTTGATCGCCAAGGTCGATAAGGCCGAGGCGTACATCCGCGCGGCGAGGAATGAACTCGCCGCCAAACGGAACGAGCGAACGTCGAAGGAACGCGAGGCTCAGGCGAAAATCGACTCGTCAAAAGCGGTGCTGCAAAAGGCGCTCGGCGATGTCGCCAAGCTCGACAAGACCATCTCCGAGTTGCAGGTGAAGATTACTCAGCAGCAAAGCCAGGTGGTGAACGCTCTGCGCGACGGCACGATCATGCACCTGATGGCTCACTCCGGCGGCGAGATGGTCAAACAGGGGGAGCCGTTGTTCGTGCTGATCCCCGATGCCGAAGACCGCGCGGCCGAGATTTGGGTCAGTGGCAATGACGCTCCGCTGATCAGCGTCGGTCGCCAGGTGCGTCTGCAATTCGAGGGCTGGCCCGCCGTGCAATTCACCGGCTGGCCGAGCGTCGCGGTCGGCACCTTCGGAGGCAAAGTCTCGAACGTCGATGCCGCCGCGGGCAACAGCAAGAACCAGTTCCGAGTCCTCGTCGTTCCCGATGAAGACTCGCCGCCGTGGCCGAGCACAAAGTTCCTGCGGCAAGGGACACGAGCCAACGGCTGGGTGCTGCTCGACCAAGTCGGCCTCGGCTACGAAGCCTGGCGCAGACTCAACGGATTCCCGCCAACGGTCGCATTTCCCGATGAGAAGTCGAAGGTCGGCAGTCAAACTGGGAAAGACAAGTAGGCTGCACTCCTGGTGCCGGTCGTGACTGATGGGCAAAGCCTGTGGATGCCGACCTTTGTTCCATCGGGATGAAGCGCGAATCGAATGACTCAATCAATGCCCCAATCACGGATGACGTTCGGGCTGACACTGTGCCTTGGCGCGGTGCTCTTCG
>QWQF01000194.1 GCA_003669125.1 Planctomycetota bacterium
CCAGCAACGTGCTGAGCGACCGGCAGGCATGAGCCAACGTCTTGAGTGGGAGTGATGCAGACATTTTTGAGAGGGGTAGGGGTTAGGAACGCTTCTCTGGCCAGCAGACGGCGATCGCCGCGATGGCACACAAAGTGATGTCGATCGTGTTGATTTGCTCGGACCAGCGGTGCAGTTGCATGAATCGAGCATCGCGCACGCCGCTCGGATGGGTGACGATCGCGTGCAGCGGCGAGTAAATCGCAAAGTAATCGACGATCATCAACAGCAACGCCAGCACCAGACAACCGACGAGAACGAACCACCGTCGGCGATTTGAATGGCGATCAATTCCGATCGCCCCGCCGACGAGGCCCAGTCCGACGAGCACGAATCCGAAGCTGTAGTACGACGGAAACCGCAACACGACGAGTGAGCTTTTCACGTCCGACCCAAACGCCGTCGAGCGTTGCTCGGCAATCGACGTCACGACAAACAGAACTGCCGCGCCAATCCAGGCGGCAAGGGTGAGCCGAGCGATCGTCAAACAAAGCCGTTGCATGGCGGCAGTCTAAGGGATCAGGGATCAGGGGTCAGGGGTCAGGCGGAGCATTCCTCATTCTCCGTTCTTGGTTCTTCGTTCTGCATTCCGGCTTTTCTCAATCGCGGTTCGCCTCCACAATGCCGCCACCATTCAGGAGGAAGCTGCACCATGCCCGGACGAAAACCGACAAAACCCACTCGTGCCGCTGGACGCTCACTCTCTTCAAAGTCGATGCGGCGCACCGGGAAATCCGTCACGCGAGCCAAGCCGGTCAACGGCAAAGGCAAGCAAACGATCGGCGGCTACCTCATCCAGCGGTTGCAGGATTACGGCGTCGCGGACGTCTTCGGCATTCCCGGCGACTTCGTGTTGCAGTTTTATGGCATGCTCACCGACAGCCCGATCCGAGTCGTCGGCACGACTCGCGAGGACTGCGCCGGCTACGCGGCCGACGGCTACGCTCGCGTGCATGGCTTGGGAGCCGTCTGCGTGACGTACTGCGTCGGCGGCTTGAGCCTGTGCAATTCGATCGCCGGAGCCTACGCCGAGAAGTCGCCGGTGATCGTCATCAGCGGCGCGCCGGGCATCGAAGAGCGACGCTCGGATCCACTGCTGCATCACCGAGTCCGCGATTTCAACACGCAGCGCGAAGTCTTTGAGAAACTGACTGTCGCGACCGCGTTGCTAGATGATCCACTGACCGCTTTTCGCGAGATCGACCGCTGCTTCGAGGCGGCTGTCCGTTTCAAACGACCGGTGTTTCTGGAACTGCCGCGCGACCGAGTCCGCACGCCCGCGCTCTTCCCGCACAAGCCAAGTATCGACAATCCACGCAGCGAGCGAGAAGCGTTGCGAGAGGCTCTGGAAGAGGCGGCCGACGCGATCAACTCGGCCAAGCAACCGGTGATCATCGCCGGCGTCGAAATTCATCGCTTCGGCCTGCAAGACCAAGTCCTCAAGCTGGCTGAGAAGCACGGCATCCCGATCTGCGCAACACTGCTGGGCAAGTCGGTCGTCAGCGAGAAGCATCCGTTGTACCTGGGCGTTTACGAGGGAGCGATGGGCCGCGAAGACGTGCGGCTGTTCGTTGAAAACAGCGACTGCGTGATCCTGCTCGGAGCGTTCATGACCGACATCAATCTCGGCATCTTCACCGCGAATCTCGATCCGACGAAGTGCGTGTACGCAACCAGCGAGAAACTCCGCATCCGACATCACCACTTTCACGACGTACTGCTGCACGACTTCATTCGGGGTCTCGGCAAAGCGGACCTGCATCCGCCGAAGTGCAATTTGCCACGGCACCGCGATGACGACAACGGGCCGTTCGTGCTGCGACCCGACGCAAAAGTCACCGTGCGGCAACTCTTCCGGCGCATCAACGACATGCTCGATGAGTCGATGGTCGTCGTGGCCGATGTTGGCGATTCGCTGTTCGCTTCGGCGGACCTGACGATCCACCAGCGAACCGATTTCATCAGCCCGGCGTATTACACGTCGATGGGCTTCGCGATCCCGGCCGCGATCGGAGTGCAAGTCGCCAACCGCGACCGCCGTCCCATCGTCATCGTCGGTGACGGAGCCTTCCAGATGACTTGCCTAGAACTTTCGACGGCGGTGAAACTCGGCTTCAACCCGATCGTGCTGGTCTTGAACAACAAGGGCTACACGACCGAACGCTTCCTGCAAGATGGCCCGTTCAACGACATTCCCAATTGGGAGTATCACCGCTTGCCCGATCTGCTCGGTGGCGGCTGGGGCTTCGAGGTCCGTACCGAAGGGGAACTCGATCAAGCTCTCAAGGCCGCGCTCAACAACGAAGACACTTTCAGTTTGCTCAACATTCACCTGGAGCCGAACGACATCAGCCCGGCTCTGTCGCGTTTGACGAAGAGGCTGTCGAAGCGACTGTAGGACGGATCAGAGTGCCCATCCTCCGAATCAGAACACCCGCTCCAGCACGCGGCCGCGACTGATGGGATGCGGTCGATTCAGCGGATCGTGAATCTCACTCTGCGGGTCGATTCCCAGCGAGTGATACAACGTCGCCAGCAAATCGCCCGGTTCGACGGCGAACTCTTTGGGATACCCTCCCTCCTTGTCGCTGGAACCGAGCACTTGGCCGCCGCGCACAGTCGAGCACTCGAACCCAGCAGACCGATCATGCGAGACTCCTAAGGGAATCCGAACCGTTTCCTGCGGTGACACCCAGCGGGCGGGATTGTCGCCATTCAAAACTGAGCGGTGAAGTTTCGCCTCACTTGCGGTCGGCAACCGAATTAGGCTCGAATATCCGAGACGTCGCGGAGTCCAAAGGATCTCTCACCAGGAGACAAACCATGCGTTCCTTCTGTCTGGTCTGCGTGCTGATCGGTTCGACATGGTCGGCTTGCCGCGCCGAAGACGAGCCACTCTTTCGCGAGACGCTCGACGTCAGCGTCCCGCATGTCTCCACGGACTCGTCGATCAAGCTCGACTACGACATCGTCTACGTTCGAGCCGATCGCGCCGGGGACAAGGTTCACAAGCGGTTCTACACCGACTTCTCGCAACCGGTCACGATGGAACCCGGTGCCGACTTGATGCTGCTGCATCCAGACGGCTCGGAGGAAGTGCTGGTCGATGGCGGCAAGGGTTCAGTCACGGACCCGGTGATCTCCTTCGACGGCGAGTGGGTTTACTACTCGTACTTGTACGACCTCGAAAAACACAACCAATGGTCGCCGTCGCGAGCAGGGGCCGACATCTTCAAGCTGCACTTGAAGACTCGCAAGATCATCAAGCTGACCGATCAGACCTTCACGCCGAACACCGGAGCCGCCAATTGGTCCAGCGACTTTCGGAAGTCGGAACCCGGAAAAACGCACTTCGACTACGGCGTCTTCAACATGGGGCCGTGCCCGCTCCCCGGTGGCCGGATCGCCTTCACCAGCAACCGCGACGGCTTTCGTCCGTCGAAGGGCTATCCGACGATCGCTCTGCAACTGTTCGTGATGGATGACTCGGACGAAGGACTCGGCCAGAACGTCGAGAAGATCGGGCATCTCAACATCGCCGGAGCGTTGCATCCGGTGGCATTGCAGGACGGGCGGATCATGTTCAGCTCGCTGGAATCGCAGGGGATCCGCAGCGAAATCTCCTGGGGCATCTGGACGATTCATCCCGACGGGACGAACTGGGCTCCGCTGATCAGCGCGTTCGATCCGGGGGGAGCCTCGAATGGCTTCCACTTTCAGACGCAGTTGAGCGACGGCTCGCTGGTCATCGAGGAATACTACAACCAGAACAACAGTGGCTTCGGAGCGTTCCTCAAACTGCCTCCGTCGCCGCCGGACGGTTACGCCCCGTTCGGCCCGGGGTTCATGAATGACGCTCGCAACAAGCCGTGGCGCTACGGACGGCACGACAACGGCAAGGGGATTTGGTACCGGATGCCGTTCATGCCGACTGGCTCGGTGTCGTTGACGCCGTTCGCGTTGGGCTTCGAAGGCCCGGCCAATTCGTCGGTGCTCGGCGACAAGGAATCGCCGAAGGTCGGCAAGTTCACGCACCCGTCGGCCGCACCGAGCAATCATCTGCTGACGTGCTACTCCCCCGGACCGGTCAATCACCAATACACCTACTTGCCGCAGTTGGATGGCGGCATCTACTTGCTCAAGAATGGCGAGATTGTCGACCAGCCGTCGCAGTTGCGGCTGATCAAGAACGATCCGAACTACAACGAATGCTGGCCGCGAGCCGTCGTGCCGTACTCGCGCATCTGCGGCATGAAGGAGCCAAAAGCTCTGCCGACGCTCGCCAATGATGGCTCGAAGTCAAAGCACTTGCCGGAAGGGACGCCGTTCGGATTGGTCGGCTCGTCGAGCCTCTACAAACGGGAGAGCTACCCGAACGGAGTCGTGCGCGACGGTGAAGTCACCTCGACGTTCTCCGGTGGACGCGATCCGTGGCGCGGACTGGATGCCTTCACCAGTCACGGCAATGGCATGCCGCTCAACTGGCACAATCAAGGTGCCGATGCGGGGCTGTACTCGAACGACGAGATTCATGCCGTCCGCATCATCGCGATGGAACCGACCACGGATCGGCATCGTGGCGAGAAGTCCGGCCGCCGCTTCTTCAATCACGCCAGCGAACGCTTCCGCATCCTGGGCGAGATTCCCGTCCGCAAGTTGGCCGCCGACGGCACGCAACCGCGTGATCCCGACGGCAATCCCGATACCAGCTTCCTCGCCAAGATTCCGGCAGACACCGCGTTCACGTTTCAGACGCTCGATGCACGCGGCCTCGTGCTGAACATGGCGCAGACGTGGCATCAACTCCGCCCCGGCGAAGTTCGGCACGACTGCGGCGGCTGTCACGCTCACAGTCAGAAGCCGACCGAGTTCTCGCTGACCGCTGCCGCGCAGCCGGACTACGCGGTTTGGGATTTGGTCAATTCGACGCCGCTGCTGGGAACCACCCGCAACCAATTTGGCGAGCCGGAGGTGGCCAACCCTCAAACTCGTGTGGCGGCCAAGCGTCCGGGGGCTGACGTCCCACGGCTCGCCAAGAGCACGCCAGCCGTCACCATTGAATACTTCCGAGATATTCAGCCGATCCTCAAACGGAGTTGCGTTGCGTGCCACACGAAGAGCTGGTCGAAGCCGGCCGGCAATTTAGTGCTCGACGCCGACGACGAACAAATTCAATTCGAGCATCACGGCAAATTCCCCGGCACTTACCTGCGGTTGGCGATGGACGAGCGGGCGAAGTTCGGACACAAGCCAATCGGCTACGACTCGTGGGGCTATCCGAACGCTTCACGCTACATCCGCAAGTTGCAATCGCGCCGCAGTCTGCTCGTCTGGAAAATCTTCGGCGAGCGACTCGACGGCTTCTCCAACGACGATCATCCGTCCGAACCGGAATCGGGAGCCGGCTTCTTCGCACTCAAGGGTGAGAAAGTCGACACACAGAAGAATCGTCATGCCTACGACCTCGACTACCTCGGCAGTGCGATGCCGCCGCCCGATGCCTTGGCAGGCAAGTCGCGCGGTCCGGATGGTCAGCCGATCAAAGTCGAACCTCTCAGCGACGAGGACCGCCGCACGATCGTCCGCTGGATCGACCTTGGCTGCCCGATTGATTTCGACTTCGATCCCGCTCACCCGGAGCAGCGCGGCCTCGGCTGGATGCTCGACGACAACCGTCCGATCCTGACGCTGACGTCGCCACAACCGGGAAACAACGGGCCACTCACTCGCATCCTGATCGGCATGCACGACTACGACAGCGGTCTCGACTTGGACAGCCTGGATGTCCGAGCCGACTTCGTGATCAACCAGGTCGCGGCCAACGAAAACCTCGCGACGAGGTTCCAGCAGAAGTCGCAAGGGGTCTGGGAACTCAAGTTCTCGCAACCGCTGAGTCGGCTACCCGCAGGCAAACTTTCGGTCTCCGTTCGAGACCAGCAAGGGCATTGGTCACGCCTCGAACGACGTTTCCGAGTCTCCGCGGAATAATTACGTTGAGGACCAGCTTCTTGATCGTCGGGCTACTGACGACTTCGCAGCACCCGATTCAGGAAATCGTAAGCCCGTTGTCGGGACTCTTCCGGGAACGAGTGGCCCGCTTCCGGATAGTGGCCAACGAGGTCGTCGGTCTTGCCGTGCAATTCATAAATCGGCCGCGCGGCGGCGAGCACGTCTTTAACTCCGCTGACGTCGAAGTCGCTGTCCTGCGTGGCGGCCGAGGCAAAGAAAGCTCGCGGGGCGATTGCGGCGACCAGTTCGTGAAAATCGAACGGCAACCGTTTGGGATCGTTCTTGAACTCGCTGGCGATCAGCGGCATGTA
>QWQF01000031.1 GCA_003669125.1 Planctomycetota bacterium
AGCGTCCCGGAGTTGACCGATTTTTCGACGGAGCCGAAGCACGTCCTCGAAAGTTATGGACCTGACGTCACTCGGCAAGGATCGTTTGCCTACAACTGCCTGATGGCTCGGCGGCTGGTCGAGCGCGGCGTGCGTTTCGTGCAATGCTTCCACGCCGGCTGGGATCATCACCGCAATCTGACAACGCAGTTTGAAATCCAATGCCGCGACACCGACCAGCCGAGCGCCGCGCTGGTCAAAGACCTCAAGCAGCGCGGGTTGCTTGACGACACGCTGGTCATCTGGGGCGGCGAGTTCGGCCGCACTCCGTTCTGCCAAGGGGACATCAACGACAGGAAAACGCTCGGCCGAGACCATCACCCTTACGTCTTCACCATCTGGATGGCCGGCGGCGGCGTGAAGCAAGGCTTCTCCTACGGCGAGTCCGACGACTTCGCCTACAACCCGGCCAAAGATCCTGTCCACGTCCACGACTTCCAAGCGACGGTCATGCACCTGCTGGGTATCGACCACGAACGCCTGACCTACAAATTCCAAGGCCGCCATTTTCGGTTGACCGACGTGCATGGCCGAGTGGTCAACGAGATTCTGGCGTGAGCCGCACAGGCGATCCGAGAGCCGATCGTCCGATTGTTCGATGAGCTCTACCACTTCCTCCGCGACGGTGAGTTGCTGCAAGACCCCTTGCCTTTCGATTGCGCCCGTGTCGGTCATGCGGCATCGGCGGAAACCCTCGGTCATTGTGAGTGAGCCTGTCAAAAATCCCCCGAAGCGTCACTCATTCAGCGACTTGTTTCGTGAGTCTTGAGACGCTCGCCCTCGCTGACGCTTCGGGTTAGTGTGACGGGAGTGTCAACCACGTTCACGTCCCGCACGTCGAAGGGGAATCCAGATGCTGTTGCGATGGCTGTTGGCAGGGCTGCTTGTTTTCGGCATGAATCAATTCGCTGACTCGGATGAGCCGAAGGCGCGAGTCACTGCGTTTCATGGCTACACGAAGGCCATCGAACTGAAACGCGGGACGGCGCGAGCGATCTTGTGTCCACAAGCCGGGGGGCGTGTGCTGGAGTTCTCGATCGATGGCCGGGATGCGATGTTCCTCGACGAACAGGAGAAGAACTGGCAACCGGACAAGCCGGGGCCGATCACGGCGGGGCGGTTTGATTACGGGCCAGAGTTGACGGTCATTCCGCATCCGAAGATTTGGTCGGGCGAGTGGACTGGTGAGATTACGGGAGCGTTTTCGGCGAAGCTCACCAGTCCGCGTGAGGAGGCGGCCGGGATGCAGCTTGTGCGCGAGTTCAGTCTTGTCGAGCGGAACAAGTCAGTCCGACTGTCGTGTCAGCAGACGATGATCAACATCTCGAAAGAGGTCCGCGAGGTCTGTCATTGGGGCCGTTCGTTCTCGCCGGGTGGAGGCATCTGTTTGATTCCGCTCGGTGATCGGCCGAGTCGGTTTCCGAGCAAGTACGCGATGTACGAGGACAGCGCGATCATCAACGTCCGCAACACCGACGAGAAAATTCGTGAGCGAGACGGCTTTCTCGAAATCCTCTCGCCGCCGCGCAAGCCGAAGCTCGGCTTCGATTCGCAGGCCGGTTGGCTGGGGTATCTCATGCCGAACAACACACTGTTCGTGAAACGCTTCACGACGTATCCCGACCGCATTTACAACGAGGCGGCCGGACTCACGCTGTCGGTGTGGTATCCGGCCGGCCCGCGCATCGAACTCGAACCGATCGGCCCGCGCGAACGACTGACGCCGGGCGAGTCAGCCGCGTTCACCGAGGACTGGTGGTTGCTGAAGTTTCCGTTTCCGAAGGACGGCGAGCGGATCGATCTGAAAGAACTCAGCGAGCGAGTCGCGCAACAGACAACGAATTAACCCGGAGGATCCGACCGATGTCGCGCGGACCAGTGCTGAAGAACAAGCTCGGCGAAGTCGAAATCTTCCCGGCCGGGTCGGCTCATTGCACGGTGAAGTTCAGCTTCGTCACGGCGGTCTTCTTGCCGAGTTGATCTTCGACGCGCAGTTGCAGAGTGTGCGGGCCTGCGTTGCAGCCCGGAGGAATCGTGAACTCGTAGCTGTGGTAATAATCTCGTCGCTGATTGCGGCAGCGGTCTTCGGAAGGTGACAGCGGCAAGCTCTCGACGAGACGCCCCGTGGGACCACCTTCGAGCACTTCCAAGGTGGACTTCATCAGCGTGCGGAATTGGCCGTCGGGGGTGGGTTCACTTTTGAAGTCCGCGACTTCGGCGTACAGCAACACGGGTTGGCCAGAAGTGAATTCGTCCCGCTTGAATCGCTGGTAGTTGCCGAATCCAGAAATCTTGTGGCAGAAGGCCACGTTGTGCAGTTCCAGTCGAGCCTTCTCTTGTAGTCTCGCGGCGGCAACCCGTAATTGACGGATCGTCTGCGTTGCACGTTCCGAGCTGTCGGGCATCCCTTGCGTGTCGAAATAGTTGGCCAAGCCCCACAACATCTGCTGCCAGAATTCTTGATCGGCGGAGTCAATGCCGGGGATCGGCTGCAAGGCGCGATCCGTCTGTCCGGCAATGAGATTCAGCATCCGTAATTGGACGTGCTTTCGCAGGTAGAGTTGTCGGCTGACGTCGTTGTCTCCCGGAATCACGGCCGCGGCTTCGACGGTGGTCTGCGTGATGAGTCGCTCCAAATCCAGCGACGAAGCGAACGCCGCAATCGCCAACGGCGCGCCCTCCGGAACACCAAAGTTGAGCGGCAGATTTCCGGCTGGTGTCACTGATCGTGGATTGAGTGCCGTCGGCGGGAAATTGTTGAAACCGGGTTGCTCCGCATTCACCCACTGGACGTTCGACGGAACGGACGCCACGGGAACACCTGAAGCCGTCGGCCAAGTTCCCGGTGGGGTTCCTCCGGTGTTCATCGCGTTCTGCGAAAACACTTCCGACCAAGGCGGTGGTTGAGTGATGTCGCGAGCCACTGGCGGACTTCCGGCAGAGTTGTCGGTTGGCGCGTTCCCGTTGAGTCGTGGCTGGACGGGTGCCTGATCGCGATGGCTCTCGATTCTCTGATCTCGGGGCCCCGCCGAATTGGCTGAGTCATTCGTTGCCGGAACGTTTGCGTCGTGATTGTTCGTCAAACCACGGGATCGATCCCAGGGATTCAGCGTGCCGGTGGCACTCGAACTGGGTTGTCGTTGTCCCGCGGTCAGTTCGATGCCGGATGAGTTCTCGTGTGCTGCGGTTTCATGATTCGCCAACACCACCGCGCTCGGATCATCAGAGAGAGCGGCTGAACTGGGGATCGAGTTCGGAACAATCTCACGAGCATTCGGGGGCGCGACGAATGCGCCCGGCGGAGATAATGAGCGACGATTGGGTGACGGTGCCTCGACGGTCGAATTGGCGATTGGCAAATTGCCTTCGAGCGGCTGCGTCTTGGCATCCGTTCGTTCAAACTTTTCTGCGTCCGCGAGATCGCTCCCACGATTCTGACGCGACTCGGGAACGCGGTCTCGACCCCAATCGGCAGCGTCGTCCATGTCTTCGAAGCGCTCTTCAGGGCGCAAGTCGTCAGCAGTCGGCTTGATTCGCCGGGCGAACAATTCACGAGACGGCAGTTGTGCGCAGCCGAAGACTCCGCACAAACACAACAGTCCCGCAATGGCCCACCGACGAGCACCCTTCATGGCACATCCTTGGCCCTGACGAACAGCAACGATCGCCTGTGAAAACCGCGATCCAGAGAATGGGGCGGACGGTATTGCGTTCTGTCCGATCGCCTCAAGACCAGCTTATTGGGCAGGAGCCAAGGGTCGCCGAGCCTACCAGTCAGCGGGGAGACTCGCTGGAGTTAAAATCTGGAAAACTCGGCGACGAAGGCAGACGGGGTTAGATGCCTGGAATATCGAGTTTTTCGTTGGCGGCAATCTGGCGGAGCTTCTTCAATCCACGAGCCTCCAACTGGCGGGCACGCTCCTTGGTCACGCCGAAGCGATGGCCAACCTCTTCCAACGTCTTCGGCTCGTCTCCGGAGCGGAGCCCGAACCGGAGCAGCAGGATTTCTCGTTCGCGCGGGTCTAAGCGATCCAAGATTCGCATCAGGATGTCGTGCTGCGTCTGATTTTCACGCTCGGCTTGGAACTGGTCACCACGTTTGTCGGAGGACCACTGAAAGACCTCCTCCGCGCCGGTCTTGAAGCGATCGAGCAATGTGTGCTCGGCAGGAATCGACCGGGCGAAGTTTTTCATGATCGCCCACGAGGCGTAGGTCGAGAACTTGTTGCCTCGGCTGAAGTCGAACTTCTCGATGGCTCGCAGCAGCGACATGTTGCCGTCGCTGACCATCTCGAAGAAGTTCGCGTTGGGTCGCATATGCTTCTTCGCGATCGAGACCACCAGGCGCAGGTTGCTGCGAATCAGGAAGTTCTTGACCGTCAGCGATTCTTCGAGCATTCGTTCGACCTCACGCATGACGGCCGCCTTTGGCCGCTGCGGGCTGAGCGTCTTCCGCAACTCTTCCGCCTTGAACTTCAAATAGTTCATCTTGCGGAAGTAGTAGCCCTCTTCCTCGCGAGTCAACAGCGGCAGTTGATACAGGCTCTCCAAATAGGCCGGCAAACCGGCCGGTTGGAGGTGATGCTCGTCAGGCTCTTCGCGAGCCGGCGGCGCACCGAGAATGACCTCGTCAGCATTCGGCAGCCGGAACGACTCGTGGTCCATGAACTCGATCGGTTGATCAACCAAATTCTTCGCACGCATCTCGGAAATGAGCCGGTACACGCTGGACCGCGTGCGGCGAAACTTCGTGACCAGTTTTTCGACCGACACGTTGAGCCGCGAGAGGCGATACAGCTCGCGCTTTTCTTCGTCGCTCAGTGGATCGGTCGCATTCGGGAACACGGCGTTCTCCGGATTCTGCTTGTCGTATTGCCGAAGGGTGTAACGGATCGTCTCAGGGGCACGCTCGAACTTTCGAGCGACGCGATGCACGACCTGAGTGGGATTGGCTCCCCACTTCGCCAGCCGCCGCGACCAGTTCAGGATGCGGAGCTTTTCGTCATCCGTCAGTTGACTGAACCGGCTGCCGCGAGCGACTGCGTCACGGTGACGCAGCACGAACCGGCGCACCGATGATTCCAAAAAGCCGATTTGCTTGCGCGAACCGACTCGAAATCGCCGTGCCACCAATCCTCGCTGTCGCCAGCGCGTGACCGTCTTGGCCGACACGCGATAACGCTGGCTCACGTCTTCCAACGAAAGCACTGGCTCATTGACCATGTCGAACGTCAGATTGGCACTGTCCGACAAGTCTTCAACGAACCGATGCAGGTCGTGTGCCGCCTCGTCACCGTTGAGCGTCAGATTGGGATAACGATTCGGACGGTAGTTGGTCAGCTTTTGGCACAGGTCTTCGTACCAGTACGTGCCACTCGGCTGAAGTTCATCGATCAGTTCTTCCGCTCGCTGCATCTGTTCGAGGCGCACCGGCTGCGGCGCGTAACGCACCTGCTGGTCCGCGAGTTGCTTCATCGCCGGATTCTTGTAGCGCGTCATGATGAGGTCTCCTTCTCGGCCCGTTGCGAAAACCTACGCGGCTTAGACGGAGATTGGGGGAAAATCGTTCCTAACTGCTCATTCCCGCAGGAAGATTTTCCACCTGCCGAGATTCTGTCGGAACCGCAGGTTTCGGCTTTGG
This sequence comes from Planctomycetota bacterium, assembly GCA_003669125.1. Lineage (GTDB taxonomy): Bacteria > Planctomycetota > Planctomycetia > Planctomycetales > Planctomycetaceae > SXKJ01. Next base: position 5,681 of record QWQF01000031.1, read on the forward strand.
AACACGGACTTTCACGAAACCGGAAATCACGACGATCAACGCCGAGAACAAGACAATCACCCCCATCCATTTCGCGCGGTTCTGCCGCATCTTCTCAAACGCTGCCGAGCGTCCCACCAGCGCCGAGGCGATGAAGAATACGGCGACCGCCAACAGCATCTTCGTCCCGAGCAAGGCGTGATACAGACCGTCTCCTTTGTGTTTGGGAATCTGCTGCATGTAGTTGTAAAGACCACTCAACAGCAGCAGCGCGATTCCGCCATGCACGACGCGTTTCCATCGGGCCATCAATCGCTGTCGCAACTGGTCGTGCTCGGCTTCGGGAAGCTCTTTCGCTGCCGGCATCAGAACGAATCGCATAAAGACAGTCCCACCAACCAACACGATCGCGGTCGCGACATGCGCGATGCGAGACAACACATCCAAAGCAGAAAGGTTTTCCATCGCGAAGTGTGACTCCTATTTGAGTTCGTTTGAGGCCCGCAGATCTTGTCGGCGGAAGACAAACATGCCTCCCCTAAAAAAGCAAGACCCGGATCCTTGCGGAACCGGGTCTTGGGAACTCGTCGAAGAAATCGAAGGTGACTCTTCAGCCGAGTCGCCGTAAGCGGTCTCAGAAGAGGACCGCTCGGGGGAACCAGGCACCAGCGAATTCACTTCGGGGCACCTGGGTG
>QWQF01000067.1 GCA_003669125.1 Planctomycetota bacterium
CAGTCGCTCCAGATCGATCACAGAATGGTGTTCTTCAACGGTCACTCCAAAACCTCCTGCCAAGATGACGGATTCCAAATCTTGGCAAGTGTCTGGCGCAAATCCCGTGCCATGCCTCGCGCGCATTTATTTCTTGCGATCCGTATTAGACCTGCCTATCGCATTTAGTGATGGTGATGCTCGTCGAAGAGCGTGTGCTTCTTGTCGCCGCGGGCGAACACATAGGCGATCAGGTCGAGGATCTCTTCGCGCGTCAGCTTGTTGAGCAGACCCTGCGGCATGATCGAGATGGGTATTTTCTTGCGCTCTTCGATCTCGGACTTTTGAAACACGGCGGGCTCCCCTTTCGAGAGGGGATCGACGAGGACTTTGATCTCCGTCGGCGTTTCCGAAACGATCATGCCCGTCACCACCTTGCCGGAATCGAGCACGAAGGCATGCGACTGAAACTTCTCGGCGATCTCTTTGGAGGGTTCCAAGATCGAGCGCAGCAGTTCTTCGGTGGTGTGTTTCTTCGGCTCGATTTTGGTCAGGTCTGGGCCGAGTTCGCGGCCTTCGTTGTTGAGCTTGTGGCAGCCGACGCAGTTGGCCACTTTGAAGAGATTCTTGCCGACATCGAACGAGCGGCCATGCGGCAACTTTTTGATGTCGCCCACGAGATCGTCGTACTTCCATTCGGTGTTGCGACCGATCGACTTCAGGAGTTCGTCGCGAACCGGCAGCGGATGCGCGGCGAGGTACGCGTCGGGATTGGCTTGATACTCCTCCAGATTCGCGACGACGAACAACGCTCCGTACATCCGCCGCCAGTGGCCGGGGTAGGTGCAGACATACGGATAAACGCCGGGCTGCTGAGGCACTTCAAAGCTCAGCGATTGATTCTCGCCCGATGCCAACAAACGACTTCCGAGCAGCACCTTGTTGGACTTGGGGATGAAGTGTCGGTCTTTGGCGTCGGCATCGCGGCCGGTCGCTTCGGCCAGTTGGCCGATCTCTTCCAGCGAGCCGGGCTGCACGATCGCGAGGTTGTGCGGCATGTTGTCGGTGTTCGCAAAGCGGAACTCGATCGGCTTGCCGGCCTGCACGACGATTGTCTCTTTGTCGAAGATCATGCGCTCGACGACGGTGCCGATCGCAATCACGCGGACGTCGAGATTTTCCAGCCGATCGGCGATCGCTTTCGCCTGAGCGGCGGGCAGCTTGGTGGAGAGTGACTTCGCCAGAGCCACCGCTTCCAGCGCCGGACCTGCCGTGCGGAAGCGCGCCGGGATGCCGCTGAGATATCCCATGACGTTGTCGATGAGTCCCGGCAATTCCTTCGGTGCCCAGTGCTGCTCGGGAATCGTGCGCAGTGCGCTGATCGCCGCTGAACGGTGATGATCGGCTTTCACGAGTGACGCGAGATCGAGGAATTTCTCGGCCTCGTGTCCGGGTATCGCCGTCAGCGAACGAATCGCGACGTCGTGCAGCGTCTCTCCGCCACCGCTCACAGTGAGATTGTTCGCGGCGATTTTCTGTTTCGGCAAATCGGGACCGGACCAGGCGACTTCCAGTCCATCGCCGCCGCCGTTGTCGAAGTACGTCACGACGATCGGGTGCGCGCCAGCGAGCAGATCAACGGCTCCGCTCTGTTCGGTCAGGCCCTGCAAACGATCGTTGTTAATCAGCAGCTTGTCGTCGATGTAGACCCGCGAGCCGTCGTCCGATGCGATGGAGAACGTGTACTTACCCGACTTCGGAATCTGGATCATGCCGGTGAATCGTAGCGCGAACGCGTCGGCTTCCTTCCGCTGCGGCACGTTCATCACGATTTGCGGCACGATGCCGCTGGCTTGCGGCTTGAGCTTGGCGAGCGTCTCGATCGCGACGTTCGGCGGGTTCGGATGGAAGTAGTCGACTTGAATGCCGCCTTGCAGCAACGCCGCGCCCCCGGCTTCCGCTTTGAGATTCGGCGGCAACTCGAACATGAGCGAACGGACCTCGCGGTAGAGGCTGCCGCGCAGTTTGTTGTCAGTGATCGCGGGGACGGCCGCGAGCAGATCGCGCAGGCTGTCTTTGCTCTTCGACGCCGCGAAGAACGCCGCATCGCCGGAGCCATCGGTCGTGATCCAGGCGACGTAACCGAGTTGCCGAATCGGAGCCGCTTTGGCCTTCATCGCGAGGTTCTCGATCCGGCCGCGAGCCTTTTTCAGTTCGGCAATCGGCTGCTCCGCGAGCAGTTGAGCAAGTCCACTGACGGCCTCCACTTGACCGTTCGCGTCACGCTCTTCGATGAGCGAGAAGAGGACTGGCAGCGAACTCACTTTTCGCAGTTCCGCGAGGCCGCGCAGTGATTCACGCAGCGCCGTCGCCGACGCGTTTGGGCGTTTCAGGATCGCCTCGTAGACCGCTTCGGTGCGCGGAAGTTTCAGCAGGTCATCGACGCTGGCATTCCGCAGCGCGTAGGACTGAGCCGCTTTCGACAACGGCTTGCCTGACGCCACCGCGTCCTGCACGAGCTTGTCGACGTTGATTTTTCCGCGCGCGAAATTCAGAACCGTATCCAGTTCGGGATCGGTCGGGCGACCGGCCACTTCAAAGATGATCTCGGCGGCGGAAAGTCCTTCAAACGAGACGGCGGACTTCACTGCTTCCGCGCGAACGAGAGCTGATTCGTCTCGCGCCGCAGCGGCGAGTGACGGTTCCCAATTGGTCAGGCGCGTGCCCCAGTGACCGAGCGTGCGAATGGCCGCCGCGCGGACTCGCGGTTCGGCAGCGGTGAAGACTCGCTGGAGCAATTCCACATTCGGGACTCGATGTTCCTCGAACACCCACAGGCATTCGAGCAGGGCTTGGGCCTCGTCGGGCTTCGCGGGATTCAACGCGGAAGCCCACTTGCTGACGGCAGCGGTGACTTCCTTTGTCTCGCGACCGCTCAACTCCAATCGAGCGCGATAACGGTTGCTGTTTTCCTTCGCGAAGAACGCCTGGCAGACTTCCGCGATCGGCTTGTCCTTGAGCTTCAAGGGCTTCAGGAGCGGTCGGTCTTTGGCGGTGACTCGATAGATGCGGCCGTGCTCTTTGTCGCGATTCGGATCGCGCATGTTGTGCTGCATGTGGCCGATGATGGCGTTGCTCCAGTCGGAGACGTACATCGCGCCGTCGCCACCGATCTCGACGTCCGTCGGGCGGAAGTTCGGATCGCTCGAAACGAGGATCGGTTCCACTTCCGTGGCGGTGATCTCGGCTCCGTTGAACTTCACCTCGTGCTGCAACACGCCGAGGAAACCGATGCAGTTGCAGATCAAAAAATTGCCTTGGTTCTGATCCGGGAAGTGGCTGCTGGAAAGAATGCCGGTCGCGGCGACGGGCCGCACGCGCATCTTGAACCACGGTTTTGCACCGACTCCCTTGCCGATGTTGACGTACGAGCCGCTGCCGCCCGTGCCGTCGTTCGCGAACTGATAGCCCCATTGATCGAAGACGTCGCCGTGCGGATTCGGGCCGATCGGGAAATGGAATTCCATCTCGAACGTGCGCGGGTTGAAGCGATGCACGCCGCTGGCTCCCGAGCGAACCGTTTGCGTCGGCGTCTCCATCGCGGCGACGTTGAAGATGCCGCGCGACCAGTAGGCCCAGCCATCCGGCCCGATCAGCATGGCGTTGGCCGAGTGATGCGAGTCGGCACTGCTCATGCCTTGCAGCATCCGAATCTTGACGTCGGCCTTGTCGTCGCCATCGGTGTCTTTGAGGAACCAGAGTTCCGGCAACGCGGCGACCAACATCCCGCCGCCCCAAAATTCAAAGCCGGTCACGCTGTTGAGTTCATCCGCGAAGATGACGCAGCGATCGGCCACGCCATCGCCGTTGTCGTCAGGGAGGCAGACGATCCGGTCGCGACGCGGCTCGGTCGGATTCCAGTGCGGGTACGACGGCCAGACCGACGCGAACAACCGGCCGTTCGTATCGACGGCCATCTGCACGGGCTTCACCATCTCGGGAAACATCTCTTCGGACGCGAAGAGGTTGACCTGCATCCCTTCGGCGATCTTCATTTTGTCGATCGCTTCTTTGCCGCCGAGATACAGATGCTTGCCTCCCGGCAGCTTGCCGGGGATGTTCGTTTTGACTTCGAGTTGCGGCGGCAGATTGAGATCCGAGACCGCGCGGTCGCTGCCACGAGCGACTGCCCAAATCCGTTCGTCCCGATTGGCGGTCTTGACGTCGAAGATCTCCATCTCGCGCATCATGACGTCGGCATTCGATTGCCCGAACCACGCCAGCTTCGAGCGTCCGCCGAACACGTTGTAGCCATCGACCACGCGATACCGGCTGAACCATTCGTAGTTCTTGTTGAGCACCGCCTGCCGCAGTCGTTCGAGGTCCTTTTCGTCCTTCGCGATCTTCGTGACGCCGAACAAATCCTTCACGATCACGTTGGCGACCGACCGATCGCCGTGATCGAGCAGATGAATGCCATTCATCGTCAGCGGCTTGTCGGCGGCCGTGTAGAGCTTTTGCGTCGGCACGAACAGATCGACGAACAGGACTTCTTTGACTTTGCAAACTTCCTGCATCGCCTGCGTGTAGATCGCCAGTTTCTCGTTGTTCGCCGAGCCATCAGGCAGGTTCGGGTTCTTGAGGTTCTCGTGAGCGATCGGCGAAAAGAACACCAACCGCGGCGATGCTTCTCCGTCGTACTTTTGCGAGAGCATCCCGTCGATCGTTTCCGCCAGATCCTTGCGAAAGCCGGCGAGCGCCGGCGCACCGCGAAGTGCCTCGTTGTAACCAAAGAAGCAAAAGACGACGGTCGCTTTGTTCTTGGTCAGCCATTGGTCCGGGCTACCGAAATTCTCCTCGCGCTGCCGCAGCTTCAACTCGTCGCCCGAATAGCCGAGATTGCGAAAGGTGAGATCGAGTTCGGGATAAATCGCATGGATGTACGACTCCAGCCACGCCGAGTGCTGCATGCGATCGGCCAGTGTATTGCCGATGTAGGAAATCCGATCTCCCTTCCGAAGTTGCAGCAACGGCTCGGCGGCCTGAGCGGAACTCGGACTGGAAACGATCAGTGCCAACAGGATGGAGGCCATCCCCAAGAATTGTCTGGCTACGGTCTGGAGATTGCTTTTGAGCATCATCGGTGATCTTTCTGCTTTCTTTCGCGTGTCCCAATTGAAAGTTGTCGGGCACAAATTCAAGAATGGAATTTCAAACGATCGTGGTCCGTCCGCTAATCCTCGATCGGTACTTCGCAGAACGTCAGCGCGGCGAGGCCGTTCTGGCCGTAGAGCAGGTTGTCGGGACTCCAACTGGCGCTGTCGAGGTAGGTCACGGTCTTGGCCTTCGATGGGCTTTTCAGTTTCAGCGTGATGCGGCTGCCGTTCGCAGAACCGGACGCGACTTGCTTGGCTTCACCGTCGAGGTGGAACTGGCTGGTCAGCGCGTCCGACCAGACGATTTGGGATTCGAACTCCAGCACGAGTTCGTCGCGTTGCGCGGTCGTGAAGAATGCCCGCTTCAAGTTGGGCGGTGTGAGCCGGCCATCGACGACGCGGTGATAATGCTGTTCCTGAATCAGAGGAGTGATCAACCGAGCGAACTCCGCGTAACCCGCTGCCGGGAAGTGGCAGCCTCCGGGCGGCTTGATGCCCAGCGTCGACATCACGCTGAGGTTCGAGAAGTCGCGAGGCAACGTGCGCTGGACTTCGCGCAGACGATTGTCCGAGCCGTTGATCCCCATCGAGCACGACTTCGGCCAGATCTGAAACATGTAGTAGTGCTGGATGTTGGGGTAGTCCTCTTTCCAAGCGGCGGCGAGGTCGATGAAGAACGAACGGTAGGTCTCAAAGCCATAGCCGCCGGTCGGGCCGTCGGCTCCTTGATCGTTCTCGCCCTGATGCCAGATCACGGCGCGAACTCCGTGAGTCAGCTTGGCTTGTTGCACTCGCCACAGCAGCCGTCCGTAGATCGTCTTCGCGTCCGCCGGGTCTTCCGAGTTCCGCTGATGTTGGTCGATGCGAGTTCCGCCGACCGCTCCGTTGATGATGCAGATGGGGATCTTTTCGCTCGCAACCAATCGGCGTCCGAGTTCCATTCCCCAATAACCAATCTCCGACTTCCCGCCGGGATTGCGAGCTTCCGCGTTGGCCCACAACTTCAGACGCGAACCGTTTGGATCGCCCGCCGTCGCTCCAAACGTGCGGACCCATTCGCTCGGCGCGAGCGGGTTGTCTTTGCCAAAGTCGGTCGCGACAGCATTCGACTGGCCGTTGATGAGAAACACGTCGCCGCAAACGATGTTCGACGCCGTGTGCAGCACCGTCTCGTTGTCTCCGGTCTTCGTGCCGAACTCGGTGCGATACTTCACCAGCTCCGCCTTCAGCTTCACCGACAACGAATAGGCCTTCTCGGCAGTCGGCTTGGTGGTCTGAGTGGCGAAGAGTTTGTCGTCCGCGAAGACTCGCACGAAGACGGAGTCAGCGACTTCGGTGAGCGTTCCGGCATAAACCAGCAGTCCTTCTCGCTGGCCCTCTCGGCTCGTCCCATCGCGAGCGATGAACTGGTTGTCTTCCGGCTGTTCGTTGGTGGTCAGAGGCCGCAGCACCCACTCGTCTTTGCTGGGCGACGGTTCCTTCACGGTGATCGTGACCGACTGAACGATCTTCGCGCCGCCGTTGTCGATCGCGACAGAGACTCGCAGCGTGCCGCTCCCTTGAGCACGCTTGAGGATCAGCTTACCGGGGACGACTTGCTTGATGACCGCGATGTCATCGACGGTCCAAGCGACGTTCAACTGGCCCGCGTCTTTGGCCTGCATCGCGGCGAGGTTGCTGATCTGCGGCACGACCTCGATCACCTGGCGACCGTCCCACGTTGCGGGCGCGGCGAGCGTGAAGACCGGTTCCGGGATGTCGTCGCTGATTGTGATCGCGATGTCTTTGGACTTCACTGCGTTGGCGTAGATGGCTTTGACGGTGAGCGTCGTGGGATCGGCTTCCAGCCGGTCCTCTTTCCCATTGGGTTTGACACGCTGGAAGCCGATCCCACGGGGGACTCGTCCGGCGTTGAATGTGAACGAGAACCGATCCGTCGCCACGACCGACTCTTTTCCGTCGCGCTTCAAAACCCACACCACCTTCTGAGCACCGCCCGCCTTTGCCGTAACCGTCGCGCTCTGGCCTTCGGCAACCGCGAGCTTTGACTGCGAGACGGAGAACTCATCGCCTGGCTGCACGAGCGGCCCGACCAGAGTTTGATTTGGCTTTTGGTTCTCGTACTGGAGCTTGATCCATTCCGCCGACCGCACGACCTGCGAGACGCGCACTTCGTCGAGATCCCCCACGAACTCAAAGTTGTTGTACCAGCCACCGATCCACAGCCGGGCCGGGCCTTTGATGTTGAGCGGCGGACCTTGCTTGAGGTTGGTGCCATCCAGCACGCCGTTGACATAAATCTTCGATTCGCCTTCCCGATAGGTGTGAACGACGTGCGTCCAATCGCCAACGGGAACCCGGCTGGCTCCACCCACGTTGCCGCCGGAGAAATAGCAGTCCATCCGGATGTGCGGCGGACTGCGGAACTGCATCACGACTTTGCCTTGCGCTTGTTCGTTGCCCCAGGCGATGAGCGTCGTGTTCGGTCGCTCGGGACGAAACCAGGCTTCGGTACTGTGTGGACTCGCGCCGGTCGGATAGTTCGGAATCTTGTCGCCGCCAAAGACTCCCTTGCCGCCGGGCAGATGCCGAGCCGTTCCAATCATGCCTGCGGTTGGCGTCGTGCCGTTGTCGGTGCTCGTGAGCGTTCCCACTTCGTCCTGCACTTGATTGCTCATGTGCCAGACACTGAGAAAACCGTTCGACTCATTGAAGACGGCTTTGCCGTCGGACTCGCTTGTTGCGTTCGGGTTGCCCCAATGCAGCCTGATCTCTTGCCGCGAGTTCCCGCTGATCGTCGGCACGCGCACCCAAACGCTTGCGGCCCCCTTTTCGGCGTCCCAGTCTTCCACCTGATAAGCCAGCCGCTCACCGGTGCTCGACGAGAACCGCAAGTCGTCGCCATTGGGCTTCGCCTGGTGGAAGTCAAAGAAGTCGCGATGCAGCCTCACGAGCAACGGAAAGCCGTCGATGGTTGTGTCGGCCGGCAGATCAGCTCCTTCGGGCGTCGTCAGCAACCACATCGAACCAGAATGCTTCCAGTCCTGATCGCTCACGGCCCTTTGCGGCGGTGCGTCATCCGCAGCACATCCCCAAAGCGTCTTCAGCGTCTCGAACATCTCCGGATCGTGCTTCGCCAGTTGCTCGCGAGTGAACGGAAAGAAGTCATTCGTGGAAAAGAACGCCTCGCTGCATTCGGCGAAGTACTCCATCGGATTCGTGATGGCGTAGGCTTTGACTTTGGCCGAACGTCCGTCGCCGAATCGTTGCTCGACGAGATCGTAAAGGCCCTTTGTTTTGGCCTTTTCAAAGCCCGCTTTGATTTCGTCGTTTCTGAATCCCTTGGCAAGGACTCGATCGTGATACGCATGGGCCAGTTCGTGCAGCGCGAAATTGGGCATCCGCTTGGTCTCACGCTCGAAGATCCGCACGTTCGTGAATTCGATGGCCTTCTCCATCGCGGGGTCGCGTTTGTTGTCGCGCAACCAGCCGGCACCGGGGTGATACTCGGCGCGCGGCTGCACACCGGGGTATTCGGGAGAAAACCAGAGCGGCACCTTGCGCAGTTCCGCGACGGCCGCCGTCGGAACGACGCGAGCAATCTCCTGAAGCTGCACCGTCAGCAGTTCCAGCGCCCGGTCGGTCGCGGGCTTGTCCTTCTCGAAGAGTTCGTCGCTGATGAGCAGGGTCCAGCCTTCAATCTTCTTTGTCTGACGGCCGTCGATGTTGAGCGACTCTGCGGAATGGACGTGATTCGTTCCGACAAGAAAGACCAGGCAGAGGAGGGCCATGCAGGATTTCATGGGAGTTCATTTCTCTGATTGATTGGCAGCAACGATTCTGGAACTGGTTGTTTCATTGGGATCGGCCTCCCCCATGAGTTTGGACGTTCCTCAAGCAAAAGTAGGAAGCACTCGACAGATGCGATTTCGACGGGCGCCGCGATCAGGATACACTCCGGCACCACCACCCCACAGTCTCAGGAACAGGTCCTGAAGCACGGGCGATGCCGAACACATGGCCGAGTTTCTCAATGCGGTGCGTGTTGGTCCATCTGGGTGAGATCGTGCTGCGTACGCGCGGCCGACTCGCCTTCGATCCCAAGGCCGAGCGATTCGTCGATGGCGACGAAGCCAACCAACTGCCGAGCAAGAAATATCGTGCGCCGTTTGGCTTGCCCGAAGTTGGCTAGCGGCCAGTTGTGAAGGAAATCGAGGCATGAGAATCATGCGGCTCGGGGGAAATCCGTTCGCCGTGTTGTTTGTGCCGATGCCAAAACTCCGTATTCTCAGAGGCATCGTCCAACATGACTCTCAAAGGATTTCGACAACGATGCCAAATAAGATTCTGGTTGCAACTGCGTGGTTTGTTTTCTTCGCCTCACGGTTGGGGGTTGCTGCCGAGCACCCGGACTGGCGTTCGTGGCGTGGGCCGCAGGGGAATGGCAGCATCGAGCAGGGGAGCTATCCCGATCAATTCGGTGCCGAGAAATATCTCTGGCGGACGCAGTTGCCGGGAAAGGGCTGCTCAACGCCGATCTTGCTCAACGACAAGATCTACCTGACGTCCCCCGCCGACGGAAATGACGCCCTGCTCTGCTACGACTTCCAAGGAGCCGAGAAATGGCGTGCGGTCTTCGGTCAAGAGAACGCGGGCAAACATCGCAACGGGTCGGGGAGCAATGCGTCACCAGTCACCGACGGAAAGGCTGTGTTCGTCTTCTTCAAGAGCGGCACGTTCGCGGCGATTGAACTCAATGGAAAGGTCCGCTGGAAGACGGACCTCGTCGAGCGATTTGGGAAGGACACCTTGTTTTGGGATCACGGTACTTCGCCCGTGCTGACGGAGAAGTACGTCATCATGGCTCGCATGCACCAAGGTGAGTCGTGGCTGGCCGCGTTTGACAAAGTCAGTGGCGACATGGTTTGGAAGGTCGCTCGCAACTACTCGACGCCCACCGAATGCGATCACGGATACACGACACCCCTGGTCATTCAGCATCAGGGAAAGGAGTCGATCCTGGTGTGGGGAGCCGAGCATCTCACGATTCACAACACGACCGATGGGGCGATTTCTTGGTCATGCGGCAACTTCAATCCCGACGCCAACAAGTTGTGGCCAGCGATCGCGACGCCGGTGATCGTCGGGGACATGGTGGTGATCGCCTACGGCCGCAACGATCGCGGCATTCCGCGACTGCATGGGGTTCGGCTGACGGGAAGTGGTGACGTCACGCAAACCAATCATGCGTGGAAGCGAGACGATGTCGGCACGTTCGTCCCAACACCGGTCGCTTACAAAGGCCGAGTGATCCTGGTCGGTGACAAAGGTGAGGTCGAGAGTATCGACCCCGTCACCGGCAAGACGATTTGGAAAGGAGCATTCCCCAAGAGCCGCTCGAACTTCTACGCCTCGCCGCTCATTGCCGGAGACAAGCTGTTCGCGCCGCGCGAGGATGGCACCGTGTTTGTCGCGAGCATCGCCAACGACAAATTTGAATTGTTGTCCGAGAACAACATGGCCGAGTCCGTCATCGGCTCCCCCGTTCCGGCTTCGAACCGCATTCTCATCCGCGGCGAAAAGCATCTGTTCTGCATCGCCTCGGAGTGAAGTGCATCTCAAAGGATCTCATCCGCTTTCCATTTGAAAACCGCGCGGTTTTCAAATGGAAAGCAGATTAAATGTTTCGCTGGATCGTTGCCGCACCGCTCTTAGCGTCCTGAGTCTGAGGCGATCACTTCAGCTCTGTTTGAGTTCCAACCCCGTCAGTGTGCTCGTGCTGGTGGCAAACTTGTCGGTTTCGATGCCGAGTCGTTGGAGCATGCTGACGTACAGATTGCACAACGGCGGTGGGTTCTGCGGATCGAACGGCAGATGCTGACCGTGTCGGAAGCCGCCGCCGGCTACGAGCACCGGAAGATTCTTGACGGAGTGGCTGCTGCCGTCCCCCAGGTTGCTCCCCAAGAAAACGATCGTTCGGTCGAGCAAATTGGCATCGTCTTCTTCGGTCTGCTTCAGCTTGGCGAGCAGGTCGCGCAGGGTCTTCATGGTTTCCACCTCCACGATCTTGAGCTGATCCAGTTTCCCCGGATCCTTACCGTGATGTGACAGGTCGTGATGCCCCAGAGTCACGCCCGGAATCGGTGGAGCGTACGTCGAGCCGGCCAGCATGATCGTGATCAGCCGAGTCGAATCGGTCTGCAGGGCCAAATGAGTGAGATCGAACAACAGCCGCGTGCGGCCAATCAGGTCGGCTGCATTGGGAATGTCCTTCGGCGGCTCGGCATCCACCTTGGGTTTCGGTGTCTTGGCCCAGCCTTCATCCTTGACGAGCCGCTGCTCCAATTCGCGGACGCTGGTGAGGTACTCATCGAGCTTGTCGCGATCGTCGGTGCCGAGGTCTGACCGCAGCACATTGGCTTGATCGCGGACGTCGTCGAGAATGCTCCGGCCGTCTTCAAGCCGCCGCACCTGAGCCTGCACTTCGTCGGCACGACCTTCGAGGAACATTCGAGCGAACACTCGCGACGGCGAGGTCGCTGCCGGCACGAGCGCCCCGGTTCGAGTCCAGGAGATTCCGGCTCCCTCGCCCGACAAGGCCAAGCTGGGAAATCGCGTCTGGCTACCAATGTGGTCGGCCGCGAATTGATCGAGCGAGATCGCGTTGCGAAAGCCGGGCCTCCCCGCACCCGGCGCGCCTGTCAGGAAGCTGACCGAGGCCTGATGAGCAAACCCCGGACTCATCCCCGCATGCGATAACCCAGAGATGACCGTGAACTCGTCGCGGTAGTCTTTGAGCAATTCCAAATACGGCGTGAGCGCGTAGTCCTTGCCCGCTTGTTCGGGGAAGAAATTGGAGGGATGCAACCCCAGCGGCGTGCAGATGCAGACCATGCGTCGCCGCGGTTTGACGGCACCCGCCGCCGCGCGGGCGAGAGAAAAAGCGTCGAGCCAGGGCAAGGCCAGCGTGACGCCGGCGGCACGGAGGAAGCGCCTGCGAGGTAGGTTCATGGGAAGATCCTTCGTTCGTGGTTCTTATTTACTCTGAAACACGCGGCTCTGCACGATCTCATGCACTAACGTTCGAAAGCCGTAATTCTTTTCGCGGACTTTCGCGACGATGGCGTTGATCTGCGGATCATCAGCGGATGTCGGAGACGCGCCCGTCGCGTAGGCGAGAAGTTTATCGGCTAGAGCGTGGGCCAACTGGTCCTTGTCGTTCAGCAGCAGTTGCTTGTATTCGTCGATGTTCTGAAATCGTCGGCCGTCCGGCAGCACGTCGGCGGCGTCCACCGGCGGACCGTTCAAGTAGCGCACCCTGTGGCCGTTGATGGTGACCGGCTCTCCCTCGTTGATTTTTCGGTAGTGGTCACGCCAGCCGCCGATGACGTCGAAGTTTTCGAGGGCGAATCCCGGCGGATCGATTTTGGTGTGGCAACTTGCGCATTCGCCGATCTGCCGGTGCTTGGCGAGTTGACTGCGGATCGTCGTGGCTCCGCGAATGTCAGGTTCGACGGCTTCCACATCCACAGTTGGCTTCGGCGGCGGCGTTCCGAGGATGCGGTCCAGCACCCACGCTCCGCGCAGGATTGGCGAGGTGGTGGTGCCGTTGGCGGTCACCTTCAGCACCGCGGCCATCGTCATGACTCCGCCGCGGTGGCTCTCCGGCGGCAGCGACACCTTGCGAAACTCCAGCCCGTCCACGTCCGGGATGCCGTAGTGCTTGGCCAGCCGCCCGTTGAGCATCGAGAAGTCGGAGGCCACGAAGTTCGTCAGGCTCAGGTCGTTCTTCAACACTTCGTCAAAGAACAGCAGCGTCTCTTTCACCATCGAGACCTTCAGGATGTCGTCGTACTCCGGATACAGCATCCGTTCGGGCATCGTGGAGTCGATCGCGCGGAGGCTCAGCCATTGGCCGGCGAAGTTCTCGGTGAAGGCTTTTGATTTGGGATCTTTGAGCATTCGTTCGACCTGCTCGCGAAGCGTGTCCTTCTGACGCAGCGTTCCCTTTTCGGCAAGCTGGAAGAGTTCTTCGTCGGGCATCGAACTCCACAAGAAGTAGGACAGCCGGCTGGCCAGCGCGAAATCGTCGAGCGTTCGATTCTCGGTGCCAGTTTTCTCACGGAGAAACAGAAAATGGGGCGAGACCAGTACGGCTTTCAGCCCGACTCGCATCGCTTGCTCGAACGAGTATTTCTGATCGAGCTTGGCTTGAACGCGGGCGAGGAACGGTTTGATGTCATCGTGCGTCACCGTTCGCCGAAACGCGCGCCGCGTGAAGTCGCGGAGGATTCGCTCGGCATCGACCAACGGCTGCGAAGAGACGACCTCTCGGCGGTTGGGATTGTCGGGGAGCGGAGTGGTCTCTTGCTTCATGTCTCCGAAGATCAGCCGATGACTGGCCGGCGGCCATGAGTCCATCAGCGGTCCTTCGATCTCGACCCACTGCACGACCAAGCCCGGCCCTTTATAGTTTTCGGCACCGACCTTCTCGACTTCGGGCGGGAGCGCTCCTAGTCCATCCGTGACGATCCGAATGCAGTTGTTCGGTTCCAGTTGTTCGACGAATTCGATCACGGTCGGTTTGTCGGCAGGGACCGAGTAGTAGTCGAGGATTCGTTCCTCGGTCACAGCGGTCAGCGTGCCGGCCGTCACATGAAAGTTGACCGGCTTGTCCGTTTGAAGACCGTGAGCCGAAATGCGGAAACGATACTTGCCCCGAAAGCGCGTCCGAAAATTCCACAGCGTGACCTGGATGTTGGCCGACACCCAGGAACTGAAGATCGCCACGCCGTCGTCCGTGTGGCGATAGACACTGCCGGTCGGTTTGACCGATTTTTCGTCCTTGATGTCGAATCGCTTGTCGATCGTCCAAGGCCGAGGCCCGTTGACGATGGCCGCGTCCAAAACTCTGTCGGCCGCTTCCAGATAGGTCTCCATCAAGTACGAGGAAACGTGCAGCGCCTCGGCGCTGTTGTCGAAGCCGCTGGTTGAGGTGTCCAGAGGGAGCAAGTCTTCCAAATCGACGTTCACGCCCAGCAGGTCGCGCACCGTGTTCGCGTACTCGGCGCGATTCAGCCGGCGCAACACGACGCGGCCCTGTGCCGCACTGCGAGCGGCCTCCGCAGCGGCAGCGTGTTTGCTGATCCAATCGGTCAGGACTTTCACTTCTTCCGCCGACGGACGAGGTTTTTCCTTCGGAGGCATCGTGCCCGCTTTGACCTGTTCCAACACGGACAACCACCGCTTGCGGTTCGCGTTGTCAGTGAAGTCTTGCGAGAGACTCTCCACGAGGAAGTCTCCCTTTGGTTTGTCTCCGCGATGGCAACTCTGACAGTGCTTCGCAAACAACGGCTTGATCTGCTCAGCGAAAAGCTTGGCTTCTCGATCGGCATCGCTGGCGCACAGCGACGGAGTGATGCCCAACACCATTGCCACGGTCCAAATCCACGGTCTGGTCATCATCACGAGTCCTCTTTGCGCGAAATGTCGGATGGCCATCACTTCTTCAGAGCTTCGCCGACGAACTCAAACAATGCCTTCGTGGGCGGATCGTCGGGCAGTCCAAGTTCCGCGTTGATCCGGGTGTGATTGGTTTCTTTGGCACCGAAGACCGTGACGGGAATCCCCGCGCCTTTCAGCACGGCACCGAGTCGTTGCGCCTGCGCGGCGTTGTCCGGGTGATCGGCGACGTGGAGGATCAGAAACGGAGGGATGTTCTTGCCCTTCGCCACATGCGTGACGGCGGAGAAGTCGATGTGCTTTTTCGGATCGTTGCCGAACTTCTCACGGTGACCAACCTTCGCCTGCGGCTGACCATGCACTCGGCGTCGAGTCTCGGCAGTCTCGATGATCGCGGGCACGTCGTAGGTGTCGCCATCAACGGGCACGCAACCTTTGAGGACATTGAACGGAACCCCTTCGGCTTTCAAAGAGCGATCGTCGGTGCAGACCAGCGCGGCGAGCTGTGCTCCGGCCGAATGGCCCATGACCAAAATTCGATTCGGATCGCCACCATGCTCGGCGATGTGCTTGTGGACCCAACCCAGAGACTTCGCCACATCGCGAATGATCGACTCCATCTCCACGCTCGGCAGAAGTCGGTAGTTGGTAGAGACGAAAACGAACCCCTTCTCCACGAAGACCTGCGGCTTCAATTGAACGCTGGTCTTGTCGCCCGCCTGCCAGCCGCCTCCGTGAATCCAAAAGACCACGGGCAGGTTCTTCGCGCCGGGCGGCGAATAAATATCGAGCACCTGCCGCTCGTGAGCCGGATCGGCGTAGGGAATGTTGCGTTTGACGTCCTGGGCCTGCGCCTCGGAAAGGAGAGCAAAAGCGACAAGGAGAGGGGCGAGGTATTTCATGGGGCTGATCCTTGCTGGAGTAACGGAACTTCGAGAGTCGGCTTTTGCCGCTTTGACCTTTTGCGACGGGCAGGACGATTTGACACGCGGAATCCTCTTGTCGGAAAGCCGATGGCGAGATCGGTTGGCCGACGGATTTAGCGCTTCTGAAACAGCTCCGACATCACAAAGTTCTCGATGACGGTTTGTAGTTTGTAGTCATCCGGTTTGCCCTTGGCGGCGATGGCTTTGATCTGCGGCGCGTCGTCGATGGTCATCACTCGCCGCAGGGAGTACGTCGCGAGCTGCTCGATGAAGGCTTCGGCAACGCGGTCCATGTCTTGAACGAGCAAGTGCTTGAACTCGTCCGCACCGTTGTACGCTCGACCGTCCGGCAGCTTGCCATTGGCGTTAACGGCGGGGTCGTCTCCATTGCCGCCGGCGACTTGCTCGCTGGTTCGCCAGCGGCCGATCGCGTCGAAGTTGTCGAACGCGAAGCCCAGCGGGTCGATCTTTTGATGACACGAGGCACACGTCGCATGAGTGGCATGCGCTTCGAGCTGCATGCGGATCGTGGCTTTCGGTTGATTGCTCGGCGTCGGTGCGAGCGGTTCGACGTTGGGCGGCGGCGGCGGCGGCGTGCGACCGAAGATCGCTTCGGAAACCCAGACGCCGCGATGCACCGGACGATGCCGTGTGCCATCGGAAGTCAGCGACAGGATCGAGGCCTGCGTGAGTAATCCGCCGCGATGATCCTCGGGGCGGAGCGCGATTCGTTGCAAAGACGAGGCGGCCGGGCGAGGCAGCCCGTAGTGCATCGCCAGTCGCGGGTTCATCATCGTCCAATCGGAGACGAGGAACTCACGGAGCGGCAAGTTTTTGGAAAACACCTCGCCGAAGTAGCCGGTGGTCTCCAGCACTAGGCTCTTTTCCAGCCACTTGTCGTAGTCGGGATAAAGGCTCGCATCCGGCGGAAACGCGCCGACTCGATGAAGCTGCAGCCACTGACGCGGGAACGATTCGGTGAAGCGGCTGATCTTGGCATCCGCGAGCATGCGCGTGAGCTGAGCTCGCAGCACCTCGGGACGATGCAGCGTCCCTTGCTGAGCGAGACGGAAGAGTTCGTCATCAGGCAGCGAACTCCACAGAAAATACGAGAGCCGCGAGGCGAGTTCCCAATCATTGACCGTCGCGCGACGCTGCTCGGGCGAGCCTTCTTCGAGGTAATAGAAATTCTTGGAGGTCAGCACGGCGACCATCGCCGCTCGATAGGCCGATTGGAATGGCTCGCCGGCCGCTCGTTCATTTTCGACGATCTTGAGGTAGCGATCGAGTTCCGCGTCGGTCACAGGACGACGCCAAGCTCGCATTGCAAAGCGCCGCAGACATTCGCGTGCTTCGGCCAGATCGCCGTCCTTCGCGGGGACCAGTCCTTCGCGTTTGCGTTGATCGGCTTCGGGGATGATCGGGCCTTCGTACTCAACCCAGTCGACAATCAGCAGCGGAAAGATCGATTGACCCTCGTCGTTGAACAGCCTGTATCCGGTTGGTCGATTCTGGCGGCTGGCTTTGGTGTTCACGAACGGGAATTGGGTCACGCTCGGGGTCTGACCATCGGCCAGCATTCCGGGCGACTCGTTCATCACATTGAAGTTGCCCTCTGGCAGGAAGGTCTCAATTTCAATGACCGTCGGTTGGTCTTCCGGTGCGCTGACATCCAAGCCCACGACCGAGCGTTTCAATTGATGATGCCACAGCGCGAGATGCGGTAAACGTCCCTTGAACGATGGCAGCGCACTGAGCTGGATTCGAATTCGATACAAACCGGGAGCACTCGCATTCACGAGATGCTGGCCGTGTCCCGGCCAAATGGGCCAGCGCACCGGCCCCGCCAAGCCTTGCTCTTGCAACCACTTTTCCTGGGCAGTGTTGGCGTCGCGTCGGCCCTTTTGCGATTTGGGTGGCTGATCCGGAAAGGCTCGCGATAGCACTGTCTCTGCTGCTCGAAAGTAACGGTCGACATGCGACGGCGAGAGCGTCAGCAGCGAGCCAATGCGATCGAAACCATGCCAGCGAGGATCTTCATTGAACGCTCCTGGCAGGTTCACATCGAAGTAAACGCCGAGCAGGTCGTAGACGGTGTGACCATATTCCTCGCGACTCAACCGGTAATGAGCAACCGGCCCGCGCCGAGCCATCCGCGCGGCCTCGCCTTCCGTGATCCTCGTCGAGATCCAATCCACCGCCTGCCCCAGTTCCTGAGGTTTGGGCTGTGGCTCTTTCTTTGGCGGCATCTCGCCGGAGTTCATGCGGAAGATGACTTCGCCCCAGCGTTGAGCGACGGTTTGATCGGCGAAGTCACGCGACAGAGTGTCGAGTCGGAATTTGCCTTCCTGCTTCTGCGCGTTGTGACAGCGCAAGCAGTAAGTCTGAAAGAATGGCTGCACGGTCTTGTCGAACGCGGGCGACACGTCGGCGGCCTGCACGTTTGAAGCGACGACGAGTATCAGAGCGAGTTGGGCGAGTCGGTATTTCATAAAAGTGGTCTCAGATCCTTTCGCGTTTTTCAGGGCAGACTCAAGACCGCCGATCGTTTCTGTTCTTCGATGGTCTTCACTCGTTCTTCCGACGGCATCGTGACGAAGAGCCAATCGTGGCACTTCACACGCACCGCTCGGCCAGGACGATAGCCGTCGAGTAATTCGGTGAACTTCATGCGGACCTGAATGCCGCTGCTGCCTGGCGGCGGGTTCTCGGTTTCTTTCCACTCGACCACTTGGCCGATCTTCTTGTCGCTGCGGTGAAACCATGTGCGCAAAGATTTCTCGGCCACGGCCACACCGAATCCTTTTTCCTGAGTCGCTTTCAACTCGGCATACAGCGAGGGGTCCATGCCGCCAAACAGCGTGAGTGTCACTGTTCCGCCGCCGAAGTCGTTGTCTTCCACCGAGTCGATCCAACCCGGAAGCCAGCGCTGCTTCTGATATTTCACATGCCGGCGACGCTGGAGATCCGTCGCGAACTTCCGGCTCTCGTCGTCGAGCCAGATTTCCGAGACCGCGAATTCCTTGTCGCGCCAGCCGGGCGACCAACCAAGATTGAACTGCACGACTTGCTGCGGCGAGATGTCCGCGAGGTCAACCAGCGTGCGGCCTTTCCAGACCTTCGTGAGGTCGTCGATGTCGAAGGTGTACGGCGTGCTGATGCCGTCTTTGGCCATTTGGCCCACAGGTGCGACGTTGATTTTTCCCTTGTTGGTGTCGATCGACACAATTTTCCAACTCTGCCCGCGACGCTGGTAGAAACTGAAATCGTCCTCCAACGACACGGCGTGGTTGTGCTTGAGCTGATACCGCTCCATGTCCTTTGGCAGCGGCGGAATCGTGGCTTCCTCACCGACCGGCGGCACATAAAAGTAGCCCTGCATGTGAGTGCCGATTGGAATATCTCGCAGCTCTGCGGGAGCACCGTTGAACGAGATCATGCCGTAAGGCAGCATCGCGAAGTAATGCAGTGGTCCGCCGTGATACCGCTCACCCTCGTTGCCATCCAGTCGTAAGCCGCCTCGCCGATTGACGGGGTCGATGACGACCAGTTCGCCCGCGAGATACTGGCCGGTGCCGGCCGGCGGAAACTGTCCGGATCGGGGAACATGATCTTCGGCGAACAACGGAACGGCGAAGACAAGCAGGACGAGGAACGCCGCTGACGATCGTTGAGAAATGCCAAACATGGAGAAGCTCTTCACAGCCGTAGGGTTGCTGAATCTTGGAATTCGCCACGGTCTCCAGACCGTGGGAATCGTGACGCCAACTTCGTTCGTCCACGCTCTTGGCGAGCGTGGCTACAACACATCCGACGCCAAGCCGTTGCTGTCGGCGAATCTTTCCGTGGGCACATCCATCTTTTTGGCCATCGTCAGCAGCACGTTGCTCAAATGAGCTTTGTTGTTCACGGGGTTGTGACAGATGGCGTAGTGCTTGGCGGCGTTATCCAGGTCGTAGGTGTAGCCGTCGGGTTTGGACTTTGCGTTGAAGTCGATGTGCCGACCGTGCTTCAGACCGAGCTGACCGCCGCCGGCCAGGATGATCGGCAAGTTCGCGTTGCCGTGACTGTGACCGAACGCCATGCCGCTGCCGTAGAGCGCCATCGTCGAGTCGATCAGCGGGCCGTCGGCATCCTTCATCTCGCTCAGGCGGTCGAGGAAGTAGCTGAATTGTTGGATGTTGAACGTGTCGCTGGCGGTCAGATCCTGCATCAGCTTCGGATTCGCGTTGTGGTGCGACAGCGAATGGCGATCTTGCTTCACGCCAATTTCGGGGACTGCCGGGCCGGTCCCTTCGTTGCCGGTGCTGAAGGTCGCGACGCGGGTCAGATCGGTCTGAAACGCCAGCGCGATGATGTCGTACATCGTGCGGAGGTACTCGCCGAGCCGCTCCAGCGAGATGTCGCGATTCAGCTTCGACTGATCGGCGGGAGCGATTTTCGGACGCGGCGTATCGAGCCATTTGTCGGCTCGCTGCGTGCGAACTTCGACTTCGCGAACGGACGTCAGATACTGCTCCAGTCGTCCGCGATCGTCTTGCCCCAGTTGGCCACCGAGCGAACGAGCCTCGTCCAAGATCGCGTCGAGAATGCTGCCTCGGCGCAACAAGCTGCGCCGCTGCTTGGCGGTCCCGCCTTGAGGCTCTTCGAAGAGTTCGCGGAACACGACGCCCGGATTGCCCTGAGCCGGCAACTGGATTCCATCCGCACTGTAGGCCAGCGAGTGACCTTGATTGCTCAGTTCCAGTGACGAGAACCGAGTCTGCGGCGCGGTCACTTGCGACATGAGCTGATCGACCGAGATCGTGTTTCGCTCCGACTGTCCGATCTTCCCACCCGTCAGCCAGATCGAGCTGCAATTGTGATGGTGCCCCAGCCCGTGCGGATGATGCAGACCGCTGATCGGCGTGATGTGAGCCCGATGTTTTTCAAGCGGCATCAGCGACTTCGACAGCTTGTAGTCGGCTCCAGCCTGAGTGATCTGAAAGTCGATCGTGTTCACGCCGTTGGGCAGATAGATGAAGACGCTCCGTTTGGCGCGCGTGGCCGTCTCAGCCCCCCGCAGCGGACGCATGCAGTCGAGCAGCGGAAGCGTCAGCGCGACACCGAGTCCGCGCAGAGCGTGACGTCGATTAAGGAGCCAGTCTTGCGAGAGGAAGTGGGCCATCGTGAGTGTCCTAGATTCGACCGGGTGTTTGGTGAGCAATGCCAGACCGCTCATGCGGGGCGTCGTTCATTGGGTCACAGTCAATGTTGCCGGCTCAGCCCTCATTTTCAAAGCGGGAATGGTGACAAGCCCCTGCGAGTCGGCTTTGCCTTCGCCCTTGGCGGAGCCGAAGGTCCAGTGGAACGCCTCTCCGGGCTTGAGCCGAAAACTCTGGAGGCGGCGCAGCGATACGTCGGCGGTCGCCTCTTTCGGGATTTTGAACTGCGTCTTCAGCTCCGACGAGCTCACTAGGCAGAGCGACATCTCAACCTTTTCCGCGGAGTCGCTGATGTTCTTCCAGCGGAAAAACGCGTTGACCTGACCTGCGTCCGAGCTGTTCAA
>QWQF01000337.1 GCA_003669125.1 Planctomycetota bacterium
CTGCAAACCGAAGGAACCAGCAGTCGGTTGACCATGCCTTGTCAGATCGTGGACTACACCGGCGAGCGGATCACCGTGCAGTTCAAAAGTGGTGCCGCACAGAAAACCTATCCCGCCGAACAAGTCGTAGAGGTTCGCACGGTGTGGCTGGAATCGCACGAACTCGGCCGCAAACTGCTGGCCGAACGCAAGCTCGACGAAGCGACACGAGCCTTGCAAACCGCGCTTGTCGCCGAAAAACGAGCTTGGGTTCGCCGCGAAATCCTTGCGTCGCTGATTCGCTGCTCGTTGAGAACTGGAGATCGCGCCTCCGCCGGAACACGTTTTCTCAAACTGCTGGAGAGTGATCCCACCACCCGGCAGTTTGGTTTGATCCCATTGGTCTGGGCCGCCGAGTCCGTTTCCGGCGCAGCCAAGTCGCAAGCGCGTGATTGGCTGAAACAAGAATCCGACGCGGCCCGATTGCTCGGTGCCAGCCTGTTGCTCGACGACGGAGCAACCGGCGACACGGCCGCACAAGAACTGCAAACCTTGCAACGCTGCACCGACGAACGAGTGCGACTGCTCGCGCAAGCTCAGTCGTGGCGGCTCAAACTGCGAGCGTTGGAAATCGGAGACCTCGAACTGAGTCGTTGGGAAACTCGCGTTCATGAAATGCCCGCGAAGCTGCGCGGCGGTCCGTCGTATCTGCTCGGCCGAGGCTGGGCGATGCGGCGTGAACACGACCGCGCTGCAACCTCGCTGTTGTGGACCGCACTCATGGACGACGGCGATGCCCGACTTGCCGCTCGCGCCGGTGTCGAGGCGGCTGAGTCCCTCAAACGCCTCGGCCAACCCGACGACGCCCACCGCTTGCTGCAAGACATCGCCACTCGCTTCCCCGACACCGAATTCGGTGAAGCCGCGAAGTAGCCTTGGGCTGCTACTTGCCAATGCAGAACTTGCTGAAGACGCGATCGAGCACATCATCGGTGTAAACCGCGCCGACGATGTGGCCAAGATGTTCGAGTGCCTCTCGCAATTCGACGATCACCAAGTCCTCGCTCAAGCCCAATCCCGCCGCCTCGGCCGTGCGACCGAGTGCGTCGCGCGCGGACAACAAGCTGTTCTGGCAGCGGGCCGCCGTCATGCCGATCCACTGTCGCCGACCGCGTGATTCTGCCGACAGCCGTTCGGCTAACTGGGCACACAATTCGTCGAGACCGCGGCCGTCGCGAGCGCTCACCGTCGCTTGAACGCCCTCGTCTCCGCCTGTGGCGAACTCAGAGGGCGTCCAAGCGACAGAAACACAATCCGCTTTCGTCCCCACACGGACGACCGGCCGCTGCTCATGATGCAGCTCCGCAATCAACGGCTCGTCCAACGCCGCGGCCGCCGACAAATCGCTGCACCACACGATCAAGTCCGCTTGCTGCCACTGTTCGTGCCGCCGCTGTTGAGTGACCGCCTCGATGCCACTCGTCTCTGAATCCCAGCCAGCCGTGTCGATCAGATCGACGTGCAGACCGTTACGATCCAGCGGTACGCAGAGGTAATCTCGCGTCGTCCCGCTCACTTCCGAGACCAGCGCCGCCGATTGCCCCGTCAACGCATTGAGCAGCGTGCTCTTGCCAGCGTTTGGCAACCCAGCGAGCACGACTCGCGGCCGAGTCGAACTCTGCAACCGCCGCGACGCTTGATCGCACAACTCGGCTGTCGTTCGCTGCGCAGCAGTAACTCGCGACAGCAGTTGCTCGCGCGAGACGAACTCGATGTCTTCGTCCACGAAGTCCAGCCCCGCTTCCAAATCCGCCAGCAGATCGAGCAAGTCGGCTCGCAAAGCTCCCATCTGCTGCGAGATGCCGCCGGCCAACTGCTGCAACGCCAGTTCCAATTCCACATGGTCCGCCGCGTCGATGACGCCGAGTACTGCCTCGGCCTGTAACAGATCGAGCCGCCCCGCCAGAAACGCTCGCAGCGTGAACTCCCCCGGCCGAGCCGCTCGGCAACCGCTGCGACACAACTGCATCAACACCGCCTCCAGCAACGGCGGCGAGCCAATCAAATGCAACTCCGCCAGCGGCTGCCCCGTGTAACTCCGCTTGGTCGGCCACCAGCCAACCTCCACCGGCAACCGCAATCCGTTTTGAAACGGCGCATCGCCCCACGGCACATCAACGACCAATCGCCACTCGCCAACATGCCGCTCCGCGCGATTCGCCTTCGCCCAACGCTCGCCATCGCGCGGCGCGAAGTGCTGTTCGAGCACTCGCCGCACATCGCCACCACTCACGCGCACGATCCCGCGCCCGCTCGTTCCTGGAGCCGAAGCCAACGCCGCGATTGTGTCATCCAGCAACAGATTCATGAGTCCTTCAAGTCCGGCCGATCGTCGTGACGCCATTTTTTGAACTGGTCAAAAACGGTATCACGACTGTCGGCATTCGGCCATCAGCTTGCGGCCGAAGCGTCACGCCAGGATTTCGCTGACCACGCGGCCATAAACATCGGTCAGCCGGAAGTCGCGGCCGGCGTGGCGGTAGGTGAGGTGTTCGTGGTTGAAGCCGAGCAGGTGCAAGATCGTGGCGTGCAGGTCGTGGACGTGGACTTTGTCTTGAACGGCTCGGAAGGCGAAGTCGTCGGTCGCTCCATACGATGTGCCGCCGCGAACGCCGCCGCCAGCCAGCCAGGTCGTGAAGCCGAGATGATTGTGGTCTCGGCCGTTGCTGCCTTCAGTCGTTGACGTGCGGCCGAACTCGCCGCCCCAGATCACCAGTGTGTCTTCGAGCAACCCACGCCGCTTGAGGTCTCGCAACAGCGCGGCGGTCGGCTGGTCGATGTCGCGAGCCAAGCGTTTGACTTGTTCGTCGTGGTTGCTATGCGTGTCCCACGGTTGGCCGTTGCCGTAGTAGACCTGCACGAACCGCACGCCTCGCTCAATCAATCGTCGAGCCATCAAGCAACCGTGAGCGTAATGCGATTTGCCATACTCCTCGCGAATCGTTTCCGGTTCGAGCCGGATATCGAACGCCTCGGACGCCGCAAATTGCATCCGAAACGCGGTCTCCATCGAACGGATCCGTGCCTCCAGCGCCGGCTCATCGGGATGTTGTTCGAGATGCTTCGCGTTGATCCGCCGCAGCAACTCCAACTGCCGACGCTGCTGAGCCAGCGTGAGGCTCACATCAGCACTGCGCAGGTTCGGCAGCAGCTTCGCTGGATCGAGATCGGTGTGATTGATGTACGTCCCTTGAAATTCGCCTGGCAGAAACGCGCTCGTCCACAGTTCAGCGAAACGCACCGGACGGCCAGGGCAGAGCACGACGTAGCCCGGCAGGTCGGCGTTCTCGCTGCCGAGGCCGTACAGCATCCACGACCCCATACTCGGCCGAGTCGGCGTGATCGTGCCGTTGTTCATCTGAAACAGCGCCGGCCCATGATTCGGATTGTCGCAGTGCAGCGAGCGAATCACGCAGATGTCGTCGATGCACTCGCCAATCTGCGGCAGCAGATCGCTGACCGGCAACCCCGACTCGCCGCGTGGCCGATACGGATACGGCACCGGCATCAACCCACCGGTTTTGTTCTCGGTACGGAACTCGACTTCCTTGGGCCGCTGCCCCGCAAACTGATTGATCGCCGGTTTCGGATCAAAAAAGTCCGCCTGAAACGGCCCGCCATTCATGAAAAGCTGAATGACTCGCTTGGCTCGCGGCGCGTGGTGAGTGATGGCGTTCTTAGCCGCAGAGCCTTCGGCGCGAGCCGTCTCCGTTGGGCCAACCAACGAAGCCATCGCGACCGCTCCTAAGCCGCCGCCCAGTCGGCGGAACATCGCTCGTCGTGATTGTGGTGCGTCGAACATCGCCCGGCTTCCAAGGTTCTCGAACTGGCCGGAACCAAGATAACCGGGAGCGACACCACCGACAAACCGTTTCACTCCAACACCAGCCGTTTGAGCTTGGCAGTTCCGTCAGCGGTGATGGCGATTTCGGCGGAGAGGCGACATTCTCGGACGGCTTGTTCGTATTCCTTGCCTTTGCCTTCTTGAAGGAAGAACTGGCCGATGCCAAATTCGTTGCGCTGGTCGTTACCAGCTTGGCCTCGCAAGTAGGTGCCAGTCGTCGGACGAGTCAAACAGACCGACGTACCGCATCGTGGTTCCGCTGAGGAAATACAGCACCCCCGCCGAGAACGGCCAGCCACGATCCTCACGCAGGCCGACCAGCATCAGCCAGATGCCGAAGATCAGCATCGCGATGTTCGCCAGAATCGTCGGCGTGATCGGCTCACGCACGAGGCTGTACCACAGCGAGAAGAATGCCATCAGCAGCGTGATCCCGACGGGAACTCGCTGCCGTTTGGCGGCCTCTTTCAAGGCGGCGGCCAGTTCTTGTTTCGTCTTCCACCGGCCGCGAATGCGAGCCATCACCGCCAGAGCCACAACGGTCAGCGCCACAATCGCCACCGCTTGCAGCAACGCTCCGATCCGCGGATCGTCCCGGTGCCACCAATCAGTTTCATGCACCTCTTTGAAGCTCAGTGGAATCAGCATCGAGCCAACCAGCAGCACGCCGTACATGCGATAGGGAATCGCCATCTTGCTTCCCGATGCGTGAGTCTCGGCCGCGATCAGCAGCAATCCGCCCACGCCGCCGATGAAGAACAGCGGGGGTCGGGACGTTCAATCCACGAATTGCAACTCATTGCTCGCCAGCAACGCCTGAGCGTACTGTCGCCAAGCAGCATCGAGCGTCACGCCCTCGATCTGCGACGACTTCAAGAAATCAACACCGGTCGCAATCTCGTCCGCCAATGCGGTGCGGCTGAAGAGCCGCTCATGAGCCAACGCCACCTGCGCCGAGAGATCACCCGACCGCTCCACTTGCACGAACCGAGCCAACGCCCCCGCGCGAGCCTGCATGAACGAACTGTTCAGCACAAAGAGTTGCTGCAACGGAGTCGTGGTCGGCATCCGCGAACCGCTGTGCGCGACCGGGTCCGGGAAGTCGTGCAGTCGCAACAAGTCCGACAATTCGCGCCGTCTCACCGTCCCGTAAATCGTCCGCCGCTGATGACCGACCTCACTCAATTCACGCGGCTCGCCTTCTAGCCGACGATCCAACTCGCCCGTCGCGACCAGCATCGCATCCCGCCAAGCTTCGACATCCAACTTCCGCACCGGCATCCGAGCCAGCCAGAGATTCTCCGGATCGGCCGATCGGCGATTGGCCGACTGGCGAAATGTCGCCGACAGCACGATCTCGCGATGCAGCCACTTCAGCGACCAGCCGTGTTCGATCAACCGCGCGGCGAGGTCGTCCAGCAATTCGGGATGCGTCGGCTTCTCGCCTTGCGTGCCGAAGTTGCTCGGCGTCGCAACCAAGCCACGTCCGAAGTGGTGCGCCCAAATCCGATTGACGATCACTCGCGCCGCCAGTGGAGCTGCATCGATAACGATCGCGTTCGCCAATTCCAATCGCCCGCTGCCATTTTTGAACGGCACCGGATCATTCGGCGAAAGCACTGTCACGAATCGACGCGACACAACCGCTCCGGAATTCGCCGCATTGCCGCGAATTTGCATCGCCACGTTCTGCGGTTCACTCGGCTTGTATTCGATCTTCGTGCGATTCGGCCCATCGGGCAGCACGATCATCGCAGCCTCGGTGACGCCAAACGCGACCGGCGTGTTGAGCTGCGGCGTCCGTTGCAACTCCGCAATCTTGTTTCGCAACGACTCGATTTGCTTGGCGACCTCCGCAGCCTTGGCCTTCTCTTCGTCAGTGGCGTTGTCAGCCAGCTTCGGCTCCTTGAGCAGTTTCTCCAACTGAGCCTGCGACTCCTTGAGCTGTGCTCGCGCGGCAGCCGCCTGATCCGCGAGCGGCTTTGCGATGATCGGCCGGTCGTCAATCTTGATGCTCGCGAAGACTCCGGCCAACCCGTAGTAGTCCTGCTGCGTGATCGGATCGAACTTGTGATCATGACACCTCGCACACGCCAACGTCAGTCCGAGAAATGTTCCGCCAATCGCCTCGATGCGCTCTTCCCATTCCTCAGCGACGACCTGCTTGATGACGTTGTGGTCGAGTTTCAGCTCCTTCCAATATGTCGGACTGAGTCCCAGAAATCCGAGCGCCGCCGCATCGGAAGGCTGAAACTCCGGCAACAGATCGGCCGCCAGTTGCTTGCGAACGAACTCGTCATACGGCACGTCTTCGTTCATCGCCCGAGCCACCCAATCGCGATACAGCCACGGTTGCCCGTCACCGGTCCGCCACGACTCGCCGATGTCGCAATACCTCGCCAAATCGAGCCAGGTTCGCGCCCAGCGTTCGCCGAAACGCGGATCAGCCAGCAACCGCTCGACAAGTTGCTCGTAGGCATCGGGAGATTCATCGGCGATGAACTCTCGAACTTCTTCCGGCGGTGGCGGCAGACCGATCAAATCAAACGACAAACGCCGGATGAGCGTTGCGCGATTCTCTTCGGGCGATGGCGACAGACCATGCTTGGCTTGTGCCGCAAAAACGAAGTCGTCGATGCAAGAACGCGGTTGCAAAATCGTAGCAGGGACACTCCGTGTGCCGTCGTTCCGCACACGGAGTGTGTCTGCTGCGAATGGGCGGAACGCCCAATGCTTCTTGCCTTCCGCGATGTCGATAACGCGGCGGCCTGCTTTCGTCGCACCGGCCGCCGGAAAAGGCATTCCGCGCCGCACCCATTCCGTCAGTACGGCAATTTCTACCTCCGGCAACTTGCCGGCGGGAGGCATCTGCACGTTCTCGTTGTCGAACCGAATCGCCTGGACGATCAGGCTTTTCTCGAGATCACCGACCACCGCCGCCGGCCCGCTGTCGCCGCCCGTGAGAATCGCCTCGCGGCTGTCGAGCAACAGTCCGCCCTTCAGTTTCTCTGCCTTCGCCGAATGACACTCAAAACAGCGTTGCACCAGCAGCGGCCGCACTCGCTTCTCGAAGAAGTCGAGATCGGCAGCCGAGGCGGTTTCGCTTTTTAGCGAAGCGTCCTGTGCCAGAACGAAAAACTTCGCCGTCCCCGCAAGGAGGACGGCGAATGTGATCAAACCGCTTTTCATGCTCACACCTTCAACAGCTCCATCGCCTCATTGCAGCCGGCGGCGGGTGAACCGAATTCGCTGGCGGTGACGCGAGCCAACGCGGTGAGTTGTCGCCAGCGGAACGGTTGTCGCATGTTGGCGAACTCTTCGCTGGCGGTGCGGTAATACTTCTCGGCGTGCAGAGCACCGTCTTCGCTGATCGCATATTTGAGCAACAGATCCAAGACCGGTCGCGGCGAATGACGCAATTCACCGATCAGATGCACGATCGCGGCGGCGCGAGCTTGTTCGTTCGCTCGGATCGCGGCCTCGGCCTCGGCCAACAGTTTGTTGGGATCACGCGTCGTGATCTTTTCGAGATGCTCGGCGTGCGGACGGGGCTGCCAGTTGAGGAAGTCGCCGCCCCGATTGACTCGGTCATACGCAACCTGGAACGCGCCAAGGATCGTGCACGCGAACTGATTGCGGGCGTTGCTGAACTTGACCATGTTCCGCCACGCATTCGCCGAGTCCGACGCGTGTACGCCAATCGAATCGCCATGCACACTGCCGAGCGGCTTGCCCGGTTGAACTTCGCGCTCCGTCCGGCCGATGTCGCGCAGAATCAATTGATTCGCGGTGAGGCAGATCGCTTCGCAAATCGCATCGGGCGCGATCCCTTCGGCCAACGCGGCTCCGGCGAAGTCAGCAGCCTGATCCGGAGTCGCCTTGAAGAGCGTCTGACAAAACGACTCAACCCACGCATCATCCGGCACTCGCGTGCCCGGCGTCTTGCCGGCGAGTTTGTGCTGATCGAACACCTTCGGCAACAGCGTCCGAGGCCGATCGAACTCGGCGTTGCGGTTATCTCGGCGTTCGCTCTTCACGCAGTATCGCACCGACTGCCGCAGCATCGTCACCGCCTGCTCGGGGCCGACCAGATCGAGCAACGCATAAGCTCGGTACGGAAGCACGACGCGATGCACTTCGGTGTTGTCATCGACCGCGTACATCACGGCGTTGAAGGCTTCTTCCGGAGAGATCGCCGCCGCCGCGAAGGTCTTCTCGGCATTGTCGATGTCTTTGCTGTGAACGGCATCGCGTACCGCGTCGCCCGGCACGACACCGGCAGGCAAAGTGCCGGCCGTGAGTGGATGCAGCACTTCGTTCTTGCGTCCGCCGAAATCGTGAATGCGATTCGTGTTTCGATACAGCACTTTCAAAACAGGCAGAGCCTGCTTCTCGGTCGGCAGCTCCTGAGACATCTGATAAGCCGGCATCATGGCCATCATCGTGTGGAAGCCGATGTAATCTTCACCACCGAAGGTTCTCGCGTTGGCAAGCGCGGCTGCGGCGACAAGCGTTTTCAACTCCGTGCCGTTGTGCATCTTCTCGACCAGCGCGGAGAGCAGCTTATTGACCGGCGTGTCCTGCATCAGGCAAACGAGCGGTTCGAGGCCGCCGAACGTCAATGCGTTTGCTTCTGAGCCTTCCGCCGCTCTGGCCGTGGACAGCCCCAAATCCAGAGCCGTGCTGTAGCCGACTCCCGCCACCAACATTCCGCAACCGACATCCGCCAAGAATTCGCGACGAGACCCCATGATTCACCTCCGAAACCGAGAGCACCGGAAAGAGGCTCACACAGCGCGGGCAATGTGGGGAGGAGTGTAACGTCGAAGCGTTATCGCAAAGCAAGAATCCCGGAAATTCTCGCCTCGTAGCCACGTTCGCCAAAACGTGGTTTCCACGAGACTTAACCCTCGTTCTGGCGAACGTGGCTACGATTTGAGAACCGCTACTTCTTCATCCGCGACGACAGCCACTTCGAGTATTCGGCGTGAGCGTAAAAGATCACGTTCACGCCGAGTTGGTAGCAGAACTCGGTGATCTCCGGCTTCACGCCGGCGTGTCCGTCGGCCCAGGCGTCGCCGATGTCGCCGGGGTGGTAGTACGCGACGAGTCGGCCGTCGACGCGCCAACCGAACGCTTCTTTGCCACCGTGCGGGGCGACATACGGCAGGAATGGAATCGGGTACGGGATGCGATGGATCGTGTCGTCCAGCGGGACTCGGCTGGCAAGAATGTTGGGCAAGACGATGCGCATCATTGCCAGCACTTGGTTGTGGAAGTGGCCACTGCCGCCGTTGTCGATGAACAACATGCCGTGTTTGTCGATCAGGTATTCACGCAACACCTTCGCCTCGCTGGCTGAGATCGAGATGTTCTTCTCGCCGGTCATGTAGACGAAGGGGGGAGATTTCTCCGGCGGGAATGCTTTGAGCGCGGCAACCGTGCGAGTTTCCTCTTTCTCGCTGACCTTTTGCTTCGTGCGCAGGCCGTACTCGCGAAGCAGATTGTCGCCGGAGTACACGCTCATATCCTGATCCCAGTCGCCGCCGGAATACTCCAGCCGCAAGAAACGAACCTTGCCACCGCTCGTTCCACCGGCGAAGCCCGCCCCCGTTCCCTCACCGTAGCCGACCGTGTAGGCATGCTGCGTGATCTCTTGCAGTTGCAATTTGATCTCGTCGATCGGCGGCACCTTGAAGCTGATGGCTGAGAATGGATTCACCACAAACTTCTTCTTGATGATCTTCTGAATCTTCACCGCCTGAGCGATCTGTGCCTGTTTTCCGCCGCCAGCCGGCATCTCGTAGATGTCGCTGCAACCGCCGATCTGCGTGAAGACCAGAAACGCGATCGAAAAACAGAGCGAATAGACCGACATCCATGTCAACGATTGATTCAGCTTCCGCGCCCGTCGCCCGTAATACCAAGCGTGTGGATCGAGCGGATTGTGGACTCGCTCGTCGTCCGCATCATCGTCGTGAGTCGCTCGGTGAGCGGACCGCCCGAATTCGGTGGCGGCTAACTGCTCGCGACGGCGATGTTCGTAGCGCTGCTCTTCGTAGATCTTCGAGGCCCGTTCGACAAACCACACCACCCACAACAAGCCGAGAAAGAACAAACTCCATGTTCCCCATGTCGCCAAGCCGACTCGCGCGTGCGGCAGGTCCAACGCATCCGCGAAGAAGACGCTCACCTGCCAAAGAAAAATGGCGGCGACACTCCACACCAAATTACGTCGAATGAGAAACGTGGATTCGTCCGCATGTTGATCGAACGTCGCTGTGCTGATTTCCCCCGCGATGCGTCGCAGGGCAACGAGGTTCGCGTTGTCTCCATCCTCCAACCGGCACAGCCAGCCGGCCCACGCAATCCAATACGCCGACAGCGGCACACTCAGGGCAAACCAGATTCCCTCCGGCCACGCTCGCCACCACGTCTCGATCGAGCGGCCCCACATCCAATCCGTCAAGCACAAAACCCAGACCGCCACATAAATGGTCGTCTGCTTGACGAGCTTCGCGGGAAAGGTCAGATGCGGAAACATCACTCGACATCCTTCGGAGGCTCGCGGTTATTTCACTTTGTCCAGCAGGTTGTCGAAGCTGTCGAGCGGGTTCTTTTTGGGATCGGCCGTTTTGGTTTCGTCCAAGCCCATCGCCTTGCTGGCTTTCTTGATGTCTTCTTCCGAGGGCGTGCCGGAAGTGTTCGCGGCTTTTGCGGAATCATTAGCTTTCGATGATTCCGAATCGGCCGCGCTGGAACCGGCCACCGGCTTCGTAGACTTGGCTTTCGGTGGGCCGCTGAGCGCGTATGGGACGATGGTCAACGCGCCGATCAGGACGACCGTCGCGATCGTCGAGCCGATCATCGCCTGAGTCAGCGCGTTCGACGAGACGATCCCCATGACCTCCTGGGGACTGCGGCCTTTCAGGCTGCGCACGAAGTCTCGCAACTCGCCAGTTGTCGCCGCCGTGTCCGTAGCAAGTCGCTTCACGCGGCTCTGCGCCGGGCGGCTGTCTTCAGTCAGATGTTCTCGCAATTTGTCCACAACGCACCTCGATTTGTTTGTCGTCGCTTGACTCCGAGAGTCAACCTACGAACTACTGTTCGATCTTTTTGTCCAAAATGTGAACCAACTCGCCGCCGGCCTGGCTGATGGCTTCGATGACCGGTTCAAACTTCGCCGCCGTGCATTCGCTATGAGCTTTCAGCAACACCTTTCGCTGCCCAGCCGGAGCGGTGCCCAAATAGGTTTCGATCCGCGATGCGAGCTGCGCTTCGGAAAGCTCCTGCCCGTTGAGATAGACCTTTTGATCTTTGTCGATCGTGACCGTGACTCGCGTGTAGCCCGACCCTTTCAAGTTATCCGCCTTTGCCGGAGTCCACTGAATGTGACTGTCATCCTGCGACTGAGCCAGGATCACGAAAAAGATCAGCAAATTAAACGCGATATCCCCCATCGCCACGCTGGGGATATCGACCTTCGGTTGTTTGCGTTTCATTTTCATAGTTGGTTGCAGCTTGGCTCTCTGAGCCGAGCGGTCGGGTCAGGGACCCAACCTACGTTTTCACTGCGGCACATCGACTGTCCGTTCTTCCTCAAGTTGCAACGTGATGATCCCGCCGGCATCCTCGATTTGCGACGTGACTTCGATCCAAGCGTGGTACGGCACATCGTCGGCGCTCTTCACGATGACGACGCGGTCATCCGGCCGAGACTTTCCCGCCAGCTTAGCCCTCACCCGCGCCTTTACTTCCGACACCTTCACCGGATCGCCGTTGATCAGAATCGCATTGCGCTTCAAATCGACGGTCAGATGTTCGTCCTGTTCCTTCTCCTGCTGAGTCTGTTCGCTCTTCGGAAGGATTTGCGACCGACCGGTATCCGGCTGCGTCGAGGCACACACCAGAAAGAACACGATCAAATTAAACGCGATGTCCCCGCTGGCCACAGCCGGCACATCGACAAGCAATTTGGTGGAACGACGGAACTTCATCGGAGTCTCATCAGCGAAAAGAAGTCGCCGAAGTTGTGAGGCTTCGGGGAAAACCAGAACTCTGACGAGTTCTGCTACGACTGTCCGGCGTCTTCGCTCTGACGAGCTTCAATCGCCAACTGCAACGTCACGGTTTCAATCAGCTCGGTCGCGGTCTCTTCGACTTCGAGGACGAACTGGTTGATGATTCCCGTGAAATAGTTGTAGCCCGTGAACGCCGGGATGCCGACGATCAGACCGAGAGCGGTCGTCAACAGCGCTTCCGCGATGCCGTCGGCGGCGGCTTTCACGATGTTCTGCTCACCGAGTGTTGCCACGATGTGATCGAAGCCGTTGACCATGCCGCTGACCGTGCCCAAAAAGCCCAGCATCGGAGCCACGCTCGATACGGTCGCCAAGATCGTCAGATGTTTTTCGAGCGCTGCCACGATGTGGACGCCGTAGTCATCCATCGCCTTGATGACCTGCTCCTCGACCTTGCCGGAGTCGTAGCCCAGCCGCCTCAGCACGACAAACTTCCGCAACCCCGCCGAGAGAATCGCCGCGACCGGCCCCTGCTCCGAATCACACTTCGCGAGCGCTTCCTCGACCTTGTCATCATGCAGCAATTCGGTCACTTGTTGGCGGAGTCCACTGGCATCCGTCGTCAGCATCTTCAAGGTGCGATACCGCTCAATGATGACTCCCGCCGCGAGGATTCCGCAGGCCAGAATCGGCCACATGAAAATGCCACCGCGGATCATCAACCCCATCGCACCGGTGTGGCTCACCTTGTCGAACCAATCCCAAAAGCCGATGCCGGAATCGCTGACGGTCTCCTCCGCCGGCTTCTCGTCCGACTTCGCTTCCGCAGGCTTGGCATCTCCTTCAGGAGCCGGCTGCCCCGCCGCATCCGAAAAGCCCGGAATGCTTGGCTTCGCACTCTTCGCATCCGGCGGAGTCGGCTGAGCCGGAGCCGTCGCGGTCGGCGCAGCTTTCTTGATGCCTTGCTTGGCATCGAGCGTGTCCAGCGGGTCTTGGGTCAACAACGCGAGGGCGAGAATCAAATGAGTCATGGTGAGAAATCTTCGGTGGGTCTTTCGGGCAGAAAATCACAACACAATTTTCGAGGGGCGGGTTATGCCTTTTGAAGTCCAAGAATTTGAGCAACGACCGCTTCGACTTTCGCGAAATCCATTTCGACGAGTTGTCCCATTACTCGCACGACATCTTTCTTGTCGATAGTCGCCAGCACGCCGCGTACGGCAGAAGGCTTCACCAGCCCGGCTTTTTGCCATTCGGAAATCAACGCATCTCCCGGACGAAACGGCGGCGAAATGTTGCTAGTGATGGCGGCCACGATCAATTTTGTTCCCGAACGGTTAAAGCCTTCGACGCTGACCACCACAGCGGGACGTCGCTTGCGGCCCGGTTCGCCGCTGAACGCGATCTCGGTTAAGAGGACTTCGCCTGGACTATAGCTGATCATAGACGGCGTCTTCCTCGTTGTCCCAAACCTCCCTCAAGGCCGTGTTCGACGCCGCGAGCCAGTCTCGGACTTGCCCCGATTCCAACTCGTCCTGCGGATCACCCAGATTCAGCAGCGTGGCTCCCAACACTCGCCACTGACGACCGATCTGCACTGCCGGAGCCTGCCCCGACTTGATCAATCGCAGAACCGCGGCGCGAGACACTCGCAACAACTGCGAGACTTCGTCCAGCGTGTAAAACACGTTCGGTTCAATCGCGATCGACGTCATCAATCAAACTCCTTGTGTCGCATTGCCGCCGTTCGCAACGCAATCCCAAATCGACAACGACAGGATCACCACTCCGGCGTATAGACCGAACATTGAATGATTCGTCCCGATTGCTTGTGAATCGTCACTGCGATTACGGGCTCACCTTCGTAATCTTGTTTATGCCCGACAAACGAAAAGAAATAGAGCTTCTGGTTATCAGAGTCTTGTTTGAGCACAACGTCTTTGAAGTGTTCCGTGAAGTCGCTTTCGTAGGCCCCAAGAACTTTTCCTTCCTTCATCAAGTCAAAGAACTCGCGGCCTTTTGGCGTAAGTCCTTCACGCAACTCCTCAGTGACCTCAAATTGATAGTAAATGTCAGGGTTCGGTTCCGGCGGTTTACCACAGCTTGCAATCGCAAGAATCAGAAGCGTTGAAACGTACTTTCGACGGGGCATTGTTCTGTCCTCTACTGATTCTCGATCGCGTTCGCCTCCGACTCGAACTGCTGCAACATCTCCGGAAGCGCCAGTCGGCCGCGAGCGAATTTGGCGGCTTCGCTGCTGGGGTGATTCCAACGGCAGTTGTTGTAGCGGCGGAAAGCTTCGGAAGTCGCGCCGCCCATGCGGTAGCTCTCGCCGGACCAGAAGAGCGCATCAGGAGCGAGCGTGTCGTCTGGGAAACTCTTGCCAAACCGGTCGAACGATTTGCCGGCGTCGGTGTACTTCTTCGCCTTGTAGAAGCACTGGCCGATGCGGAACGCCATCTTCGGCGCGTGTTGATGGCCTTCAAACTTCTCGATGAACTTTTCGCCGACTTGAGCCGCGATCGTGTACTCCTCGGCTTTGTAGAAGTAGTCGCTGATGCGAATCATCACGCTGGAGATCAGCGGACTTTTCGGGTACGTCGCAGCGAGCGTCACATAGGCTTCCAACGCGGCGTCGAAGTCACCTTTCTCTTCATAGCACTGAGCCAGCTTGTATTGCGCGTCCGGTGCCAGCAAGTGGTCGGCGTAGTGGTTGATGATCTGCTCGTAGGCGTCGACCGCGTCGTCCCATTGCCCCAGTTCCTGAGCGAACTGACCGAGCAAGTATTGGATGCGCGGGACGTACTTCGGATCTGGGTAGTCTTCCATCACTTCTTGCAGGATGCGGCGGCCGGCTTCCAGGTCTGCCAATTCCTCGTCCTTGCGGGCGAGAGCTTTGTGCGACTTGAACAACTCGAAGAAGCTCTCAGCGATGTGGAACTTGGTTTCGACCGCGAGCCGCTCGTCGTTAAACGCTTTCGAGAACGCGGCCACGAGACCGTCGGTGCCGATCACGACCGGAATCGCCTTCTCGGATTCGAGCTTGCCACTTTCGGTACTGGCGGCGAGATCGACGTACTTCACTTTGAGCGTGTCGCCGAAGTAGCACTCGATGACCGGCACATCGGCGTTCAAGTTACCTGGCGTCGGTTTGTCGTTCGCTTTCAATTGCAGCGAGCCGGTGAAGACTCCGCTGTGAGCCAGCGTCTCTTCCAGTTGGACCGTTTCTTTCTCGCCGAACTCGGTGGTGATCTCGACGGCGACACGATCGCGTTCGTCGGAGGAGTCTTGATCGGCGTCAGTGACTTGCAGATACAACTTCTCGCCGACGTGGAGTTGCGTGATCGCGTTGTCGTAGTCGCGATCGACGACACCCAGCACACCGTTGCTGATCAGGCGAGCCTGTGCGGCAACGGTCGGAATCTCTGGCTTCGGCGGTGCGACGGGCTGAGCCGGGGCCGTTGTCTTCGCCGTCCCGGTTCCCGTCTTGGCCGTTCCGGTCGCGGACTTTGTTGTGTCCGTTTTGGTCATCGCCGGTTTTGTGGCCGGAGTCGTAGCAGCGGTCTTCGAAGATCCGCTTGTCGCGGGCACGCTCGTTCCGATCGGCGCGGCCGAAGCGGCTGTGTTTCGCGGCTTCGCGTCGGGTCGTCTCTCGTCGGCATAGGTCGCGATGATCTTGTCTTTGCCCGTGAGGTTCAAAACGCGCGTGACCAAACTGCGGTCTTTGCCGGAGTTAGTCTGCGATTCATCGAGCTTGCCGCCGCCGATCAAGTTGCGAGGCATCTCGGATGCGAGTGGGACCACATCCGCACTCGCTTTGCTGCCGAGTTGCAGAATGACCTGGCCGAGGAAGCGGCCTTCTTCGAGGGCCCAGCGTTCTGCATCGACCGTCTGATAAATGCCGAAATGGGCGTGTTCGCCGCTGATGACGCAGCGAGCTTCGATCTTCGCTCCGTCGGTCGTGGTCAGCGTGACGAGCACTTCGGACTTGCTGTCCTTGGCCATGTCCGGGTCGATGACCTCGATGGTCAGCGGAGCTTCAAACGCGACCTGGGCAACTTCCTTGCGGTCCTTCGCGTCGGCTTCCTTGAGGTACACGGCCTGCGGGGCAGTGTTCTGCTTCGAGTTGCCGGGGACGACGCGTGTTTCGACGATCCGAATCTGCGCGGTCGTCGGCTTGTTGACGTACACGACTGACTCGCGTTTGACCGAATGGCCAGGGAACGTGTTCTGTGCGTCGAGATACCGGACGACGATGCGGTCGCCTGGTTTGACCTTCAGCTTGCCTTCGGTGTTGTCCGTCTCGGCGGCAGAAGAGCCGGCGAGGATCGTGTCGATCTCTTTCGTGAACGTGCCGCTCTGGTTCGATTCCTTTTCAATGGCTGACAGCTTGATCGGTTCGCCGTCGTTGACGGAGACCTCGAATTCGAGCGTGTCCTGGCCGACAGTCGTATCCAAGTCGTAGTCGGTGATCTCGACCACGAAGCGTTCGCCAGGGTCGGAGCGGACGACGACCTTCTGAATGTTCTGCACTTGCCCGTTGTCGAGCCGGATGAAGTCGTAGTTGATCGCTCCAATCGTCGCGTTGAAGTACGTCGCGAACAGCTTCTCGCTGAGCAGCAGCGAGTTCGAATTCTCGTTCTGCGTGAACTCGTCGGTGTAGCCGGCCGAGACGACATCGCCGCCGGCGATCTCCAGCGTGTTGTTGTTGGAAAGTTCCAGCACATCGGAATCGGTCGGAATGTAAAGCCGCTCGGTATCGTCCGCCGCTTTGCCGGCTTCGACTTTCGAGTGCGCGATGCCGCGGCCACCGATCTCGATGTGGTTCACCGCGACCGCGTCACCGAGATACTCATTAATCTTGAAGCGGACGTAACGCAGATCGTTCGACGGGAAACGGAACTCCCACGCGCCGGGCGTTTGCACGATGCGAGCGTCGAGCGCGGGGACGAGCTTCGCGGATCGCAGCTCCATCAGGCCACCACCGGCAATGGCGGTCGGCTTGATCGACAACGTTTGCTTGCCCGCCTTATCGATGATGATCGTGCCAAAGCGGGTGAGTTGCGCGACGGTCCAATTGCCGGTGTTCGGAACGATCCCTTTCAACATTGCGCCGGCACATTCGAGGTCGAATGTCGAGCCGCCGCCGCCGCCGTGAGCACACTCCAAGTAAACGTCGTACACACCCGGCTGAGCACCGTCGAATTCCCACACGGCCGTATCTTCCAGCGCGGCCCAATTGCCGATCTGCGCCGGATTCCGTTCTTTGACGACCCCGAACGGTTCGGTCTTCTTGGTGAGCTTGACCGTGTCGATGCCAAGCGCGATTTCGGTCGCGACCGGTGCTGCGGTTTGAACGACTTCGCGAGACTCGGCCAGAGCTAAATCAAAATCCGACTTCAAGAACGGGCCGAGTTGGACTTGCTGACGATTGATATCGGATCGCGCCCAGATCGCCTGTGAGACCTGCGTCGCTTGGTTGACAGCGGCGAAGATCGTGACGTCGTGCAGGCCCTTGTCGAGCCACACATCGACCGTGCGATTCCCTGGACCGAGCGGCATTTCAAGCACTCCGTCAATCGCCATCGCCGTCGTCACGCCTTGGATTTGCAGGCGGGCGGCACCGGCTTTCGGTTGCACGAGCTTGCCGTACCAAATGACTCCGTAAGGCTTCTTGGAATCTTCGGCGTCTTCGGCTCGCGACCAAGCCAGGCCGTTGACGACATCCTCTTCCTCGCTCGGCTTGTTGCTCTTCGCAAGCTGACTGACCTGATCCCAGGTCGTATAGGCCGTGAAAGCACCGGCATAAACGCGGCGACGCATCGCTTTGTAATCAACGAATAGGTTCGCGGCTTTCAACGGTTCAGGATGCGACGCGAGCCGGAACCAGAACTCGCCGTCGTTGCTGCCGAGCAGTTCGCCGCGAATCGGAATTTGAGCGTCCGGCTTCGGCGACCAGACCTTCACCCGATTGACCGGATTGAGGTCTTTCATATCGATGGTCAGCAGCTTGGGAACCGCTCCGTCCGGTTCACTGAGCCAGAACGATTCCTTCTTTTTGTCGATCGACATCAACGGGCTGTGATCGATCGACGTGTCGCTGGCGAGCGCACCGGCCGGCAGTTCGCCAGTCAGAGCGATCCCCTCGAAGATACCGGTGTGCGGTCCGGTTTCCTTCACTGGGACTTGCACCTGATCGCCGCTGTCGGCAATCAGTTTGACCATGACTGTGTCAGGCTCGTCGGTCAGGTCGCGATCCGGATCGGTCACTTTCAGGAAGACCTGATTGCCCGGTTTGACTTGGTTCTTCGGACGAACCTGCGTGCGGCGATTGCGTTCGTTGTCTTGCTCCTGTTCCTCGCGAGCGAGCTTCTGCGAGAAGGTCTCTTCTTTTTCATCGACAATCTTCTGGCTGGCAACTTCAAACCGCGCGTTCGACGCAATCTTGATCTCGACGTCTGAGAGCGGAACGCTCTTGAACTCCTTCTTGAACTCGTCCGGGTAGTCGCACTTGATCTGGTCCTTGCCGGTGAGCTGCAAAACCTTGTCGCGTTTCTTGACTTGTCCGAGTGCAGTTTCGAGATCCGTGCGGAACAAACCTTTGCCCGCACCGCCGCTGGTCAGATAAACGATCTCTTCGTCGCCGCCGGGAACCGTCCGCACGATCACCGGAATCTTGTTGTGCCCGCGGCTGATTCCCAGATCGCTGTCCTGCACGACGATCGACAACGCCTGCCCCGGCGAGTGGAACCGCTTGCTGGATCTTCCCAGCCGTCCGACCGTCCGCAGCAAATTGAGCTGATCCATGAACCGCTCTTCCGAGCCGTAAACTTCAGCCAGATTGAACAACGCCTGGTTGGCGAGTTCGATATTCGGCACGCGGTCAAGCACGTTTCGGAAGATGACCCGAGCTTCGTCCTGATCGCCACGGCGATGCGCGAGCACGCCGCGCAGGAATTCCGCTCGCACAACGACATCCGCCTCACGACTGGTCGACAGTTTCTCAAAGACCGCTTCCGCCTGGTCGTAGACCTTCTGAGCCATGAACGTTTCGCCAATGCCGAACTCCGCCTCGGTCGAGTACGGCGTGTTCGGGTAGCGGTTGATGACCGTCGTGTACTCGGAACGAGCGACGTCGTAGCGCTGAGAGTTGTAGAAATTCTTCGCCAACAGCAGTTGCACGCCGGCCTTCGTCTGCACGTCAAACGTGGTGCTCATGTCATTCTTGATCAGCCACGAACGCAGCGTGTCTTCGACCTTCTCGAAGTTGTCGTTGCCACCGGCCGCCATCAGGTTCTGGCAGACGAACAACACAAGATCAACGGGCACTTCGTCGCGGTTATCGTCGAACAACTTCTTGTTGGCCATGTAGCTTTCGAGCGCGAGCCGCTCGTCGCCGAGCCGCAAATACATCGCGGCCTGCAACAGCGGCGCAATCGGCGACTTCTCGTCGATCGTCAGGCCCACCGCGCCGATGCGCGTGTAACACTGGCTGACGAGGTTACGAGCCGTCGCCTTCCGCGGTTCATCGACGTTCGGAATGTTCGTGAGCAACCCGGTCAGCAGCGTCGCCCCGCTGATGTAGTCCTTGTTGCCGACTTGCTGTTGAGCGACCGTCATCAGCATGTCCCAGCGATACGAATCCGCGTACAGCTTGCGAGTCGCGTCGGCGATGATCAGCAGCCGCTTGATCGGCGGCACTTGCAGAAGCTCGGCCGGCGTCAGCCCTTCCAGGTGGTAAATCTGAGCCTGCGACGAACCCCAATCGAAATTGATGTCGCGGACCAGAGCGTAAATCTGCTGCTTCCCGGCGGGCGGCAACTCTTTCATTTTGTCCGGCTGAGTGCGCACGCCGTAGACCAAGTTGTACCACTGCGTCGGATCCCAGTTCGCCGGCTGGAACGTCTTCTCATGCTGCTTCGTCAGTGCATCGCGAGTGACTCGCTCGACGCTGGCGATGTCACCCTTTTCCATGTAGGCGTTCACTGCCCACTGCGCGAATTGCGTGTTGTACGGCGTGTTGGTTTGCAGCATCTCGTTGGCGAACGCGATGCGTTCGTCCGGCGTCTTCAACGGGGCGAAGAGTCGTGCTGCGCACGTCGCCGACTCGCTCGATTGCCGGTCGTGAGTGCGGCCGAACAGCCAATAGGCCGTCGCTTCGGCCGGCAACAGATGCCGCGTCAGAGCGTCACCGATACCCGATGCGTAACCGCTGTCCTTGCCGAATTTCGTTTGCGCCTTCTGGATGTATTCGAGCGTCCGTTTCGCCAGCGATTGGTCTTTGTGCTGGTCAGCGATCATGAACAGCCGCCGCCATTGATCCGAGTTGTTCAGCAACGGCTCCTGAGCGACGAACAAGTCGAAAATCTGCTTGCTGATGTCAATCGGCCCATAATCGCTCACCGAACTCAACGCCTCGTCGAGATAGCTGCGCGTCTTGGGGAACCGCTTAGCCAGTTCCAGATAGGTACGAGCAGAGTCCTCGCGCTGCTTGACCTGCGGCGGGATATGCCGGAAGTAGTACGCATCCTCAGCCATGAGCTGTTCCCACATCGGCTCCGGCAAGGTGGCGAGATGGTTCTGCCGCAGGGTCGCTCGAATCTGGGCATCCGGGGCGTGATAAATGTTGTGTGTCCACTTCAGCCACAACGCGACAACCGGGTCGTCGTTCTGCTTCTGGAGTTCCGCCATCGCGTACGAGACGCGGCCAATCAAGTCTTTGTTCGGCTTGGCCTGATCGATGTACGACTGCAAGTAGGAGGCAAAGGTGCCCATGTGCAAATTCTTCCGCCGAGCGGCCAGATAACGCTGCACGTCCTGCTGAAACTCGGTGTCATTCGTCGCCTGGAACAACAGATGCGAAAGAATGTTCCACGAGTGGCCGTCGTTGCCCGGCACTTGATCGAGGAACTCGCGGCACATCGCCTTGCACTTCGCGTCGTCCTTCATCCGGTCGCGGAAGATCGTCAACGCCAACTCGTGTCGCAGGTAGTACGCGTTGTACTTTGGGTTCTTCGCCAGAGCGTCCCGCAGCACCGCTTCGGCCTGCGCCCACTGAGCCGGCTCGGTCCCGGCGTTCTGAACGAAGACACTGGCGACACTGCTCAGGTACGGATTGAACGCCAGCAACGGCTTGATCATCTCCAGCCCGCGAGC
>QWQF01000065.1 GCA_003669125.1 Planctomycetota bacterium
CCCTCGTGCATGCGAGCACCGCCGCCCGAGCCGCTGACAATGACCAGCGGCAGCTTGGATTCGGTCGCTTGCTCGATAGCACGTGTCAGCTTCTCGCCGACGACCGAACCCATGCTTCCCATGATGAACGCCGAATCAGTCAGAGCCAGCACCAGCGACCGGCCGCGCATGTAGCCTTTGCCGACGACACAGGCGTCCGTCAGGCCGGTCTTTTTCTGTTCCTCTTTCAGGCGATCTTTGTACGACTTTTTGTCGTTGAACCCCAGCGGGTCCACGGGCAGAATGTTGGTAAACCATTCCTCAAAGCTCTCTTCGTCGAGCAGCTGCGCGATGCGGGCTTTCGCCGGGACGTAAAAATGGTGATTGCATTCCGGACAGCAATACAGACTCTGCTGCATCTGCTTG
The DNA here is from genome assembly GCA_003669125.1 of Planctomycetota bacterium. Taxonomy (GTDB): domain Bacteria; phylum Planctomycetota; class Planctomycetia; order Planctomycetales; family Planctomycetaceae; genus SXKJ01. Next base: position 406 of record QWQF01000065.1, read on the forward strand.
CGATAGACCGTCGCCTTGCAGCCATCGCACTGAATCCACAGACCTTCAGGCACTCCGCGTTTTTGACGCTTGCTGCCGGTGTTGTCTGAATCGCTCATCGGTGCGTGTCTCCGTCCTTGGATTCCGGGTTCAGGCTGCCCCGGACAAACTCGCCGTCGCGTCCGGAGGACTCGAAGACGTCAATCTGCGGATCGCCTGGCTCCTCCGAAAACGCGGACGTCAGGTCCGGAGGCTCGCCGGTGAGCATGGAAGATACAAGACTCGCCAATGGCTCGGAAGCGACGATCACCAGCGAGCCAAACTTGCGGAGCGGCTTCTTGAGTGCTCGCCGAACACGATCGACCGCGTCCTCCCACGGCTCCCCTTCCGGCGGGCAAATCGTTTCCGGAGCCTCTTGCCACTGATTGAACACACGCGGCATCCGTCGGCCGATGTCCTCGATCGTCGAGCCTTGCCACAAACCCTGATTGAGGTTCGACAATTCTTCCGATTTGCGAGCCGTCAAATCGAAGGCCGCAGCAATCGCGTCCGCCGTACAAGTGGCTGGCTGAGTCATGCCACACACCACCGCTTCGGGTGGAGCGGACAACATCTGCAACTTTTCAATCAACGACGCAATCTGCGTGACGCCTCGCTTGTTGAGCGGCAATTCCAGAGCGCCAATCAGCCGATGCTGCTCGTCGAAGTCGGTCCAACCGGGACGAACCACGGCGACAATTCTCATGTTGTCACGCTCACGAGGAGCGCTCCCTGAGGGGGTCGGGAGTCTTTTTTCGGCAGCCACACGGCACCGAATGAACTCCCAACATCAATTCTGGCGGCCGGAAAAAGACTCCCGACCCCGTTGCTCAAGTCGCCAGCCGAGTCAATTCCTCAACCGCAACTCGGTAGTCACTCTGATCGAAAATCGCGCTGCCAGCAACGAACAGGTCGGTTCCGACTGCGGCGCATCCGGCGATCGTCTTCGTCCCGATGCCACCGTCGACCGACAGAATCGTCTCGGACGAGATCATCTGCCGAGCTTGTTTCAGCTTCTCGATCGACGCCGGAATGAACGATTGCCCGCCGAATCCCGCCTGCACACTCATCACCAGCAGCAAGTCGATCTCGGCCAAAAACGGTGTGACCGCCGACAGCGGAGTCTGCGGATTCAGCGCCAATCCAGCGACTCGCCCGGCGTCTCGAATCCGCCGCAACAACGATGTCGGCTGAGGGACCGCTTCGATGTGAACCGTGATCGCCTCGCAACCCGCCTTGAGGTACTCGTCGAGGCACTTCTCCGGTTCGGAGATCATCAGGTGCGCGTCGAAGACCATCTCGGTCAGCGGCCGAACTCGTTCGATCACCATTGGACCGTAGGACAAGTTCGGGACGAAGTGCCCATCCATCACGTCCCAGTGCAGTACTTTCGCGTTCGCGGCCGTGAGCCGTTCGACCTCACGAGCCAAATTCCCGAAATCGCACTTGAGCATCGACGGCGCGACGATCGGCCGAGCGGCGCGCAGACGTTGCAGAATGTCGGTTCGATTCATGGTTGTTTCTTTCCCGGCAACTTCCAGCCGAATGCCGAGGCCAACACCAACGCGGCCACCACAGCCGCCAGCATCCAGGCATCTACCAGATTCCAAATCCAATGCAACACGACCGCCGAGAACGTCAGCGTCGCCGCGCTCACCAGAGCCAATCGCTCGACCGTCTCGCAGCGACGCAGCCACGACAGAAAAAAGCCCCAGCCGGTCAGCGGTCGAAACACGAGCAGCCCGCCGCCCCAAAACAAGCCGAACGCCACAAACGTCCCCAACCAACTGACCATCGACGCTCGCGAAGACTCGACTCCCAACACGTCAATCCACCAGACCGTCAGCCAAGCCAGCACCCACACGACTAAGCCCGCGACAAATTGCTTGCGAGGCTCAGCCGGCGCGCCGGCAACAGAAGGTCGAAACCAGTCCAACGGATTGAAGGCCATGTGGATTTTGTAGCAGCCTTGAGATTCGCTCGACAGGCTGTTGCAGTACAGGAGCGACGACGGGCATTGCCAATTGAAAACGGCAATTTGCCGCGGCGACGTTGGGAGGTCGAAGCATGTCACGCGGTGAAGGGGGCGCTCGGCGTCCGGCGACGAAGTTTGCACACTTGCAGAAAAAAATCGGCAAGCAGAGCGTTCAGAAAAATCTGCAGAGCCAGCGCGAGGCATTGCGTCCGCGACCAAAGAAGGGATTGCCATGAACTCGCCGCGTGAAGAACTCAATCAGATGGTCGCCGGATTTTGGAGGACTCAAGCGGTCTACGTCGCCGTGCGACTGCGCATTCCCGATCTGCTGGCATTGGGGCCGCGAACGGCTGACGAACTCGCGGCCGAGTCCGGCTCTCATTCGCGATCGCTGTACCGGTTGTTGCGAGCACTCGCCAGCAGTGGTGTGTTTCGCGAGGACGCTGACCACTGCTTTTCGTTGACGCCGCTTTCCGAATGCCTGCGACGTGACACGCCCGGCTCGATGGCCGGGTTGGCTTGGATGCGCGGCGACTGGCAATACCGAGCTTGGGGCGACCTGCTGCACAACGTGCAGACCGGCGAGACTGCCTTTAATCACGTCTTCGGCGAGCCGCTGTTCGACTTTCTGCGTCACACGCCAGAGAACGCCGCGATCTTCGATCAAGGCATGGTCGGAGTTCACGGCCGCGAAACCGACGCGATGCTGGCCGCGTCCGACTTCTCGAAGATCGAAGTTCTCGCTGACATCGGCGGCGGCAACGGCAGCGTGTTGGCGGCTGTGCTCACAAAGTACCCGACGCTCAGAGCGATCCTGTTCGATCGAGCCGACGTCATCGACCGCGCGAAAGTAAACCTCGCCCAAGCCGGGGTCGCGGATCGTGTGCAGTTCGTCGCTGGCGACTTCTTCCAATCGGTGCCGAGCGGGGCCGACGCGTATTTCCTGCGGCACATTATCCACGATTGGAACGATGACCAATCACGCACAATTCTGAACAACTGCCGCGCCGCGATGTCGAGCAACAGCCGACTGCTGCTCGCGGAGTTCGTCCTCCCCGACGGGCCGGAACCGTTCCACGGAAAATGGTTCGATCTCGCCATGATGGCCGTCACCGGCGGGCAAGAGCGAACAGAGTCCGAGTACCGCACGCTGCTCGACGAGTGCGGCTTCGTGTGGCATCAAGTCGTTCCAACAGCCACCGAACTGTCGGTCATTGAGGCCACTCGCGGGTGAATTGTAGGACGCGGTGGCCGATCTCAAAACTTCGATGCCGGCACTGAGACCGACTCTCGCGTCGGGATCACATCTCAGTTGGCAAAAATCGTCGGAGGTTGCCGGGCGAGCCGGTGAACCGTTCACGTTGTACCACTACAATTCAACCCAGTTCACACGATTGTGAAAGCGAAAACTCAGCCGCCAGTCGGCGCAATTCAGGAGAACTCAGCATGCAAGGATCTCAAAAGGTCATCGACGCCCTCAACGCAGGGCTGACCATCGAACTCACCGCGATCAACCAGTACTTCGTCCAAGCCAAGATGTGCAAAAACTGGGGCCTCAACCGCCTCGCCGCCAAGCACTATTCTGAGTCGATGGGCGAGATGAAGCACGCCGAAATGCTCATCGACCGCATCCTCTTTTTGGAGGGCGTGCCAGAGATCGCCCGCTACGACGTCATTCGCGTCGGTACTGATATCCCGGAGCAGTTCGCCTACGACCTGGCTCTCGAATCGAGTGGGGTCAAGGCATACAACGCGGCCGTCACTTTGTGCATCGCCGAGAACGATGGCGGCAGCCGCGACTTGCTTGAGAAGATTCTGGTCGAGTCCGAAGAGCATGTGGACTGGCTCGAAACCCAAATCGACCTGATCAAGCGGCTTGGCTTGCAAAACTACCTGCTCACACAGGTCGGCGAAGAAACCGCCGGCGGACACTGAGTTCGGATCAGGTTGCGGATCGTTCGATGGCAGGCCGTGCAGCCAGTGCCGGCCCCGGTCATTCGCATCACGCATCGCAGTGACGGCTCGTCGGAGGTCACGATGGCGGATTCCACCTCCGCCTGAGTGACCTTCAGGCAGTGGCAGATTACGTCCTCGGAGCAGAAGCGGTCTTCGTGCATGGCCTGACGACTGGTGTCGCCTCCGTGAGATTGAATCTCAGTTCGCGGCAACATCGTAGCCGGCCGACCTTTGACGTCAACTCTGTATTCGGTTCTGCCAGCCAGAATCGAGCAAGTCCTTTCGAGGTCAAGCGGTTACAGCTTTCCGCTCGGATTCGCGTCGAGCGTGGATTCACCGACTTCATCGCCGAATCGGCCAATTCCTTGGCGTCAACGTTCGGGCTTGGGGACGCGTCGGTCGCCCGAAGAGCCTGAGCCGTGTCGGCCGCGGCCACGGCCACGTTTCGGTTTTTTTTGTGCGAGCGTGAAGTCGGGATCACCGGTGGCGACGGCTTGGCCGGTTTGGTTTTTGAGTTCGACGATGCGGTCGCGGAGTTGTGCGGCTCGTTCGAATTCCAGGTTCTGTGCGGCGGCGTGCATCTCGCGTTCGAGTTCGTTGAGAAACTCTTGCGTGACGTACTGAGTCTCGCTGACGCCGACCGCGTTGGTGATGACTCGCTGGGCGGCGATCTCTTCTTCGATGCCGCGCTTGATCGCCTTCTTGATCGTCTCTGGTGTGATGCCGTGCTCGGCGTTGTACGCGAGTTGCAGTTCGCGGCGGCGGCTGGTTTCGTCCATCGCTTGCTGCATCGAGTCGGTGACTTTGTCAGCGTAGAGGATGACTTCGGCATTCACGTTGCGGGCGCTGCGGCCGATGGTTTGGACGAGACTCGTCGCACTCCGCAGGAAGCCTTCTTTGTCGGCGTCGAGGATCGCGACCAGCGAGACTTCTGGGATGTCGATGCCCTCGCGGAGCAAGTTCACTCCGATGATCGCGTCGAACTTTTGTTCGCGCAGTTCGCGGATGACTTCGACACGTTCGATCGCGTCGAGTTCGGAGTGCAGCCACTTGCAGCGGACCCCCTCTTCGACGAGATAATTCGTCAGGTCTTCGGCCAGCCGTTTCGTGAGCGTCGTGACGAGCACTCGTTCGTTGCGTTCGGCTCGCTTGCGGATTTCGTCCTTGAGGTGCGGGACTTGGCCGCGAGCCGGCAGCACATGCACCAGCGGGTCGACGAGCCCGGTTGGGCGAATGACTTGTTGCACGACTTCGCCGCCGGATTGTTCCAGCTCCCAATCGGCAGGCGTGGCCGAGACGAACACGGCTTGGCCGCGCATCTTCTCGAACTCTTCGAATTGCAGCGGGCGGTTGTCGAGCGCCATCGGTAGCCGAAAGCCGTGTTCGACGAGCGTGGTTTTGCGGGACTTGTCGCCAGCGTGCATGCCGCGAACTTGCGGCAGCGTGACGTGCGATTCGTCGATGAAGATCAAGAAATCTTTCGGAAAGAAGGCGAACAGCGTGTCGGGCGGCTCCCCTTTTTTGCGGCCGGCGAGTGCTCGCGAGTAGTTTTCGATGCCGGGGCAGAAGCCGGTTTCGCGGAGCAGTTCCATGTCGTACCGCGTTCGCGCCGACAAGCGTTGAGCTTCCAGCAGTTTGCCCTCTTGCCGGAATTGATCGAGCCGTTCGGCGAGTTCCGCTTCGATGTCCCCGATGGCGGCGACGACGCGCTCTTGCGGCATCACGAAGTGCTTGGCCGGGTAGACGTACAACTCGTCGAGCCGCTTGGCTTCTTCGCCGGTCAGCGGGTTGATGATCGACAGTCGCTCGACTTCGTCGCCCCACAACTCGATGCGATACGCGAACTCCTCGTAGGCCGGCCAGACTTCGACGACGTCCCCACGCACTCGGAACTTGCCGCGCGACGGTTCGAAGTCGTTGCGGTTGTATTGAATGTCGATCA
>QWQF01000339.1 GCA_003669125.1 Planctomycetota bacterium
CAAATCGACTCGGCGTACGCGATGGTTGCCGATGTCGCAGATGAAGAGTGCTCCCTTGCCGTCTAGCGCGATCGAGTGTGGCTTGTTGAACGTCGCCTCGCGAGCCGAGCCACCATCGCCACTGAACCCCGATTTGCCGGTGCCGGCGAGTGTCGAAATCACGCCGGTCTTGTCCACCTTGCGGACGAGGTTGTTGACCATCTCCACCAAATACATCGAGCCGTCGGCGTCGAACTTGATCTCGTAGGGTTCTCCGAGCAATGCCTGAGTCGCTGGTCCGCCGTCTCCGGCGTAACCTTTTTTGCCAGAGCCGGCCACCGTCGAGATGCGGCCGTCTTTGTCCACACGACGGATGACATGAAACGCGATGTCGCAAAAGTAGAGCGAGCCATCCGGGCCAATTGTCAGACCGTAGGGCTCGCCCGCACCTGCGTCGCGCGCGAGACCGCCGTCCCCCGAATACTCCTTCTTGCCAGTGCCGGCGACCGTGAGGACTTCGCTCGCAAACAACTCGGCGGACAACACGAGCAAACCAATGACCAATGACCAACGACCAATGACCAATGACCAATTCATAGCTTCTCCCAATTTCGACCTCGATGTCCGAAGTGACAGGCTTCCGGATGCAGAATCTCTGCGAGAATCTGGGTCGACTCCAACAGCCTCGGTCCCGGCCGGTTGAAGAACTGGTGGCCGTCGGTGACAAAGACTCGGCCAGCGCGAACGGCCGACAGTTGCGTCCAGCGTGAATCAGATGTCAGCGCGACGGACTCAGCACGAGTTCGTGCGATGTCCCAGCCACAGGGCATCAGCACCAAGACGTCTGGGTCAGAGGTCAACAATTGATCCCAGTCAAACCACGGAGAATGTTGCCCCGGCTCGGCACCGAGGCTTTGTCCGCCGGCGATCTCGACCAGTTCGGGAATCCAATTTCCGGCGGTCATCAGCGGCTCGAACCATTCCAGGCAGGCGACCGTCGGCTTGCGGCGCAGCGTCGAGGTTTGGAGTCGCAGACTTTCAAAGCCGCCGCGCAAGTCGACCACCAGTTCATGTCCGCGATCGGGAATGCGCAGCGCCATCGAGACGAGGTGGATGTCGCCAAAGAGATGTTCCAACCGCTGTGGGTGCAGGTCGATGACACTGGGACCGTGGTCGCCTTGAGTCAGCGCGGCTTCCAGGTCTTGAGGCGTGACGGCACACACACCGCATTGCGTCTGCGAGAGGACAACGTCGGGCCGAAGTTCTCGTAGCAGCGCGGAATCGACTTCGTAAATCGACAGTCCCGCGTGCAAACGGTCTTTGACTTGCCGATCGATCTCGGCTCCCGATTGAGAGACGTCGATCCTTGGCCGACAGCAAATCGGCAGATGCTGAACCTCGGGCGGAAAGTCGCACTCGTGCGAGCGGCCGACAAGTTGTTCGACCATTCCCAACGCGGCGACGATTTCCGTGCCGCTGGGCAGAAGTGAAACAATGCGGAGTCGGTTTGACATCAGAGGGGCTTCCTAGTTCGGACGGGCCTCAACTTTTATAGTCCGGGTCGTCTAAAAGGGAGCGATCCGAGAAAGGGAGTTTCGTTGTGCAAAGCCGTTTGACTGAACCGCAGCGAGAAGCCGTCGAGCATTTTGAAGGACCGCTGCTGGTGCTGGCAGGCCCCGGTTCTGGCAAGACACGGGTCATCACGCATCGCATCGCACGGCTGATTGAACGGGGTGTGTCGCCGCGTCGAATGCTCGCGCTGACCTTCACGAACAAGGCCGCCGAGGAAATGCAGCACCGGGTCGAAGCACTCGTGCCCGGTTCGCGGGTCTGGGTCAGCACGTTTCACCGCTTCTGTGCACGGTTGCTGCGAGAGTACGCGGAACTCGTCGGCCTGAACGGCAACTTCACAATCTTCGACACCGACGATCAGCGAGGCGTCATCAAGCGGGCGCTCAGCGATCTGAATCTCGACTCAACGCAGTACGCTCCCGCCAAGATCAACGCCGCCATCAGCCGGATGAAGAATGAGCTGATCACGCCCGATGTCGTCGAGACCGCTCTCCGCGAGCAGTCGGCGATGGACTTCAAAACGGTCGTCACCGCTCGCGTTTACCCGGAGTACCAGAAGCGGCTAAGCCAATCGAACGCGGTCGACTTCGACGATCTGCTGCTGCACGTCGTCTCGCTGCTGCAAGGCAACCCGGAGCTGCGCAGCGAACTCGACCAGCAGTACCGCTTCATCCTGGTCGACGAGTATCAAGACACGAACAAGGCGCAGTACGAGATCATCCGGGCGTTGGCTCACGACGTTCCGAACCTGTGCGTGACCGGTGATCCCGACCAGTCGATCTACGGCTGGCGAGGTGCTCGGATCGACAACATCCTGCGGTTCGAGTCGGACTATCCGGACGCGCAAGTCGTGCGACTGGAAGAAAACTTCCGCAGCACGCAGTCGATCCTGCGCGTCGCCGATTCGCTGATCGAGCACAACATTCATCGCAAGGCCAAGCGACTGCACACCGGCAACGAATCGGGTGACGACGTGAAGCTGCACCGGTTCTGGACCGGCAAAGACGAGGCCGAGGAGATCGCTTCGCAGATTCGCCGCGACATCGAGGCGGGTGTCTGGGAATGGTCCGACGTCGCGATCTTTTACCGCGTCAACTGGCTGTCGCGTGAGATCGAACTCGCTCTGGGCCGCAACCGCGTGCCGTATCAAGTCGCCGCCGGGCTCGCGTTTTACGAGCGTGCCGAAGTCAAAGACATGCTGACCTACTTGCGGACGATCGAGAACCCGGCCGACCGCGCTGCGGCTCTGCGAATCATCAACAACCCGCCGCGCGGCATCGGCAAGAGCACGCTCGTCAAGTTGACTCGCTTTGCCGACAAGCACGAGTTGACGCTGCTCGAAGCCGCCGAACACGCGAAGGAGATTCCGGAACTCTCCGCCGGTCCGGCGAAAGCGTTGCTCGGATTTGCCGAGTTGATGCGCGGCCTGCGTGGCAAAGCCACTGGCCCCGTGGCCGACTTGTTGCGTGCCGTCCTGTCCGAGACCAGCTACGGCGACGACTGGCGAGAAAGCGACGACGAACAAGAACAGCAGCGGCTCGGAAACGTCATTGAACTCATCAATGCGGCGCAGCAGTTCGACGAACACGCCGGTGAGGGCCGCTCGTTGCAAGCGTTTCTTGAAACAACCTCGTTGGTCAGCGACACCGACTTCGTCGAGGAGTCCTCCGGCAAGGTCACCCTGATGACGCTGCATGCCGCGAAGGGCCTGGAGTTCCCCGTCGTCTACATCGTCGGCGTCGAGCAAAACTTGATCCCGCACGAGCGGGCAATGAACGAGCAAGACGACTTCCGCAAAACACAGATGGCCCTCGAAGAGGAACGCCGCCTGCTGTTCGTCGGCATGACTCGCGCGATGAAGCAACTGCATCTGACGAGCACCGTCGAACGCTATTCCTTCGGTCGCCCGCTGCGCACCGTCCGCAGCCAATTCGAGACCGAGATCGAGTGCGAAGAGATCGACCACACGGTGCGGGGGCCGGTGAAGAGTGGTCAGTGGTCAGGCAGAAAGCCAGATCCGTTGATGGAAGAGGACAGCCAAGACGTCCCAGGCAACGATTGGCAGGACTTCGATTTCGGCGCGGCGGCTCCGACGAAGGGACCGGGAGTCTTTTTCGAATCGGCGGACACTGAGCCTTCCGACGATTCCAACGCGGTCACCGCTGACTCGAAAAAGACTCCCGATCCCGTGGCTCTGAAATCCAAGCTAACGACCGGCGCGGCGCTGCTTCGTTCGCAGGCCGAGAGCGAGGAGTCACCGGCCATGTTCGCAGTCGGCGACGCCGTTCGGCATCCCCGCTACGGCTTGGGTGAAGTCATCGAAGTCGGCCGGATGATGAAGCGACAAACGGTCATCGTGCATTTCGATCAAGACGACCGCACCGAAACCTTCGTCGCCGACAAATGCCCGCTCACCCCGGTCGGACTGCGGTGAGATCGGCCCGGTGGACGATGAATTCGTCATGCCCGAACGACGTCGTCCCGTTTCTTTCGCCGCAGTCACGACCGCAAAGCCAGCCGATTTGTCGGCTCAGGTCGCGGCGTTCGTGACTTATTTGCAGGCGGAGTGTGGGTTGTCGAAGAACACGTTCGTGGCGTACCGCACGGATTTGCTGCAATTCTCCGAGTGGTTTCGCGAGCACGGGCCGGCGACGTTGCATCAAGTCGATCTTGGCACTCTGACCGGGCACTTGCAGTCGTTGCACGAGCGAAAGCTTGCGGCCAGCACGATCGGACGGCATCTGGTCGCGATCAAAATGTTCTTCCGGTATCTCGTGCTGGAAGGCATTCTGGCCGAGAGCGTCGCGGACCTGATGAGTTCGCCGAAGCTGTGGCGGAATCTGCCGAAGGTCCTCTCGCCGGAAGCGATCAATCGGTTGATCGCGGCCCCGATGTCGGACGATCGGCAGCCGCTGCGGGATCAGGCGTTGCTCTGCATGCTGTACGCGACCGGTTGTCGGGCGTCGGAAATCTCGAACATGAAGGTCAAGGATGTCCGGCTCGACGAGAATTTCTGCCGCTGCCTGGGCAAGGGGAACAAAGAGCGGATCGTCGGCTTGAACCCGGTTGCTCGGTTGGCGTTGGAGGCATACCTCGAACGCGAACGGCCGCAGCTTGTCAGCCATCGCGAGGCCGATTGGCTGTTCGTCACGCGGCGCGGGACGGGGCTGACTCGGATCATGATCTGGCATCTGGTGAAGAAGTACGCGGCTCGGACGGGGTGCAGCAAGCAGGTCAGTCCGCACACGTTTCGACACAGCTTCGCGACGCACATGCTGGCTGGCGGTGCGGAAATTCGTGCTCTGCAAGAACTGCTGGGGCACGCGAACATCGCGACCACGCAGATTTACACACACGTCGAGCACTCGCGTCTGAAGGCGGTGCATGCGCGGTGCCATCCGAGAGGATGAAGTACGGATTATTCATCAGTCGCAGGGCGCTAGCCCACGGTTTCCACAAGAACCGGACGCTAGCGCGTTCCGGCTGATTTACACTCTGTCAGCGTAACGCCGTTAGAGTTCGCCGCACCCGAACGCCTTGCCCGTTCGGCATCGCTGGCACGACTTGCGTTTCGCGAGTGACCGTTATGGCAATTCCATTCGCTTCGGTCGCAGCTTCCGACGATCAACCGAGGAGGACCGTTTTCAGAGCGGAGTAGCGACCATGCGAGTTCGATCCACGATCGTGCTGTTCGGAGTATTTGCGTTCGTCGGCGGTTGGGTCGCGTTCGAGCGATCGCACGCCGATCCGCGTCGTGGGGCGGACTTGGATCTCGACAGCAGCACGAATGCGCTCCGAGACGCCGGCCGAGTGATGGCCAAGATCTCCAAGCAGATTTCGCCGAGCGTCGTCCACATTGAAGCCTCGCATCGCACGGTGCTGCGAGGCGAAGTCGAGGAGACGGGGTCGGGAGTCATTGTCAAAAGCACGCACCTGCCCGGTGAGTACGTCGTCACGAACCGGCACGTCATCGCGGGTTCCGAGTTGAAGGAAATTAAGATCACGTTGCCCGATGGCCGCCAACTCAATCCCGAGCGAGTGTGGGATGACGCGGCTTCGGACATCGCCGTGATGAAGGTACCGGTCGAAGGACTCACGGCCGCGTCTTGGGCCGATAGCGATGTGGCTGAGATTGGACATCCGGTGCTGGCGGTCGGCAGTCCGTTTGGTCTGAGCCAATCGGTGACTTTCGGAATCATCAGCGCGAAGAGTCGCCGGTCGTTGAAGCTCGGCGACAAAGGAGTGCTGAATCAGGATTTCATTCAGACCGACGCCGCGATCAACCCCGGAAATAGCGGTGGACCGTTGATCGACTTGAACGGCCGAGTGGTCGGCATCAACACGGCGATCGCGTCCAACAGCGGCGGCAACGAGGGGATTGGCTTCAGCATTCCCAGCAATCTTGTCAGCCGCGTCGTCGATCAACTGCTGGAATACGGCAAGGTCTACCGAGCGTATCTCGGCGTGAAGCTCGATCCCGATTTTGACATCACAAAAGCGCGGGCGTTGAAGCTGGATCGTGCTCGCGGCGCGCGAGTGATGTCCATCTACCCGAACACGCCAGCCGCGCGAGCGAAGTTGCAGAAGGACGACGTCATCTTGAGTTTCGACGGCATCGACATTCTCGACGAGAATCACCTGATCAACGTCGTCAGTCTGTCGCCAGTCGGCAAGAAGGTTCGGCTGATGGTCCTGCGACGCGGCGAGAAATTCCCGATTCAAGTCGATCTCAGCGACCGATCCGTCGCCGAAGACGATTCCGCTCCGGCGGTGCCTCAGCAAAGCAAAGCCGACACACCAGTCGAGCCGATGAATTTCTCCAAGGAGCCAGTGGACGTGAAGCTGGAGATCGGCGATTTCAAGCTTCAAATCTCGATACGCCGCAACATCCTGCCGAAGTAGTCGAGCAGTCCTTGCAGGTCGAGGTCATCGACGACTTCGATGTTGTCACGCCAGCGACGCGAGGCTCGGCGGTCAAAAACGGTGGCTCCGCGACACAGACCGGTTTGCGTTTCGACATCAATCGCCATCGACGTGGTATGAACGAGACGGTCCTGCGAAACCGCCGCGAGCGCGACGACATCGCACAGCGAAAAACCTTCGTTGCCCAGATGCTCGTGCGACGCTCGCAGACCGAACTGCAACCATTCGAGGACGGCCTTCCCGGCTCGGCCGATGCCGACGTCTGACAGCCGCGCGAACTGGTCGTAGCTGAGCACGAGTTGTTGCGAGGCATCCAATGGCACGAGCGTTTTGGTGGCCGGCGATTTCAACACCTGCCGAGCGGCTTCTGGATCGGCGAAGATGTTGAACTCGGCGGCGGCCGTCGCGTTACCCCCGACAGCAACCGAACCACCAAGGCAAACCAACTCACGCAGCAGAGAGAGAAACTCGGGGTCACGTTCCTGCGCGGCATGCACGTTCGTGAGCGGGCCAAGTGTCAGCAGCGTGATCTCCTGCGGATGCTGACGCACCAATTCGATGAGCAATTTGACGGTGTCGTGCGGCTTGTGAAGTTCTGCGACGGCGACGGCAGATTCTCCCAAACCGTGGCGGCCCGTGAGCAGGGCTGGATCAACGAACCCCGGAATCAATTCACCTCCCGGCAACGGGACTTCTGCGTCAGAGGCTCCCAGGCGCGGCCACTTCGGTGGATCGATCAACTCGATGACCGCTTGCAGGTTTCTCGTGGCGGTCGGACCGGAGACACATCCCGCAGTTGCGGTGACGGCGAGCAAATCGACATCGGGATCGAGCAACGCCAGCGCGACCGCGAGGGCGTCTCCAATTCCCGGATCGGCGTCGATGATCAATTTGCAGGGCAAGGTTCACATCCTCAAAAAAATCGCAGGCCAGCTTGATTGTACGATTCGCATGACCGATTTTGAGCATCAATCTCCGTCAATTCGCGATGAGGCGGTCTTTGTCGCACTGATCGAATCGCGACGCATTGCCGCTGCGACAACCCGCGCTGGGCGAGTTGAAATGGCTGCGAAGGCGACCTACCCTGTCACCCCTCCCACCCGGGAAACCATTCGTGGCCAACCGCGGCCACGCTCGTCCGACTTCCCGCCTCGCATTGCAAGGAGATTGATTCACCGTGAGTGACACTGCCCTCGCCGCCAAACAGGCCAAAGCCAAGGAACTGCTCGACGAACACACCCGCCAAACCGTCCGCTGGCACTTCAGCGATGAGACTGGTTGCCCGTTCTGGCTCGAAAAGAAACGTGAGTTCAAATTCGATCCACTCAAAGAGGTCAACAGTTTCGAGGATTTGAAGAAGTTCCCGAACTTCGAGGACGAGTGGCTTCGTGGCGGCCCGATCCGCCGCTGGGTTCCGAAAGGGCTGGCCGACAAGCCCGTGTACGTCTTTGAGACCGGCGGCACGACCGGCATTCCCAAGAGCCGCATGGTCATCGAGGACCACTGGACCGACTACGAGAATTTCAGCGACACGCTGCCGGACGAACACTTTCCGCGCGGCTCGAACTGGCTGATGCTCGGCCCCTCCGGCCCACGCCGACTGCGACTCGCGGTCGAACACCTCGCGCAGTATCGCGGCGGCATCTGCTTCTGCGTGGACCTCGATCCGCGCTGGGTCGTGAAGCTCTTGAAGAAGGGTGACATCTCCGGCGTGAAGGCGTATGCCGATCACGTCATCGACCAGGCGGTGACGATTCTCTCCGCCGGCCACGACATCAAGTGTGCCTTCGCGACGCCGAAGTTGCTGGAAGCGCTCGCCCTCAAATTGATGGACAAGGGGAGCAGCATCGAAGAGTCCGGCATCAAGGGGATCTTCGCCGGCGGCACCGAGTTCACTCCGCAGTGGTACCGCTTCTGCCGCGAAGAACTTCTTGGTCCGAACGTGTACATCACGCCGACCTACGGCAACACGCTGATGGGCCTCGCCTGTGGCAAGCCGTTCGACCCGGCCGACAACTTCAAGATCACTTACTACGCTCCGCAACCGCGAGCCGTCATCGAGACCGTCGAGTTCAACGACTACAACCAAGTCGTCCCCTACGGCAGCACCGGCCGCGTGAAGCTCTACACGATGACGAAAGAACTCTTCGTCCCCGGCTTCATGGAACGAGACGAAGGCGAGCGAGAACTCCCCCACGACAAGTACCCGTGGGACGGCATCAGCGGCACGCGGCCATTCCACGAATTCGCGGCGACGACGACCGTCGGCGTTTATTAACCATCAATCCATTGGCGAGCGAGGGCGTCAGCCGCCCGGTTTCGTTTGCGAACTTTTAGAAGAGGATGATTCAAAATGCTTGAGATACCGGTGATCCGCTGGGGCCAACCTTACGAGTCCATGGAAAAGGACAAGATCGTTCACTTTGAAACTGGCGAAGCGGTCGCGACCGTCAATAACGCGAACGCTGGCCTCATCAAGATGGACATGCGGAAGCAGGGCAAAGCTCGCGACATCCTGCGACAATTCAGCATCGACCAACTTTGCAGCATGGCCGAGAAGGCTGCCGACCTCTATCAAAACGCGACGCTGCCGCTCGGCAATGGCACGCAAAGTCCGGCGGAATTCTGCCGGATGCAATCCGCGACGACGGGTCTGCCCGAGCACATGTGTGCCGGCAACATGAAGAAGAACGCTTACGTCCTTCGCAACATGCGGCACACGTTGGAGGCGCTGACTCGCGGGCTGCCGTTGGAGATTCTGTCCAAGGGCTACGGCATGGAAAGCCGAGGCGTGATGGTCAGCTATCAGGCTCAGACGAACGTGCTGGGCATGGTGCTGCCATCGAACTCGCCCGGCGTGCATACGCTGTGGATGCCGGTCATCCCGTTACAGATCGGTCTCGTGCTCAAGCCCGGTCCGCAAGAGCCATGGACGCCGTACCGCATGTACGAGGCGTTCGCTCAAGCCGGCGTACCGCGCGAAGTGTTTTGCGTTTATCCCGGCGGTCCCGAATGCGGAGCCGCCGTTCTCGAAACGTGCAACCGCGCGATGATCTTCGGTGGAATTCCGACCGTCGAACGCTATCACGGCAATCCGCGCGTGCAGGCTCACGGGCCGGGGTTCTCGAAGATTCTGTTCGGCGACGACATGGTCGATGACTGGGAAAAGTACATCGACCTCATGGCCGAAAGCGTGTTCGCCAACAGCGGCCGAAGCTGCATCAGTTGTTCAGGTATCTGGGCCTCACGGCACACCGAAGAGATTGCCGAAGCTCTGGCCAAACGGCTCGGCCCGGTTGCTCCGTTGCCGATGAGCGATCCGAAGGCACCGCTGGCAGCCTTCACCGTGCCAGGAGCGGCCAAGGCGGTCAACGCGCAGATCGAAGAATTGGTGAAAGCTCCCGGGGTCACCGAAGTCTCCGCAAAGTACCGCAACGGCGACCGCCACGTCGCTCACGAGCGATACGACTTCCTGCGTCCGACGGTCGTGCATTGCTCCAGCACCGAACCGGCGATCGCCAACACCGAGTACATGTTCCCATTCGTCTCGGTCGTGAAGTGTGAGCAGAAAGACATGCTTTCAAAGATTGGCGGCACGCTGGTCGCCTCGTGTCTGACCAAGGACGAAAGCTGGTCGCGGCAACTGCTTGACGCGACCAACATCGACCGGCTGAACATCGGCGAAGTGAAGACGATCCAACTCCACTGGATGCAGCCCCACGAAGGCAACATCATCGACTTCCTGTTCCGAGCACGAGCATTCCAGAATTGTCAGCCGCCGAGCCATTGATTGGTCACGATGGCGAGAGGAAACCACAAAGGCACGAAGACACAACGTCGGCTTCGTGCCTTTGCGGCTTTGTGGTTCAAACCAAAAGTTAGCCCCAGCCATGCGACAGCATGAAATCCAAATCCGAGTGCGATACTCGGAAACCGACGCGATGGGGTTTCTGCATCACGCGAATTATTTCAGCTACTTCGAGGTCGGACGGACGGAGCTGTTCCGTGCTCAAGGGGGCGACTACCGAGCGATGGAAGAAGGGGGCTTGTTCCTCGTCGTCGCGAAGCTTGATTGCCGGTATCGCGCACCGGCTCGGTACGACGATCTGCTGACGCTGCGGACAACGATCACTGCCGCGACTGAGGCGAAGCTCGAACACGAATACGAACTTCGCCGCGATGGCACGCTGCTTTGTACCGGTCACAGCACACTGGCTTGTGTGGATCGCAGCGGGAAACTCCAGCGGATGCCAGCGGAGTTGTTGCAGATGTGTGACGAAACGTAGACGCGTCACGCGGTGGTGCGGCTACATTGCTCCGAGTTCATGCACGATCTCGACGAGTGCCTTCGCGTGTTCCGGCGGGACTTCGGGGAGGATGCCGTGGCCGAGGTTGAAGATGTGGCCGGGGCGATGCTCGGCAGCCGCGAGCACCTGCAACGCTCGGCGGCGGATCGTCGGGATGTCGGTGAGCAGCGTGATCGGATCGAGGTTGCCTTGAACGGCGACATCGTGGCCAACGGTTTTCCAGCCGTCGCGCAGATCGACTCGCCAATCGAGGCCGATGACGTCGCCGCCCCCTTCACGGAGCAGCGGCAGCAGCGCGGGGTTGCCGGTCGCGAAGTTGATGACCGGCGCGGCGTGTTTCACACCGTCGATGACCGCTTTCGTGTGTGGCAGGACGTATTTGCGGTAGTCACTGGGCGAGAGGCAGCCGGCCCAACTGTCAAAAAGTTGCACGGCCTGACAGCCCGCCTCAACTTGAGCGAGGATGTATTTCACGAGGCTGTGTGTCAGGGAGTTCATCAACGCGGTCCATGCTCCGCTGTCGGAATACATCAGCCGCTTGACGTGCGCGTAATTCTTCGAGCCGCCCCCTTCGATGGCATACGACGCCAGCGTGAACGGTGCTCCGGCAAAACCGAGCAGAGGAATGTCGGCGGGCAAATCGCGGCGAATGAGGCGGACGGCGTCGAAGACGAACTGCAACGAATCGACATCGTCGAGGCGTCGCAACGCGTCGATCCCGGCGGCGTCACGGACGGGATTGTGAATGACCGGTCCCTCACCCTCGGTGTACTCAAGCTGCAAGCCGATCGGTTCGAGGATCGGCAGCAGGTCGGCGAAGAGAATCGCGGCATCGACGCCGAGCACTCGTTGGGCGGTGAGTGTAACTTCGGCGGCCAAATCGGGGCGTTTGCAGAGTTCCATGAACGTCACGCGGCGACGGACGGCCATGTATTCCGGCAGGTAGCGGCCGGCCTGACGCATGATCCAGATGGGTGTCGTGTCAGTCGGCTCGCGGCGAACGGCTTTTAGAAAACGGCAGTTTTGTAGGACGTCGGACAAAATGTGGCTCCTCAAGTGTGAATCCGATTGTAGTGGCAGCGATCCGTATCGCGACCGTCAGCGAACAGCCTGTTTGCATCGACGAATCGGGGTTCCGCCAAAGATCGCGGTGCCGAGAGCGTGTCGTCGTGCTGGAAAGCCGGAGAGGTGACTGGTTTAATACTCGCCGGTTTTTTGAGCGATCGTTGGTGCTCCTCATCACGCTGCACGTTTGGGTTGATTACGCATGGCCCTCAAGCTGACCGTCGAATCGTTTTTGCAGGTCGTTCGACAGAGCGGCTTGATCGACAGTGATCAGCTTCAAAAACTGTTGCAGGAGTACGAGGCTCGCGGAGTTGACGTCAAGCAGGCGCAGTCCATTGCGGATGCCCTGATCGGCGGCGAGGTCATCACGCGGTGGCAGGCCGAAAAGTTGCTGGCCGGAAAGCACAAGGGCTTTTCGCTCGGCAAATACAAGCTGCTGGACTTGCTGGGCAAAGGCGGGATGAGTTCCGTGTATCTGGCCGAGCATGTGCTGATGAAACGCCGCTGCGCGATCAAAGTGCTGCCTGGCAAGCGAGTCAACGATTCGTCGTATCTCGCGCGATTTCATCGCGAGGCTCAGGCGGTCGCATCGGTCGATCACCCGAACATTGTGCGGGCGTACGACGTCGATTGTACTCAGGACCGCGATTCGCAAATTCATTTCCTGGTGATGGAATATGTCCAAGGCCAGAGCTTGCAGGAACTGATCATCGGCAACGGGCCGGCCGATTACGCGGACGCGGTGGAGTACATTCGGCAGGCGGCCGAGGGACTCGAGCATGCGCACCGAGCGGGACTCGTGCATCGTGACATCAAGCCGGCGAATTTGCTGATCGACACCAGCGGCGTCATCAAGCTCTTGGACATGGGATTGGCTCGATTCTTTGATGACCGCGACGAGAATCCGCTGACGGTTACCCACGACGAAAAGGTGCTCGGTACGGCCGACTATCTCGCGCCGGAGCAGGCACTCGACAGTCACACGGTTGATGCACGAGCCGACATTTACAGTCTGGGTTGCTCGCTGCAATTTTTACTGACCGGCAATCCGCCCTACACGGAAGGAACGCTGACTCAGCGACTGATGTGGCATCAGACGAAGCCGTTTCCGCCGCTGACCGATTCGCGGATCGACTGCCCCGTCTCGTTGTCGGCGGTGCTCAACAAAATGGTCGAGAAGAAACCGGAGGATCGCTATCAATCTGCGGCTGAAGTTGCCGAGGTTTGTCGTCAGTGGTTGGCGGACAATGCTGGGGCCGACTGGAAGCAACGTCATGTTCCGCTCTCGCGAGGAAACGCATCGAGTGGACGATTGGCTTCACCGACACGCGACTTGCAAAGTGCCCCGGCAATTCTTAAGCCGACTTCGCACGTCATGGACTCCGCATTGCTGCCACAAGACGCCGACAGCTCTTTGGCTACCAAGATCTCGCTACCAGAAACCGTGCTAATCTCTCCTGCGCCGGTTCCGCCGGTTGGGCCAGTGGTCGCGCCGACGGTTGCTGCAGTGCTTCCCGTCGCTCCACCAATTGCGGTGCCGGTCGTCGTTGCGGTGGCAGTACCGCTCGTCGCAGTTCCAGTTGCTCAGCCGGTTGGGAATCCGTTGCCTCCCGTCGCGAAGCCGATCGCGCCGATCGCGGCCCCGGTTTTCGCTGCGCCGATTGCACAGCCCGTGGTGGTTGCCGCTTCCGTGGTGACTCCTGCCGAGCCAGTGACGGCACTGTTCGACTTTTTCCAAGACGCAACTGCCGAAGCGACCGCGGTCACTCCCGACTTTCAGTTTGGCAGCGAGGCCGTGAGCGAAGCGACGGTCATCATTCCGGTGGAGGTGCCTGCGGAATTCGCAGAGGACGATAACCTGTTCTCTCTCTTCGGTTCCCAAAACGAAGATCCGCCCGCTGCGGAAGCAGAGACAACTCTGGATCTTCCAGTGGAGCCGACTCCGGCCGAGTCGTCGCTTGCAGAAACGGTGGTTGTTGAATCGTCACAACCACCATCCGAAGCCGTCGATGTTTTCTTCGAGACCAGCCAATCGGAACCCCCGAAGCCGACTCCCAAGAAGTCCACAATCTCGGTTGGTGATCTGCTCAAGAAGCCCGTCGCTCGATACGGCATGTTGGCCGCAGCAGCCGTGATGGTCATTGGTGGCCTCGCCTGGTGGAGCATTCGCGGGTCCGACGAATTCGACAAGGCCGTCACGAAGTCCACCAAGAAGGGCAAGAGCGGGAAATCGCTCGCGAACAATACGTCTGGCGGTGCCAAGAAGTCAGACGCTTATGAAGTGACGCTGATCGTGGGACCGGGTGGCGACTTCAAGTCGATCGGACGAGCAGTCCACTCGGCGGTCGAGAGCCGCGCGGAGCACGAGAAAGCCGCCAACGGAAAGCCGCTGAGATTTCTGATCCAGGTGAAGCCCGGACAGACGTTCGAAGAGGCGATCATGTTGGATGAGTCATTTCCCGGCGAAGTCCATCTGACGTCGGACACCCCCGGGAAGAACGTGACGCTGACATCACCCAGCCTTTCCGATCCTGCGATCACGATCAAAAATCGCAGCGACGTGACGATCGAGAATATTCACATTGACCTGTCCGGCTTTCCGCAAAAGGAGAAGGGCATTGTCATCACGGGATCAGTCGAGCGTTGTCGAATCCGAAATTGTGTCGTCTCGGACGCCGGGAAAGCCGGCATCGAACTGAGCGGTGCAGTGGGTGGTGAAGGCTCGGACGGCATCGTTCTGGAGGGGATCACGTTTCAGAAAGCCTCTCCCACGTCGGCCGGCGTGCATGTCAGCAAGTCGAGTACTGGAACGCCGACTCAACGTGTCACTGTGCAACGCTGCCGATTTTTTGGCTCCATGTCGTCGGGCGTGCTCCTCGAAGGCCCCGTCGAATCATTGACCATCCGCAATTGCGGCGCGACCGGCTCAACGAGCGGCATTCGCTTTGCCGGTGGAGTGGTTGCGAAGAAGATCCTGATCGATCACTGCTCGTTCAGAAATCAGATCGACGCCGGCTTGTTGTTCGATGCGATGCCTGGCGAGGGCACTGGTGATCTCGTGTGGCGCAATTGTTTGTTCGCCGGTGCGGCGAAGGCGGAGTTACTCATCGCGAAAGATTACGACGCGAACAAATTCAACTCGCTGATGAGCGCGGACAAACCGGTCGAGAACAACTGGAGTGATCGCAAGATTGTGATGCCCGTGAATGGCGAGCGCGACGTGTTGGGAAATGGTGGCTCGCGGATTTCTGCGATTCAGTTCGAGGCGACTGCCGCGACCGCGGAATTGTTTTTGGTCGCCAAGGCTGGCGAGTCGTACAAGACGGCCGGCATCAAAGCCAAATAGCCACGGCGACGCTGCTTCCGCTAGTTGCCATGGTTGCCGATTTTCCGCTGCGCAATCGGCACAATCGTCAGAGCCATCCGAGTAATTCGCGGCCGAGTAGTGAACAAACCGGAAAGACTCGGAATTGCGTTCGGGATCACTTCGCAGTCCCCGGGTTTGCTCCAACCGCTTTGTGGCTGGGTCTTTCGAGGCCCCCGACGGGCAACAGAAATCCATCTCGGCTTAGCCGCCGCCAAACGGTCTGGGCATCATAAATCGCTGCAACCCTCGGCGGGCCTGTCTCTTATTTTGTACAGGTGGCGAGGGGTTGGTTCGGGTTGGACGATGGCCCGCACTTCGCGGCGGATCCGCCTCGAAGTCCGTCCTCCCGAAACCCTCCGAATGCTCCATCGCGACACGCGAAGAAAACGCCATGAAACGCTCCGGGAACAACTCGACAAATCGCACAGTCGCCGGACAGCACAACGGTCGGCGCAACACGTTGTCCCGACCCGTAGCGGCCTTTCGTAAACGCGGGATCGGTGGCAGCGGCGAGCAACCTGCGTTCTTCGCTCAAGAGGATTGGCACAAGCCGCGTTCCGATGAGCAGCAGCGACAGAAACATCCTCAATTCGTGGTTCAACCACCGGGACCGACGTTCCTACATCCCGTCACGCTTCAAGAGATTCGCGAACGGCTGACTTTGCTGCCGAGTTCGATCGTGGAAAAGGTTGAGGTCGTGCAGTTCAGCCGGATGACTCGCAAGCGGCAGTTGTTTCCCTGCTACGGAATGCAGTGGGGGGCCAGCGTGTATTTGTACCCCATCGAGGAATCGCTGGTCGAAACCTACATCCGCCCGCCGACACCGCAGCAGCAGATCGAAGCCCGCATGTTCGGCGGCGTCTGGTCAGACGCGGGCGATGAGTGGACGCTGACTTGGACGCCGGAGAATTTGAAAGACTTCTATCTCAACAACGTCCTGATCCACGAAATTGGCCACGTGCTCGACAAGCGCAACACGCGCACCGAAGACCGCGAACGCTACGCCAACTGGTTCGCCATCGAGTATGGCTATCGCGCGTCACGCGGCCGGCAATAATTCGCATTCCGAAAATTAGCCGCGCGGCGCTAGCCCCGGTTCATGCCTTGTAACCGGGGCTAGCGCCGCGCGGCTAATTTTCTGTGACACGGATAAGCCGGTCGACGCGTAATTCAGGGCTAGTTGATCGTCGCCTCGACGAGTCGGGGCTTGAGTTGCGGGACGGCTTGCTCCAGCAGAGCGAAGCCGCCGAACAGTACCGCCGAGTAAACCAAGTCGCCGACAAACGTGCCTCGGAAGAAGGGCACCCCGGCGATGTAGCAGTTCATCAAGCCGCTCAACGTGCGTGAATACATGGCCGGCTCAGTCGCACTCAGCGGTAGGCTCAGCGACAACCAAGCTCCGAAGTTGGTGATGAGAAAGAAGAGGGCCGATCCAGCCAGCGTCGTTCCGATCACTCGGCCGATGGTCACTCGCTGACGCAGCCACTGTCCCAGCAAGGCAATCACGGCGAAGGTCGAGTACACGAACAGCATGTTGCTCACGGCCTGGTCGCGGTAGGCCACGTCTTTGGTTGCGTAGAGCACCACGTCGCTCAGGAACATCGCGGCGAGCGGCAGCAACACGCTCCAGCGACGATTCGGCAAATACGCGGCGGCAAACAGCGTCATCGCCGCGACCGGGGCCGCGTTATGCAGATGCGGCACCAAACGAGAGAACGCGGCAGCAAAAACTAAAACAACCAACAGAAGAACTCGCGATGTGAGCATGGGGCCGAAAACTCCTCGAAGGACGTCAAAACTGGTGAGCCTGTGAGCACAACTGGAACAGCGGCCGGTCATGCGGGGCGGGAGTATAGCGCGATGTTTCGCGATTTGGGAACGTCGCTCGATCAAAGCGATGGGCAGTCAATCAGGCGGGGCGTGTGGCTTCTAGAATCTCGTCAATGTGCCGACGTCCGAATCTCGCGAGAGCCAACTGGCCGTTGTTGACGTAGTGCTTCCAGGCGTGGGCGATCCGGGCGAGTTGTTCGTCGGTCAGATCTTTGATTTGGCGAGCCGGGCAGCCCGCCCACAGCGTTCGCGGCGGGACATGCGTCCCTTCCATGACGACGGCACCGGCGGCGATCAGAGCTTGTTCGCCGATCACGCAGCGGCTGAGGATCGTCGCGCCGATTGCGATCATCGCCTCGTCGCCGACCACTGCCGCATGGACCAACGCCCGATGGCCGAGCGTGACTCGATTGCCGAGCACGCAGGGAAATCCGTGATCGACGTGCAGGATCGAACCGTCTTGGACGTTCGTGTCCTCGCCGACCTCGATCACATCGCCGTCGCCGCGCAGCACGCAGCCGTACCAGACGGAACTCCGAGCCTTCAGCCGCACACGCCCGAAGACCGTCGCGCCGGGGGCGACCCAGGCCGTCGGGTCGATCTCTGGCGGAGTCCACAAGGCGTCCCAAACATTGCCTTCTTCGGGATAAGGCAGAGCGGGGCAGGGGACCGCAGTGGGTGTCGTCGGGAATTCAGAGGCGGCGTTCATGGCGGAAGATTCTCGGTTGTCGCACTCGCTTGCAACGCTGACGGCGAATTGTCGTAATGCTCGCCGACCTCACCACAACTCAGGAGCCTGCTTCATGAAGATCATTCGCTATCGCGATGCCGCTGGGAACACGCACTACGGACGCCAAGCTGCTGACGGCTCGGCGACACGGATTGATGGCGACATTTTCGCTCAGCACCACGACACCGGCGAGAAGGCCGACGTCGCCAAGTTGCTCACACCCATCGCACCCGTCGATGTGATGTGCATCGGCTTGAACTACCGGCGTCACGCGGAAGAAGGCAACCAGGCGATCCCCGAATGGCCGGTCCTGTTCATGAAGAACTGCGGAGCGGTCAACCATCCCGGCGATCCGATCCTGATCCCTCGGCAGTTGCGCAGCGACGCCGTCGATTACGAGTGCGAGCTGGCCGTCGTGATCGGCAAGGCCTGCAAGAACGTCTCGAAGGCGGACGCTCTCAAATATGTGCTCGGCTACACCTGCGCGAACGACGTCAGCGCTCGCGACTGGCAGATCAAGCGTGGCGGCGGGCAGTGGTGCCGAGGCAAAACGTTCGCGACGTTCTGCCCGCTGGGACCGTGTCTCGTCACCGCCGACGAAATTCCCGATCCGAACACGCTGAGCATCAAGACGATCCTTAACGGCCAGGCCATGCAGGACTGGAATACAAACGACATGATCTTCGACGTGCCCACGCTGATCGAATTTCTCAGCGGCAGTTCGCTGCTGCTGCCCGGCACGGTGATCCTGACCGGCACGCCGCACGGCGTCGGCGGAGCACGCAAGCCGCCGGTGTTTCTCCAACACGGCGACACGGTCACGATCGAGATCGAGAAGATCGGTTCACTGACGAACCCCGTGCAAGACGAAGCCTGATCGCACACCAACCCGAAGCGTCAGCGAGGGCGTCCCTCTCAGGACCGTAACAATGACGACAGAAACGAATGCCACGGCTCCGACCCAGCCGTGGTTGAATGCAATTGGCTCGCGGTACTTTTTAGATTGGTTGCAGCAGCAGCGGTGCAGTCTGGCGTTCACGACGTATCAGACGGGCAAGCTGTTTCTGGTGGGCCGCAAGTCGGCCAGCGGGGCGGGCGAGCCAGTCAGCGAAGCGGACCAAGCGCTGTCGATCTTTGAGCGGACTTACAACCACTGCATGGGGATGTGCGCGTCGCCGGACGGGCGGACGATCTGGTTGAGTTCGCGATATCAGATTTGGCGGATGGAGCAGGCTCCGGCGAATGCGGTGCCCTATCGGCCCGCCGCAGGCACCGTGACGGAAGGAGACGATGCGAATCAGCCGCCGCAGTGGGTCGGGCGGGGTTACGACTTCGCCTACATCCCGCGAGTTGGCTACACGACCGGGCACATTGATGTACATGACATGGCGGTCGATGCCGACGGTCGCGTGGTCTTCGTCAACACGATGTTCGGCTGCCTGGCGACGTTTAGCGAACGAGCGAACTTCAAGCCGCTGTGGCGTCCGCCGTTCTTGAGTGCTCTGGTTCCGGAGGATCGCTGCCACTTGAACGGTCTGGCGATGCGCGACGGCCGGCCAGCGTATGTGACGGTCGTCGGTTGCTCGGATGTGGCCGACGGTTGGCGGGACAAGCGGCACGATGGCGGTTGCGTGCTGGATGTCGCTTCGGGCGAAGCAGTCTGCACGGGCCTGTCGATGCCGCACGCACCGCGCTGGTATCGCGACCGTCTGTGGGTACTGAACTCCGGCACCGGCGAGTTCGGGCAAGTGGATCTCGCGACCGGCCGCTTCGAGCCGATCGCCTTTTGTCCCGGCTATCTGCGGGGGCTGACGTTCCACGGCGACTATGCCATCGCCACGCTCTCCAAGCCGCGGCACCTGACGTTCAACGGTCTGCCGCTGAACGAACGCCTGAGCCAGAAGGGAGCCGAGCCGCAATGTGGTTTGCAGATCATCGACCTCCGCACCGGCACCATCGCCGAGTGGCTGCGGCTCGACGGCACGCTGGTCACCGAACTGTATGACTCGGTCGTCTTACCCGGCGTCCGACAGCCGATGGCCGTGGGCTTCAAGAACACGGAGATCGAACGCCTGATGCTGATTGAGGACGAATGAAACGCAGAGGCAGGTTTTTCACTTTCCGTTTGAAGTACTCGCGGTCCCAGCGACTGGCGGATTCATCGCGATTTGACGTGCGGAGAGATTTTCGTTGCGGTATGTTACCCGAAGTGGTTCGCGACGAATTCGAGGAGACGGAGTGATGACGATTACTTTGACGATGGCACCAGAGACCCAGCGAAAGCTGGTTGAACGGGCGACTCGCGTCGGACAGGACGTTGAAACGCTCGCCTGCGAACTGATCGAACGCAGCTTGAACAGTGAGCCGACACTGGACGACATCTTGGCCCCTTTTCGCCGACAAGTGGCGGAGAGCGGCCTGTCCGAATCCGAGCTGACCGCTGTCTTTGAAGAATCGCGAGACGAAGTCTACCGCGACCAACAAGAGGCCGGTCGGTGACGCGCCGTGTGGTTTTTGATTGCATGGTGTTCTTGCAAGGCGCGGCCAGTCCTGAGGGGCCCGCGGCAGCTTGTTTGCGACTCGCGGAGAAGGGGCACGTCGAGCTTTGCATCAGTTCCGAAATTCTGAGCGAGGTTCGCGATGTGTTGACTCGTCCCAAGATTCGGCAGCGGTTCTCGGCACTGACCGCAGAAACGGTCTCGGCGTTTCTCACGCAGGTCAGTCGATTTGCCCTCGTGGTGAGCGACGTTCCACGAGTGGTTTCGCTCCCGCGCGACCCCAAAGATGAGAAGTACCTGAATCTCGCTGCCGCGGCTGGCGCGGAGTATCTCGTCAGCCGCGACAACGATCTTCTGAACTTGATGGACGCACAACGTCCGGAAAGCCAAGCCTTCCGCGCGGCCTTTCCACAAATCACAGTCCTCGATCCGGTCTCCTTCCTGCGTGCCATTTCCACACAGGCTTCCGAATGACCCACGCCAGCCGAACTGTATGACTCCGTCGTCTTACCCGGCGTCCGACAGCCGATGGCCGTGGGCTTCAAGAACACGGAGATCGAACGCCTGATCTTCGTGGACGACGAACGCGCCTGAATGGTCGTGCGATCCGCTTGTCATCACACGCTCCGATCACAGCAATCTGCCC
>QWQF01000138.1 GCA_003669125.1 Planctomycetota bacterium
GTCCGTCGCGAGGTCCGCGACCGCATTCGCCACCTTTTGCTTGCGCTTCGCCCAGGAAGTCCCGCCGATGGTCGATAGCTCCGGCGACGAGCGTTGCCCGCCGACGTACTTCTGCACGAGATGAATCAGCGACACCGGCACATAGATCAGCGTGCGATTCGCGAACTCCAGCGTGAGATGCTCCTCGGTCGCGTCCCCCTTCTCCATCAGCTTCATGCCGCGATACCGAGCAATCCCGTGCGAGAGATGCACGACGACATCCCCTTCATTCAGCTCCAAAAAACTATCAATCGCCCGCGACTCAACTTTCCGTCGCCGCTTCGTTTCTCGCGCGATCGTCGTCCGCCCGAACAACTCATGATCGCTGAGCACAATGATCCGCTCAGCGACCAGCCGAAAGCCGCGATTCACGCGGCCGACGCAGAGCATGACGCGATCGGCTAGCACCATGTTCTGCCCGGCCGAAAGCCGATCGCCGTCAGCCGGACGCGCTGCCAACAGCAATTCCCACAACCGTTCGCGTTCCCCTTCGTTGTGGCAGGCAATCAAGACTTGCTCGTCGCGACCGACCACCGTCGCCAGTTCGTTGAGCACCTCATGCTTCGGCCCGCTGAACCGCTCAATCGACTCGATCTGCAAATGGCATGAGGTCTCAAACGAGTCCGCCGCAATCGGCGCGACGGTCACATTCGCGAAGTCGGTCAGCCGAGCAATCACTTGTGCGATCTCCGCCAGACCGGTGGTCTCGCTCAGCCGCTCGCGATACTGCCGCGCCTCGTCAATCAGTTCGGGCAGCTCGATGATCGCGACCCAACTTCCAGCCAAGAGATGATCCGCCAAAAGGGGTCGGGAGTTTTTTTCAGAGCGGCCGTCGGAAGCCGATGTCGAACCCCCAACGGAAGAGCCGCTCTGAAAAAGACTCCCGACCCCGTTGCTCGCCAGCGCCGTCACGCTCACCTCGCTCAGCGTCTCAATCGTCCGCTGCGATTCGACATCAAACCGCCGCAACGATTCGACTTCATCGCCAAAGAACTCTAACCGCAGCGGGTCTTCCGAGTCCGACGGAAAGATATCCACGATCCCGCCATGCACGCTGACCTCGCCGGGCAATTCGACGGCGGGGACACGCTCAAACCCGCGTTCGATCAGCCAGCGCAACAACTCTTCGACATCAACGTCGCTGCCAACTCGCAACGTGCGTGACGAAGCCGCGATCTCGTCCTGTCCCGGCACCGGCTGCATCAATGCGGGCCCGCTCGTCACGATCACGCGCGGCGGTTTATCAGACGCCAGCGCCCGCAACACTCGCAGCCGAGCACCGCCCACCGCATCGGTCGCCGAGCCATCTGGCGGCCAACTCTCCCACGCCGGGAAGATCGCCGGCGCCTCCCCAAAAAGGTTGAAGACATCGTCCGCGAACTCATCGACATCGTGCATTCGCGGCAACACGACCAGCAGCGGCTTCTCGTTCTCAATCTGCTGAGCCAACGCCGCAACGACCAGCCCGGCCGAGGAGCCCCACGCCCCATCAATCGCCCCGGCCTGCCCCCGTTTCAGCGAGGCAATTACCGCTGCAAACGACGCTTGCTTGGGCAACAACGCAGGCAGCTCGCGCAGGGTCATCCCCCGGCGATTCGCATTCGGCGATTCGTCCTTCCGTCGCGGCTTCGGCATGAGTCATGGTTTGTAGAAGAGACGCTCTTGCCCGTCCATGCGTCGGAACACGCCGGACAGAGTGCCCCTCCTACAATTGCTTTCGGCTTCGCTGCTCTTCAACCCGTCGTTTCAGTTCGGCCTCGAAGCCGCGGTCGACGGGTTGGTAGTACGTTCGCTCGACGCCGAGGTAGTCTTGATCGACCCAGCCGTCCGGCGCGGCGTGAGCGTACTGATAGCCTTCGCCGTGGCCGAGTCGTTTCGCTCCGAGATAGTGGCCGTCGCGAAGATGCGTCGGGACCGGCAGGACTCGCTTGGTGCGGACGTCGTCCAGCGCGGCATCGACGGCCAGGTAGCTGGCGTTCGACTTCGGAGCGGTCGCGAGGTACGTCACCGCCTGAGCCAGCATGATGCGGCATTCCGGCAGGCCGACGAACTCGGTCGCGTGCGCGGCCGCCATCGCGACGACCAACGCCTGCGGGTCCGCGTTGCCGATGTCCTCTGACGCCGCGATCACGATTCGCCGAGCAATGAACCGCGGCTCTTCGCCCGCTTCGAGCATTCGCGCCAGCCAGTAAATCGCCGCGTCGGGATCGCTGCCGCGAATGCTCTTGATGAACGCGCTAGCCGCGTCGTAGTGCTCGTCGTCGCCGTATTGCACGGCTTTCTTTTGGATGGATTCCTGAGCGATCTCCAGATCGACGGTGTTGTCACCAGCACGACGCGCCAGCGAGTGGTCTGCGTCGTTGCCACTTTGACCACTCGCTGTCGCGTCGTGCTGGTGAGTGGCGACGCTCAGCACCGCGATCTCCAACGCGTTGAGTGCTCGGCGCGCGTCGCCGTCACAGACCTCGGCGAGGAATGACAACGCTTCGTCCGTGACGGTGACCGCGTGTTGGCCGAAGCCTCGTTCACGATCGGACAACGCCCGCTGCATCAGACCGAGCACATCCTCTCGCGACAGCGACCGAAACTCGAACACCTGACTGCGGCTGACCAGCGGCGAGACCAACGCAAAGAACGGATTCGACGTCGTCGCTCCGATCAGCCGCACGGCACCTGACTCGACATCCGGCAGCAGCACGTCTTGCTGAGTCTTGTTGAAGTGATGCAACTCATCGACAAACAACAGCGTGCGTTGCCCGCCGGTCTTCAGCCGAGTCCGCGCGGCTTCCAACACTTCACGCAGTTCTTTGACTCCGACCGACGCGGCGTTGAGCGACGCAAACACCGACTTGGTGTGCTTCGCGATAATCTCGGCCAGCGAAGTTTTTCCGGTGCCAGGTGGGCCGTAGAAGATCACCGAACTGACTCGATCCGCTTGAAGCATCCGCCGCAACAGTTTGCCTTCGCCGAGAAAATGTTGCTGCCCGGTGAACTCGTCCAGAGTGCGCGGTCGCATTCGCGCGGCGAGCGGTTTGGCGGCGTCGAGATGTTGAGCTTCGTGTTGATCGAAGAGGCCGGGCATGAGGAATGTCCATGGTCCAAGTTTCAATGACCAAGGAATGTCCAAGAACCACGGCTCAATGTCCAACAACTCGTCCGCGTAAAGCGATCGGTTCGGAGAGCCAACCTGCAGCGCAACAAAAAACCTCCGCCGTAATGCCGGTGGGCTGTGGTGGATTCAATGACCAAAAACCGTAAGGTGGGAACGACTGACCCGGTTAATGTGAGCCGTTGCCGAAGCAAGCGGATATACACGCGGCCGGAATCAGTTTGCCCCCGGAGGTCATGCTTGTAGGGTCAACCCCAACGATAGCCCTGTCGAACATGGCAGAGGTCGTGAGCCGAAGCTCGACCGGATCGAATCTACCCACCGCTCGGCGCACGATCAAGCAGTGAGTTTCGACTTCGCGGAAAGTTCATCGTGGCCGACGCCATGTTCGCCGTTGACGTCGTGCAACCACCCAACTACCACCTGCGAGCACTGCCCTTCGATATCCATTGGAAAGACTGACCTCATGCCGGAACTGCCTGACGAACTGAAAGTCAACCCGCTGCTCGTCGCCGAAGGGTTACCCCGATTTGATCGAATCAAGCCAGAACACATCGTTCCGGCTGTGCAGCATCTGTTGGCTCAGGCCGAGCAACGGCTGACCGAAATCGAAACGACTCTGAGTCGTCTCGACCGCCCGAATTGGGATGACCTCTTCACGCGACTGGAAGAGTTGGATCGCCCGTTTGATTTCGCGTGGAAGCCAGTCGGGCATTTGTTCGGAGTACTCAACTCGCCGGAGCTGCGCACGGCCTACGAGACCGTCTTGCCAGAGGTCGTGCGATTCGGACTGCGAGCTTCGCAAAGCCAGCCGATCTACGAAGCAGTCAAACGGCTGAAAGATCAAGCCGGCGAATCGCTCACGCCGACTCGACAACGCATCGTCGATCAAAAGCTGCTGTCGGCGAAGCTGTCGGGCATCGCACTGGAGGGAGAGTCGCGTGCGCGATTCAACGCCATCGCCGAAGAGCTCTCGCAACTCAGCACCGACTTCTCGAACCATGTGCTCGACGCGACGAAAGCGTTCGAGTTGATTCTGACTCAACCGGATGAGGTCGCGGGGTTGCCGCCAAGCTTGTTGCAGTTGGCGGCGCAGTCGTTCGCGCAGTCGCGGCAGGCGGCTGCAATGAAGGCGGCGGAGACTGGATCGGAACCTCAAACAGCAGCAGTCCCTCACCCCGGCCCTCTTCCAGAGGGCGAGAAACAAACCGCAGAAGCCCCTGAATCGGGGCCTTGGCGAATTTCGTTGGATGGGCCGATTGTCGCTCCATTCTTGCAGCACTCGCAGCGGCGTGATCTGCGCGAAACGGTCTATCGCGCGTTCATCTCGCGTGCATCGGCCGGCGAATGGGACAACAGCGAGAGCATCTCGAAGATCTTGAAGCTGCGGCGTGAGAAGGCGGAGTTGCTGGGCTTTCGTTCGTTCGCCGAAGTCAGCTTGGCCGAGAAGATGGCTCCCGGCGTTTTGGCGGTCGAAGCGATGTTCGAGAAGCTGCGAGCCGCATCGCGCCAACCGGCCGAGAACGAGTTAGCCGAGTTGAAAACGCTGGCGACTGCCGGCGGTCAGACCGAAGAGTTCAAACATTGGGACGCCGCCTTCTGGGCCGAACGGCTACGCGAGCAGCGATTCGATTACACCGACGAACAACTGCGACCGTACTTCCCGCTGCCACGAGTGCTCGACGGATTGTTTGCCCTGCTGACGAAGCTGCTCGGTGTCACGATTCGCGCGGCGGACGGCGAGGCTCCGGTATGGCATCCCGACGTGCGGTTCTTTCGCGTGTTCGATGCGGACGGGAACAAACCACTCGCAGCGTTCTATCTCGATCCGTACTCGCGGCCGGAAAACAAGCGCGGCGGAGCGTGGATGGATACCTGCTTGCCACGACGACGATTCCAAGGACAGATCGAGTTGCCGGTTGCGCATCTGGTTTGCAACAGCACTCCACCAGTCGGCGACGCGCCGTCGCTGATGACGTTCCGCGAAGTCGAGACGCTGTTCCACGAATTCGGTCACGGCTTGCAACACATGCTGACCACCGTGGACGAAGCCGACGCCGCCGGAATCAACGGCGTCGAGTGGGATGCGGTCGAGCTTCCCAGTCAGTTCATGGAAAACTGGTGTTATCACCGCCCGACGATTCGCGGCCTCTCCGGTCACTACCAAACCGGCGAGCCGTTGCCCGAGGAGTTATTCGACAAGCTCACCGCCGCGAGAAACTTTCGAGCGGCCAGCATGATGCTCCGCCAACTGCACTTCGGCATGACGGACATTTATCTGCATCACCAGTTCGATCCCTCGTCGAGCGAATCACCGTTCGACGTGCAACGCCGCATGGCTGAGAAGACCTCGGTGCTACCGCCGCTGCCCGAAGATCGCATGCTGTGCGCGTTCTCGCACATCTTTTCGGGGGGCTACGCGGCGGGTTACTACAGCTACAAGTGGGCCGAGGTGCTCAGCGCGGATGCCTTCGGAGCGTTCGAGGAAGCGGGGCTCGACAACGAAGCAGCGGTCAAAGCTACCGGCCGACGCTTCCGCGACACAGTGCTGTCACTCGGAGGCAGCCGGCATCCGCTGGAAGTCTTCCGAGCATTCCGCGGCCGCGACCCCGATCCACAAGCGTTACTTCGCCAGTGCGGATTGGCCTGAATCGTCCAGCGAGCACACTGCGAAGTGAGCGTTCTTTGCGACCGCGCCGAGCAACTCGTATCATCCCGCCGATGGCTCGCTTTGGTCCGAGCCGACGATCCGGTAAACCGCTGTTGAAGGAGCCTCTGAGATGTTGCGTCGAGCATGCGTGTCCGCGTTCGCGATGGCTGGATTGATGAGCGTTGTTTGCTCATTGCCTTTGGCCAGTGCGCAATCCCCGAAATCCAAGATCCTGTTTCTCACCGAGAGCAAAGGGTTCAAGCACGGATCGGTCACTCGCGACGTCAAGGATGGCGTGAAGAAGGACCTCGCGGCTGCGGAAGTCGCGATGACGCAACTCGGCCAACAGACCGGACTATTTTCGATTCATTGCACTCAGGACGCGAAGGCCGACTTCACCAAAGACAATCTGAAGAACTACGACATCGTCATGTTCTACACGAC
>QWQF01000216.1 GCA_003669125.1 Planctomycetota bacterium
ACCGATGACGACGACACCGATGACGACGACACCGATGACGACGACACCGATGAAGTACTCGAAGACGATGCTGACCCTCCGACCGGCTGAGTGATGTTGAACTCAACTGGACAATCTGATTTCGCCATTTCCGAACACACACCGAACCCACAGGCACGTTGCTCATGGCCGTCGTCAAGAAGACCAAAGCGTCCGACCTGCATTCTCTTAGCAAGAAGCTCGTCGCGCTGTTGAAGAAGCACTACAAGCCCGCCAGCCACAAGAAGGACAAGGCGGTGCTGGAGACGATGCTGTACGCCGTCTGCCTAGAGAACGCGACGCAGGAACTTGCCGACGCCGCCTTCGAACGGCTGCACGAGTCGTTCCACGACTACAACGAAATTCGGGTCAGCACGTTCGCCGAGCTAGCCGAGTGCTTCGAGGGGATGTCAGAGCCGGACGCTCGCGCGGCTCGCGTGCGAGCCATCCTGCAATATGTGTTTGAGATCAATTTCGATTTCGATTTCGAGCCACTACGTCGCAAGACGATGGAGCTTGCCGAAAAGCAGTTGCAAAAGATTCGCTTCCTGAGTTCTTTCATACAGCTCTTCACGTTGCAGAAGTCGCTCGGAGCGCACACGGCGCCGGTGGACGATCGGCTGCGTGACGCGGCCGTGTGGTTGGGACTGGCGCCTCCTCATTCCACGACCGCGGAAGTCGCCGAGTGTTTGAAGTCCGCCGTGATGAAGGCCGACACTGCCACGTTCTGCGAGTACAGCCGCTGCCTCGCTCTCGACGAACGTCTGACACTGACATTTGCCAAGACAAAGCCTCCGGAAGAGGGTTTCGATCTCGACGATATGATCTCACGGCTTGAAGCGTTACTCCGTACCGCGAAGAAGCCGGCGAAGGACGAACCCGCCGCCAGCAGTAAAGCGGCACCGAAGGCCAAAGCGGTGGCGAAGCCGGCGGAAAAAACTGCGGCAAAGGCCAAGCCCAGCACCGTGAAAAAGAAGAAGCCTCGCTGATGCGAATCCGCTCGACTCGTGACGGAAGCGTGTCGCGTCCAAGTCGGCAGTTGTCGAATTCGAGACGCAGCGGCCACGCCGGGAAACGAGGTTTGGTCGGAATCTGGTCGCTCGCTATCATCCGTCCCGCGAGTTCGCATTGGAGTCACGCTCGGAATTTCGTCGCCATTCCAGGGAAGAGCAGGTCATGACACAACCGCCACGAAGGATCGGACTTTCAAGACGAATCGGCTGGGTGTTGAGCATCGCCTTTGGCGGAATGCTCTTGTGGATTTCACCTGCGTCGGCAACCCGACAGTTGGCGCAAGAAGAGTTTGCCCCGAGCGATGCCACACATCGACTTTTCCGCCGCAGCGACTTCCGGCTCGACGTCGCGCAGCCACCTGAGCAGCCTGAGAAATTCAAGCCCGCTCGCGAGCGGGACGCCGATGGCCAGAAGCGCATTGACGCGATGGGCTGGTTCATGAAGGGCCGGTTCCTCGAACAGCGTGAGGAATTCAAAGCCGCTCTCGAAGCCTACGAAAAGGCCGTGCAGATTGACCCCGGTGCGGTCGAGGTTTATCGCGCGTTGATCCCTCTGGCATTCGGACTCAACGAGGCCGACAAGGCGATGAACTATGCCTTGAAGGCGGTCGAACTCACGCCGGACGATTTTCTGTTGCTGCAACGAGTCGGCATCCATTTAGCGACCAAGGACAAAGTTCCCGAAGCGATCCGGCTGATCGAACAAGCGGCGCGGTCGACCAAACTCGACAGGCTGTCCGGCCAGTACGTCGCGATCATGCGCGACCTCGCATTTCTGTACCTCATCACCGGCCAGGTCGAGAAATCCGCCGATGCCTTTGAAGTCGTCTTCGACGCCAAGACCAATCCGGAGAAGTTTCATCTCGACTTTCAAATGAAGTCGGAACTCGAAAAGCACCAACGCACGACCTACGAGGCGATCGGACAGGTCTTCCTGGAAGCCAAGCGACCGGATCGAGCCATCGTCGCACTCGAACGCGCGGCCAGTGCGAAGAAGACCAAGCCGGGGAACATCAGCTTCAACCTCGCGCAGGCGTACTTAATGACCGAGCGGCCCGACAAGTCGCTCGAACATTTGCAGACGTACTTCGACGCGCAACTGCAATCGAAGGGCAAGGCCGCGTACCAACTGCTCGCCGATATCCTCAAGGTTCAAGGCAAGTCGGGCGACTTGGTTTCGCGACTGGAACTGCTCGCCGAAAAAGACCAACACAATCAGACGCTGCAGTTCTTTTTGGCCCGGCAATACGTCGAGGCGAATCGCTTCGACGATGCGGAGGCACGATTCAAAAAGACACTCGAACGCGAAAAGGGAATCGAAGGCTACATCGGGCTCGCGTCGTTGTACCGCCGGCAGAACAAACCGGCCGAGCTGCTGCAAGCGCTCTCGCAAGCATTCGCACGTGAGTCAGAACTGGAAAAGGCTGCCGAAGACCTCGAACGCGAACTGCAAGCCGTCGGCGCGGACGAAAAACTCGTGGCCGGATTGTTGGAGGTTGGCGCGAAGCAATCGGAGGGAGATTCACCAAAGCTCGATTTCGCCAGCAGCGTGCTGCTCGCCAAGATCGCGACGCAGAACAAGCTGTACGATCCGGCCGAGAAGTTCTATCGCCTGGGCATCAAGCTCCGTCGCGACCGAGCTGCGACCTTGTACGACGAACTCGCGCGAATGCTTTTGGAAGCACGCAAGTTTGGCGATGCAGTCAAGGTTATCGATGACGCGATCAACGAACCGTCGCTGAAAAACAATCGCGCCGCGTTTTGGTTCTTGCAGACGCAAGCTCGTGAAATGGCGGGAGACACCGCCGGTGCGTTGGCCGCGATCACCGAGGGTCGCAAGCTCGCCGGAGAAGACAACCCGCTGTTCCTCTTTCAAGAGGCGTGGATTCACTACCACGCTCACCAGTGGGACCAAGCAGTGCCACTGTTCGAGAAATTCATCGAGAAGAACCCCGGCCATCGCCTCTCACGGCAATGCCAGTTCAGCCTCTCCAACATCCACGTCCAGAAGGGCGACCTCCGCAAGGGCGAAGAGATCCTGGAAAAGGTGCTCGTTGAAGCTCCGGATGATCCGTCGGTCAACAACGACTTGGGCTACCTCTACGCCGACCAAGGCAAGAATTTGGAGCAGGCTCGCGGCATGATTGAGAAGGCGCTCAAGGCCGAGCCAGACAACGCCGCGTATCAAGACAGCATGGGCTGGGTTTTGTTCAAGCTCGGCAAACCGGCGGAAGCGATTCCGTTTTTGGAGAAGGCCGTTCAAACTCCGCGCGGCACCGATGCCACAATCTTCGATCACTTGGGCGATTGCCAGCACGCAATCGGCCAAAAGGACAAGGCGATCGAGAATTGGCAGAAGGCGCTCAAGGACGCGAAGGCCGACAAGACTCCCGACCCGAAGTTGATTGAAAAGATCGAAGAGAAGCTGAAGGGCAAATGACGACATGGCAGGACATTCTCATTCGGCGAACATCGCCATCAGGAAGGGTGCTCAGGATAAGAAGCGGGGCAAGCTGTTCGGCAAGCTCAGCCGTGCGATCATCGTGGCCGCTCGCAACGGCGGCGGCGATCCAACGAGCAACCTCTCGCTGCGGTACGCACTCGACAAGGCTCGCAAGAACAGCATGCCCAAGGAAAACATCGAGCGTGCCGTCAAGAAGGGGACCGGTGAATCCGGCGACGAGCAGTACGAAGAGATGGTCTACGAAGGTTACGCTCCGGGGGGCGTGGCCGTGCTCTGCGACATTCTGACCGAAAATCGCAACCGCACCGCCGGCGAGGTCCGCGAGGTTTTCAAAGTTCACGGCGGAAATCTCGGCAGCACCGGTTGCGTCGGCTACTTGTTCACTCGCAAGGGTGTGTTCGTCGTTCCGGCTCAGAATGTTGACGAAGATCGCTTGTTCGAGATCGTTCTCGAAGCCGGCGGTGATGACGTGCGAAAGGTCGGCGAGTCATTCGAGATCACCTGCGAAGTGAGTCTCTTTCAGCAACTCAACGAAGTGCTCGAAGCGGCGAAGATTCCGACCGACGTTGCGGAACTTCAAAGAATTTCGAGCACGACCGTGGAGGTTGATGTCGAAACCGGCAAGCTGGTGATGGAGTTCATCGAGGCTCTCGAAGACTTGGACGACATCCAGACCGTGACCACAAACGTGAACCTGCCCGACGAGCTGACGTCAGCGTGAACGGAGTCGAGTGGCATGGCGCGGCAACGAATCATCAACGGCGACGATCAGCCGGACGACGAACCGCCTCGCAAGCCGCCAGCGATTGAGTTCCGCCCGGACGACGAAAAGCACGACGAAGCACTCCGTCCGCAAAAACTGGACGATGTCGTCGGCCAGCGCAAAGCCGTCGAGCGACTGCGGATCATGCTCGACGCCGCGAAGAAGCGCAACGAACCGCTCGGCCATCTGCTGTTTGACGGTCCACCGGGACTCGGCAAGACGACGTTCGCCACCGTGATCCCGAAAGAACTCGGCGTCGATTTTCAAATCGCGTCAGCTCCGGCGCTCACGGCTCCGAAAGATGTGCTGCCGTATTTGACGAACGCTGGATTCGGCTCGGTGCTATTTCTCGACGAGATTCATCGTCTGCCGCCTGCTGTCGAAGAGTTTCTGTATCCGGTCATGGAAGACTTCCGAGTTGATATTTCGCTCGGCGAAGGGATGAACGCTCGGACGATCAACATGCCGCTGAAGAAGTTCACAGTGATCGGTGCGACGACTCGCAGCGGCTTGCTGACCGCTCCACTGCGAGACCGCTTCGTGAATCGGCTGCACCTCGATTTCTACGACGACGACGACCTCGCCGAAATCGTGAATCGCAACGCTCGCAAGCTGCGCACGGAGATCGAACCAGCCGCTTCCGCCGAAATCTCCAAACGGAGCCGAGGCACGCCGCGCAAAGCCAACAACTTGCTGTACTGGTGCCGTGACTACGCCGACAGCCGCGCGCAGGGCCGCATCACGGATCATGTCGCCAAGCTGGCTCTGGAAATGATCGAGGTCGATCACGTCGGCTTGGATGAGCTCGACCGCAAGTATTTGCTGACGCTGATCAACATCTTCGCGGGCGGTCCGGCCGGTCTGACCGCGATCGCTCACAGCATGAGTTGCCCGTCCGACACGCTCGAAGACGAGATCGAGCCATTCCTGCTGCGAGTCGGCTTTCTGCAACGCACTCCCCGCGGCCGAGTCGTGACCGTCGCCGCACTCACGCATCTGGGCATCGCGATTCCGGAGCCTCCAAGCCAAGGGACGCTGTTCTAATTCGTGAGGCAATTTTTCAGTCGCAGGATGGCCGCAACCCCGGTTGAAAACCTTCCTCACGTTCGCTGCAATGCCGCGCGACTTTTCTACGTACTCTCCAACGAAGACTGAACGCCATGACGACTCTGCTTCCCAATGCCGTGAACCCGCCTCGACGCATCTTGATGGGCCCCGGCCCCAGCGACGTTCATCCGCGAGTGTGGGCCGCACTCGCCGCACCAACCGTCGGGCATCTCGACCCGTACTTCCTGCAAATCATGAACGAGACGCAGGCGATGTTGCGGCAAGTCTTCCGCACGACCAACGAGCTGACACTGGCCGTCAGCGGCACCGGCAGCGCGGGAATGGAAACGTGCGTGGTCAACCTGATCGAACCGGGCGACAAGATGGTCGTCTGCGTCAACGGAGTCTTCGGCGGACGCATGGCCGATGTCGCCGCTCGCTGCGGCGCGCAGGTCACGATCATGGAACGACCATTCGGCGAAATCTTCTCGACCGCCGAGATTGCCGACGTCGTCCAGAAGGTGCAGCCCAAAGTTGTCGGCATCGTCAACGCCGAGACTTCGACCGGAGCATGGCAGCCGCTGGAAGAAATCGCAAAGGTCGTGCATGACGCCGGCGCGTTGCTGCTGGTCGATTGCGTCACGTCGTTGGGCGGAGTGCCGCTCGAGGTGGATGCGTGGGGACTCGATGCCGTTTACAGCGGGACGCAAAAGTGCTTGAGTTGTCCGCCGGGTCTCGCCCCAGTGACGTTCAGCCCACGCGCGGTTGCGGCAGTTGAGGCTCGCAAGACAAAGGTCGCCAGTTGGTATCTCGACCTGACGATGGTCCGCAACTATTGGGGCCAGTCGCGGGCGTACCACCACACCGCACCGATCAACATGAACTACGGCCTGCACGAAGCGCTGCGACTTGTCTTGGAAGAGGGCTTGGAAGCTCGGCACGCTCGGCACCTGAAGAATCACAAGGCGTTGAAGGCGGGCCTGGCAGCGATCGGCATCAAGTACGCAGTCGCCGAGGGCCAGCAGTTGCCGATGCTGAATGCCGTCTTGATTCCGGAGGGCATCGACGACGTGGCGGTGCGTGGCCAGTTGCTCAACGAGTTCGGCATCGAAATCGGCGGCGGACTCGGCCCGATGAAGGGCAAGACGTGGCGCATCGGCCTGATGGGTGAGGCCAGTTCTCCACGCAATGTGCTGCTGTTCCTCGCCGCTTTGGAGCGATGTCTCTCGGATCGGGGCTACAAGCTCTCCCCAGGTGCGAGCATCGCGGCAGCAAATGCGTTTTACGCAAAGACCTAATCGTGAATGACGACTCTCGTCCTGACGAAGTGTTTGAGATTGAACCGTCCGACTCCGGTGGGATGTTCGCGCATCTGCCGTGGTGGCTGATCTTGACAGTCGCGGTGGTCGTCACCGAATTGACCGCTCATCCGTCGATCGGCGTGATCGTGTTGTGCTTCAAGTTCGGTTGGAATGACTTTCGGACAGCGCATTGGCTGCGGCGTCGTGACCCGAATCGGCGACGAGGTGCTGTCTGCTCGTGGTTCTATTTGTCGAGCGGCTTGTGGCGTGTGTGCTCGTGGAGCTTCGCGTTGATGTTCATCGCGATCATTTTCTTTGTCGCGACAGAACCACCGCAGGCTCGTCCAGCAAATCGCCCCAATGCCGATCCAGACTTGCCACCGGAAGTGATGACTTGCATGGCCATGTGGATGGGGAGCTTTGTGGTGGCGACACTTCTCACTCTGCTGTCTGTCTGCTTCGCTTGGCGACGACCGGTGAAGGTCTGGATTTCAAGGAGTGTGTCCGAGTCGCGACGACTCAATGAATGGCCTCCTCGGCCGGCACCGCGTCTGCGGCCTGATCCAAATTTACTGAACTGCTGGATGGTCAGCTCAGGAGCTGGATTGTTTGTGCTGCTG
Source organism: Planctomycetota bacterium (assembly GCA_003669125.1). Taxonomy (GTDB): domain Bacteria; phylum Planctomycetota; class Planctomycetia; order Planctomycetales; family Planctomycetaceae; genus SXKJ01. The sequence goes on from QWQF01000216.1 coordinate 7,227, forward strand.
TTCATCATCGGTGTGGCGGCGCTGATGGCGTCTTTTGATGCCGCGAAGCCGCTTGGTCCGGCTGGCAATAATCAATGGGCCGACGTTGTTTTCGGTGTCATCGTGGGAGTATTTGTGCCGATCGGATCAGCGTTTTTGATCCTGGTGTTTGGCGGTATGACCTTCAAACGGATTGGGGCGGGCAGTCCGACGGAATGTTGGCCCGCGAACGAACCGACCACGGAGCTTGGCTCGTCCGATTGAGGCGACCTTGCGGGTCGCGCAAGGGTTGAGCGGTGCAGAAAACCGCTCGTTGACTTTTCCGAAAAGCACTACTAACCTCGCGCGGCAAAATCTGCCGATGGGGACAGGCATCGAAGTGGCGTCCGTCCCTGGAGCTTTGGTCCAGCCGGCCGTCGTTGGTGATGCACCCAGCGATTGGGTTGTGTGTCGTCTCTCCCTCGCGCGAGGGTCGTCGTTCGTGGCTCACCAGGAGGTTGCGTGAGCCGTCTTTGTGGTCGCGGCGTCGGGTTGGACCACGCCGCACACCTGGAGCTGACCATGATGTTGAATGCCCGCCTGCCCCGCTTGTGTTTGGTTCTGATTCTCGGAGTGTGCTACGCCGCCTCCGCATCGGCTCAGGAATTGAACTGGGCCGAGAAGATGTTCGATCAACGGACCATCGACTTCGGTGTCGTGGCCCGCGGCTCGGACGCGGTCGCTCGCGTGAAGATCACCAACCTCTACAAGCAGGCGGTCGAGATCGCAGACGTCCGCACGACTTGCGGTTGCTCGGCCGGAAAGCCCAGCAAGTATGTGCTGGAAAGCCTCGAAGAAGGCTACATCGAAGTCACGATGGACACCCGCAAGTTCACGCGGCGGAAGGATTCCAACGTCATCATCACCTTCAAAACGCCGCTGCACCAAGAGGTTCGCATCCCGATCACCGCATACATTCGAACCGACGTCGTTTTCGATCCCGGTTCGGTCAACTTTGGTGCGGTTGAGCATGGCAAGGAAGCGACTCGCACGATCAAGTTGCAATACGCCGGCCGCAGTGAGTGGCAGGTCAAAGAGATCAAGAGCCGTAGCGAATCGGTCGTCGCGAAAGCTGTCGAAACCGCTCGTGGCAATGGTCGAGTCGATTACGACATCGTCGTGACTCTGGCTCCGAACGCTCCGCCAGGAGCCATCCGAGAACAGCTCACGCTGATCACCGACGATCAGACCAGCCCGCAAGTGCCGTTGCTGGTCGAGGCGAATGTCGAAGCGGACGTGACGGTCACTCCCGCGATCGTGTCCCTGGGCGTGATGAAACCGGGCGAGGCGAAGCAGTTCAACGTCGTCATCAAGGGACGTCAGCCCATCCAAATCGACAAGGTGGAATGCGATTCTGACAACGGCCTGTTCAAGGTCCGTCTGCCGCAAAATGCCGCGTTGGTGCATGTGCTGCCCATGACGATTACCGCTCCCGACAAACCCGGTGACCTCGCCGAGGAATTTACGATCACGGTCAATGGGCGGCCGACGCCGGTGACGTTCAAAGCACGCGGTAAAATCTCCGAGCCGCCAGCCGGCTAGGGTCAGTGAACCGAAGATTCGTGAGAACGAGACAGCCTGCGGGAATCACGGCGGACGTGAAGTCACCGCCGAGACATCGTTGCCAAACGGAATTCGACTAGCGTTGATCGCGGCGGGAACCATACGGTCCCGGTTTGGAGAAATTCATGGACGAGCCACAATCCACTTCGACTTTAACGACGCCGTTCAACTTCCGGCGGTTGGGCCTGATCCTGCCATTGACGGTCGTGTGCGTGTGGTTGGATTTGTATTCCAAGTCGGCGGTGTTCGATCGGCTGGGCTTCCCCGGCGGACGGGGGCCGGTGCATCAGTGGCTCGGACAACTCTCGACGTTTCAGCTCTACACGAGCTTCAACGAGGGAGCCTTGTGGGGTGTCGGCCAAGGTCTGACGTGGCTGTTCGCAGCCCTGAGCGTCGTAGCGGTCGTGGTCATCGTGTACTGCTTGCTGAAGACGTCGGCCGGGCGAAGTAATTGGCTGACGGTGGCTCTCTGCTTGGTGCTCAGCGGGACGCTCGGCAATCTGTATGACCGTCTGGGGTTGTACGGCTACAAAGACGCCGACGGGCAACCAATTCGAGCCGTCCGAGACTTCTTGTTCTTCACCTTCGGGTCAACACGCTGGCCGTGGCCGGTGTTCAATTTCGCGGACGTGTTTCTGGTCACGGGGACGGGGATGCTGGTGGCGTACTCGTTCTGGTCCGAGCGTCACGCAGCCAAGCTGGCGAATCGCTCGAACGAACCTCTGGTCGAACCGCCATCTGGGACAATTCACTGCTAGGCGACGATGGAGGTTGCCTGATGTCGATGATCTCACTTGGAGCCATCTTCTCTCGAACACCTTTGAAAGAAGCGGATTTAGCGGAGATCGACCGCGTGCTTGCGGCACGGACCTCGAATCTCGTTCGGACGCGAAAGGGACGAGTTTGGGAATTCATCAACGGCAGCGTGGTCCTCGACGTTCGCGGCGAGAGCGTGCAAAGCGTTTTGTGGGACCGCGAAAGTGACCTGCTTTCCCTTGGCTTATTGCCGGATCCGGGATGTTTCCGCGTTTCGATCACCGCCGGCTATCGCTCTGATGAAATCGATCGGGGGATCAGTCAACTTTGTGAGTCGATTGCGGCAGCGACCGGAGGCGTCCGTATTGGACCTCGCCACGGCTCTTTGCCCGAGGACTCTCTCCGACTTTTTTCCCGGACCGGTACAATCCGCATCAAGCTGGAGCTTCCAACTGTCGAAATTTTGAAAAACTTGCCAACTCCATGTTGGACATCGAAAAGGACACTCGTAGAATCCCGCCGGTCCGAGATTTGGGATTCGTACCACCAGAACTCTTCACGAGGCACCACACAACACAATGGTTGAGACCGCTGAGCAGCCCCCATCGTGTTATCGCCGTCGTCCCCCAGGGCCTTTGCAGCGTCTGCATGCTGCGTCGTCCCGCCTGCGTGATGGATTTTCCCGTTTGATGAGTGTGTCGCTCCGGCCCGCGTTGAATTGTTCCGCCAATCGCCGTTTTGAGCACCTCTCGGTTTCGCCCCTCTGCCTGAGCCTTGCTGGCTCAATTTCGCTCAGCCCCGCCCGCGCGTATCGCGTTTGGTTGGCGGCCACGGTTCGAGCGGGACAGCTTCTGCCGGTGCAATTTGTGCGGCGGTTCACTCGCCGTTGAGGTCGTTCGCCTGACGGGCGAAGTGCTTTGGTCTCATGTTTTGGCGTGCTTTCGTTCCTCTGTCTCCCACTTGCTGCGATCGAACAGATCTTTTTCCGATCTTCGATCCAGTCGGCCGAATGATTTGGTCTGCCGGGAGACGTTCGTCTTGGAGAACCTACCCATGTCCACGTTGCTCGATTGTGGAGTGCAATCCGCCACGCGTGTCGCTCAACCGGTCATTTCGTTCGATCAAGCCAAGGCCATTGCCGAAGTGCATGGCACTCCGGCGCTCGTGCTCAGCCGCTCGGCGTTGCAACGCAACTACGACGCGATGAAGGCCGAGATGCCTGGCGTCGAGCTGTTCTACGCCGCCAAGGCCAACCCGGAATATCTCGTGCTGAAGAACCTCCGCGAGTTCGGTTCATCGGTCGATGTCTGCTCGTACCGCGAGATGCAGGCCGCGCTCAACGCCGGCTTCACGCCGGACCAGATGATCCACACGCATCCGTGCAAGACGATCGCCAACCTCGTCGATTGCTACACCGAGGGACTGCGGTGGTTCACGTTCGACGCGCCATCCGAGATCGCCAAGTTCGTGAAGCACACGCCCGATGTGAATTTGATCCTGCGATTAGCCGCCAGTTCGCAGTCGAGCCTCATCAATCTGTCGGCCAAGTTCGGCTGTGCTCCGAAAGACGCCGGCGACTTGATGCGACAAGCTCACCAAGCGGGCGTGAACGTCAAAGCCTTGTCGTTCCACGTCGGCTCGCAGTGCCTCAACCCCGCCGATTTCCGAGCCATGCTGCTGCAAGCTCGCCAAGTTTGGGACGAAGGAATTGAGATCGGCTGCCCGCTGGAAGTGCTCGACATCGGTGGCGGCTTCCCGGCTCCGTACAAGAGCGAAGTGATCTCACTGGAGCTGTTCTGCCGCAGCCTGCAAGAGGCGTTGGACGACACGTTCGGCGACCTGCGAGACAGCGTCCGCTTCATCGCCGAACCGGGCCGCGGACTCGTCGCTGAATGCGCGACCCTGGTCGTGCGAGTACTCGGCAAGTCGAACCGCAGCGGCACGACGCAGTACGTGATCGACGACGGCCTGTACGGAGCCTTCTCCGGCATCGTCTACGACCACGCCGAATTCCCGCTGCTGGTCGAGAACGCCGAGAACCGCCCGCAGCGCCCGTGCATCATCGCCGGACCGACGTGCGACTCCGGCGACATCGTCTGCCGCGACCAACCGCTGCCCGACCTGGAAGTCGGCGAACTGGTCCTGGTCCCCACAATGGGAGCCTACTCCTCCGCCAGCGCCTGCGGCTTCAACGGCCTCGATATTCCGAGGTACGTTGAGGTGGAGTAAGCCATGCGAGAGGCTGGCTAGATCACCAAGAACACACGCGGCGTTTCCATGAAAAGCATCATTCGAAATGTCGCTGACTGCGTGATTCTCGGCCTCTTCGCCATAGGCTGTGCATTACCTGCATTTGTTCTCTGGATACCGCATTCGAGTTCTTGGATCAACTTGGATTTTTCGCCCGAGGGTCGGATGTTGGTCGCCGTGTTCACGGTCGGAGCGTGCGTTGGAATCTGGCGAATCAGAAACAAGAAGCAATCGGTTGGCTCGACTGAAGAACGTCCGGAGATCGGCCGTTGGTTGAAGCGATCAACGACTGATGAAAGTCAGAGTCGCTCCGATTGAGTCGTTGCCGAGTTGCTCATTTCCTGACGCGGATGTTTCCCAGATGCACGTCGGGAAAGTGGATGCCGTAGAGCCGCAAGCCGTTCTGGAGGTTGGGCACTCTTGCCCGACCACGCTCGGCGCGGGCCTCCCCGCTCGCTGAAACTCACGTTGACGCCTGATGGCGAATCACAAGAATGATTCCAGTCAGGCCAAAAGAATCTTGGAGACTGCGTCATGCCCACGATCGAACTGATTGAGAGCTTTTCCCAATTCGCCAGGGCAAGAGTCGATCAAGCCGGAAGCGACCTTGCGATCGACGACTTGTACGACGAATGGCGCGCTCAGCATCCGCCGACGGACGACCTGCTGGCGATCAAGGCTTCGCTTCGCGACATGGAACAGGGCGAGACCGGGCGGCCGTTCGATGATTTCGCCGCGACGTTTCGGAGTCGGAACGGGATTCCCGAATCACCATGACCTTTCGACTTCGAATCCTGCCACGAGCCGAACAAGACGCCCAGCACATTTTCGACTGGCTGCGGGCGAAGTCTCCCGACGGAGCCATTCGGTGGTGGTTCGCGTTCGACGAGGCGGTACACAATCTTGTCGAGCACCCACACGGCTACGGACTCAGCCCAGAATCCGAGTCTGTTCCCAATGAGCTTCGCCAATTCTTGTTCAAGACTCGGCGAGGCCGGCGCTACCGTGGCGTGTTCGTGGTCGTCGGCGAAGAAGTCCGAGTGCTCAGAATCCGAGGACCGGGCCAACGACCGCTTCAGCAAGATGAACTCGAATAGCGATGCGTTGGAGACCTTCGGTCAAACCCACGGCGGGGTCGGGAGACCCGCGCCGAGTGCTTCGTCGCCTCAACAAATTTTGGTCTCCGGGCTTTGAGTCGGAAGGTGTTTCATTACAATCCCCGCCATCGCGGTCGAGCTAGGATGCTGGCCGCTCTTCTTTGCACGGTGGCGTTTGGCGAAGTCTTCGTCGGTGACGAAGCTGCTACGCCCCAGTTCTTCAAGGTGCGATGATGCCTCACGGCAAGGACACGACAACTCGTTGGAATCTGAGCGCGCCGATGTCGGGCGGCATGTTGGGCCGTTGGGGTCTGCTCGGACTGGCTTAGCTTTTTTCATCCTCTTGCGCTGGAAACGTATCGAAACAAAATGCAGCACCAGATTCGATTTGACGGGAAGTTGTTGATTCTGGGTTGTGGAAGCGTGGCTCAATGCACGATCCCGCTCTTGCTCAGGCACATCCAGATGCCGGCGGGACGAGTCACGGTCATGGACATGCGGGATAACCGCGAGTTGATTAAATCGGCGCTCGACAGCGGCGTGAACTTCGTGCAGGAGCGGCTGACGAAGGGCAACTTCCGCGAGCAACTCGGCCGCTATCTGGGACCGGGCGACATTCTGATCGACCTCGCGTGGAACTTGCAGACAACGGATTTGCTCGACTGGTGCCGTCAACACGGCGTGCGGTACATCAACACATCGGTCGAAGTTTGGGATCCGTACCAAGGGATGTCTCGCCGGCCGATCACCGAGCAGACGCTGTATCACCGGCACATGCAGCTTCGAAAAATGATCGACCGCTGGGGAGACAATCACGGCCCGACAGCGGTGCTCGATCACGGTGCGAATCCCGGACTCGTGTCGCACTTCACCAAGCAAGCGTTGCTGCAAATCTCGCGACGGATCATCGAGGACCGCCCTCGTAATCGCCGAGTCCCCGCGCTGCGGCGAGCCATCGAACGGCTGACGTTCAACGAGATGGCGATGCTCAGCGGCGTGAAAGTCATCCACATTTCCGAGCGAGACACGCAGACGTCCAACAAGCCGAAGTCGGCCGACGAGTTCGTCAACACCTGGAGCATCGAGGGACTGTACGAAGAGGGGATCGCTCCCGCCGAACTCGGCTGGGGAACGCACGAGAAGCGACTGCCCCACGACGCTTGCGAGCACACGCACGGGCCGCGCAATCAAATCTGTTTGGAGCGGCGCGGCATCAACACCTGGGTCCGCTCGTGGTGCCCGTCGGGCGAGATGCGCGGCATGGTGATCCGCCACGGCGAAGCCTTCAGCATCTCCGAACGGCTGACCTGCGTGGACGAAGAAGGCGGAGTCATCTATCGGCCGACCGTCCACTATGCTTACTGCCCGTGCGAGGATGCGATCGGCTCGCTCGATGAACTCCGCAGCAATGAGTACCAGCGTCATCGGCACGAACGAATTCTCCGCAACGAGATCGTCTCCGGCCGCGACGAACTCGGCTGCCTGTTGATGGGCCACGATTACAAGTCGTGGTGGATCGGCAGCATGCTCGACATCGAAGAATCGCGGACCTTAGTGCCCGGCCAAAACCCCACCACGGTGCAAGTCGCCTCGTCGGTGTTGGGGGCGTTGTTCTGGATGATTCGCAATCCCGAAAAGGGTGTGAAACTGCCGGACGACCTGCCGCACGAAGAGGTGCTCGACATCGCAATGCCGTACCTCGGTCCGTTCCAGTCGCAACCAGTGGACTGGTCACCGCGGCTGAATGGTCATGGCGACTCACTGAAAAAGAACGGCCGAACGAACAAGCCGCGAGACAACGGCGACGACCACGAAGACTGGCAGTTCGAGCAATTCCTGATCGCAACGTGAACGACTGACACTCGGAGGGTTACTGATCTCCGCTCTCCGAGCACCCTTTCGATCGCGAATTCAGCGTCACACCAGGGCCAACGTAGTGCTGACCAAAGCGGTTGGCGAGGAAGGCCTCCAGATCGACTTGCTCCTGCTTCACGAACCCGGTTGACGGCAACTGACCGTGGATGTGCAGGTCGAGCACCGCACAGATCGAGGCGGCTGTTGTAATCTGGATCGCGGACCAGACTTCGTCACCGTGTTGCTTGTGGTAGATCTTCCGAGCATCCCAAAGCTGCACCATCTGCCCGTCGCGCTGGCCGGTCGCCGTACAAAAAACGACGACCACATCCTGCAACGTGCGCGGGACAGCGTTCTCCAGAATCTCTTTGAGCAACTGCCGTCGATCGCGCAACCGCAGTTCGTCCAGCAGGAACAGCATTCGGTCGCGATGGCCGAGATAGCGGATCGTTTTGTAGTTCAGCTCTCGCACGCGCCCCTGAAACGACTCGCACAGCGTGCCGAGTCCTCCAGAAGTCGAGAATGCTTCGTACTCGACACCGTCGATCGAGAGGTGTTCGAGTCCTTCGAGCGGCCAGAACTCTTGCCGCTCTCCTTGATGGATCACGTCGCAGGGATTGCAGTACTCGTTGATCAACCCGTCGGTGGACCACGTCAGGTTGTACTTCAGCGAGTTGGTCGGGAACTCCGGCAGCGCCCCGACTCGCAGGAACAGCGAATCGAGTTGCTCGAACTTGTGAGCCAAATGATTCGCCACGATGCCGACGAATCCGGGAGCCAGTCCGCACTGCGGCACGAAGATTTGGCCGGGCCGAGCGGCTCCCGACAACGTGCGGACGACGCGAGTCGTTTCGACGTCCTCGGTCAGATCGAAGTAGCTGATGCCGGCAGCCAGCGCGGCGCGAGCGACTCGCGGATTCAGCGCGAACGTCAATGCCGAAATCACCGCCGCTTGACCATTCATCGCCGCCGCGAGATCCGCTTCGTTGGCCGCATCAACGACGATCGTTTCGACGCCGAGCTTGGCCTTCAGCCGATCGAGCGCGGCCACATCGGTGTCACCAACGAGAACTCGGTAGTCACCCGATTGAGTCAGCAGTGTGGCGATCATTCGCCCGATCGTGCCCGCACCCAGCAGCAAGACGTTGGTCATGGTTCCTCCTCGAAGTCGGTCGGCCAAGGGCGTCCAACCGACACGACTTAACTACCCAACATGACGCAAAAATGACACTCGGCCGGTCAGCACCCATTCGACGACGAAGATGTTTCCGGCTTTGTCGAAGCAGGCGTCGTGCGGGTGAATGAACTTGCCATTCGGCCACAACGATCGGTCGACGCGGATCGGAAACTTACCGTCACCGAGGACGGTCTTCGTCCATTCGGGGTCGTAGCCCAGATGCGTGATGACCTTGTTGTTCTTGTCGAACAGCGACACGCGAGCATGCAGATCGGGGACCAGCAGCACATCGCCGCGAATGTCGAAGTGCGCCGGGAAACTGACAGGCGAATTGAGCGCGGCCACGTCTGAAGTCATGCCAGGGTTGCCGTCTTTGTCCTGCGTGAGAAAGCCGATGTGCTTGCCGTCGAGCGTCAAGTACTGCAAGCGAGCGTTGGCTCGGTCGGCCACGACGAGCGACGGCTGACGGCCGGATCGGTTATCGAGCCACTGACCGTGTGGCGTCTTGAACTGCCCTGGTTCAGAGCCGTTGCCACCAAACGTGCGGACCCACTTGGCGTCTCGATCGTACTGATGAATCCAATGCGAGCCGTAGCCGTCGCCGATGTAGAAACCGCCGTCCGGGGCGAAGGCGATGTTCGTCGGACTGTACGGCGTCTTGGGATCGTCGTACTTGCCGGTTTCGAGCAGCCGTTCCTTTCTCCAGACGATCTCGCCCTTCAACGTGGTCTTGGTGACGAGGCCCGTTTTCGTCGAGCAGAAATAGAGAAATTCTTCGTGGCCTTCTTTGCGAATGTCGATGCCGTGCCCGCCGGTGTGATACTCCTTGCCGAACGAGCGGACGAATTTTCCGCTCGGATCGAAGACAACAACCGCGTCCAACGGCTGCGGCGCGTTTGAGCGATGCGTGATGTAAACGAGCCCGGCCTCATCCACCGCGACGCCGTGAGTTTCACCCCACTGGATGTGCTCGGGAACTTCTCCCCAGTTGTGCGAGACGACTTCGTATTGAAAAGCTCCCGTACCCAGTACCGGCGCTTTCGTCCCCGCCTTGTCGGAGGCGTTCAGGATCAGTGGACTGACGCTGGCGGCAGCCGCGACAGCTCCGGCCGTGTGCAAAAAGCCGCGGCGGGACGTTTCCGAAGACGATTGGTGTGCCTCAGCCATGACGAGCCTTTCACAGAAGAGTGACGCGGGGGCGAACCGGCAGTCGGCACACACGTTATCCGTGCTTGAAAGAGCCAGCAATCATTCACCGAGCGGCTAGCGGATTCGCGTCGCGGATGCCTGCGGACAAGACGGCTCCACTGCGATTGGCTAACCTGACGCCAAGCCGTGACGATTCGGCGACAGTACATCCTCAACAGGAGAGTTCCGCGATGCGAAGTCTAACTGCGTTATTGGCGTCAGCGATTTTGGCCTTCGGCGTTTCGGCATTTGCCGCGCCAGGCGAAGCCTTCATCGATCCGGAGCAAGCCGGCCCGGACTTCAAAATCCAGGGCGAGTACGAAGGGACGATCGGCCAGAAGACGAAGTTCGGTGCACATGTCATTGCTCTGGGTGAAGGCAAGTTTGACGTCGTGCTACTCCAAAAGGGGTTGCCCGGAGGCCCGAAAGACGCCGCCTGGGATGGCAAGACGAAGGTGATGCTCAAGGGCGAGACCAAGGACGGCGTGGTTGAGTTGTCCGGCACGAACTTCAAAGGCTCGATCAAAGACGGAGTGCTCAGCGGCACCGCCGAAGAGAACGTGAAGTACGAAGGCAAGAAGGTTGAGCGCAAATCAGAGACGCTTGGAGCCAAACCACCCGCCGGAGCGATCGTGCTGTTCGACGGCACGAACGTCGATGTTTGGCAGAACGGCAAGATTCAGGAAGGCAGTCTGCTGGGGATCGGTACGCGGACGAAACAGAAGTTTGAGGACTTCACGCTGCACCTCGAATTCCGGACGCCGTTCATGCCCAAGGCTCGCGGCCAAGGGCGCGGCAACAGCGGCATGTACCTCGTCGATCAGTACGAATGCCAAATCCTCGACTCATTCGGCCTCTCTGGTGAGAACAACGAATGCGGCGGCATCTACACCGTCGCGAAACCGGCGGTCAACATGTGCTTCCCGCCGTTGTCATGGCAAACCTACGACGTCGATTTTCGCTGTGCTCGCTTCGACGCCGCCGGCAAGAAGACCGAGGACGCTGTCGTCACGATCAAGCACAATGGATTCGTGATCCACGACAAGCTCGTGCTGAAGCCGACCCCCGGAGGCCTCCAACAGAAGAATGAAGAGCAACCCGGCGCGCTGTACTTTCAAGACCACGGCAACCCGGTCCACTTCCGCAATATTTGGATCGTCGAAAAGAAGTAACACGGTGAGCGGGTGACAAGGTGAAGGGGTGACGAGCAACCAATCGCGTCGTTCCAAAAATCACCTTGTCACCAAGTCACCCCATCAAAACATGGTCTACCTCAACCGCATCTACACGAAATCCGGCGACGGAGGCCAAACCGGCCTCGGCGACGGGACTCGTGTGCCCAAGACGCATGTCCGCATCGCGGCCTACGGCGGAACCGATGAATTGAATTCGGTGATCGGCGTCGTGCTGACCACCGAGTTGCCCGATGACGTGCGGCGGCAACTGACGCTGATTCAAAACGACTTGTTCGATCTCGGCGGTGACTTGTGCGTGCCGGAAACCGACCAGCCGCTCGGCTACGAACCGCTGCGAGTCACCGCGCCGCAAGTTGAACAGCTTGAGCATTGGATCGACGGCCACAACGAGAAGCTGCAACCGCTGACGAGTTTTATCCTGCCGGGCGGTTCACCGGCCGCCGCTCATCTGCACGTCGCGCGCACCGTCTGCCGACGTGTCGAAATCGGAGTGCTCGCGCTGGCCGAAAAGGAACAGATCAACTCGCAGGTCGCGATTTATTTGAACCGCCTTTCGGACCTGTTGTTCGTGCTGTCTCAAGTCTGCAACAACCACGGAGCCAACAACGTGCTGTGGGTACCAGGAGCCAATCGGAACCCTGAGTCTTGAGGAATTGAAAATGATTCGGAGCTTCACTCACGCTGCCGTTTTTGGAATTCTGGTCCTGTCGCTGGCTGGATTGCCGGCCGCGGAGCCGATGCCTCCGGCTGGTTTTCGGGCACTCTTCAACGGCAAAGACCTTGCCGGCTGGTACGGTTTGAATCCGCATTCGGTGGACAAGCTCACGGGCGAGAAGCTCGATGCCGCACTGAAGAAGATGCGCGATGAGTTCCCGACAAACTGGCGTGTCGAGAACGGCGAACTGGTCAACGACGGACACGGGCCGTACGCCACGACCGACGCAGAACTCGGCGATATCGAATTCCTGATCGAGTACAAAACGGTCGCGAAGGCTGACAGCGGCGTTTATTTGCGCGGGCTGCCGCAGGTGCAGATTTGGGACAACCGTCAGCCGAGCTTGCACGCAGCTCCCGACCGCAATCCGAATCGAGGCTCCGGCGGCTTGTTCAACAACCTGCCGCGAACGCCCGGCCGCGATCCGCTGGCCGTCGCCGACAAGCCGTTCGGCGAATGGAATTCATTCCGCATCCGCCAGATCGGAGCGAGGACGTGGGTGTGGTTGAACGAGAAACTCGTGGTCGATGATGCCGTGATGCAGAACTACGCGGCTCGCGACAAGCCGCTGCCTGCGAAAGGACCGATCCACCTGCAAACTCACGGCGGCGAGATTCGCTGGCGGAACATTTTCGTCCGCGACATCAGCTCGGACGAGGCGGCGAAATTGCTCGCCGAGGCAGATGCGACGCTGAAGACGACACTCGCCGACAAAGTCTTGATCGAGCGTGGCGTCCGATACCTCGCCGACGGCCGCGACGAAAAAGCGGACCTGTACGTCCCGCTGAACCGCGCCGCGAACGTTCGCTCGCCGGCGGTCGTCATCATTCATGGCGGCGGCTGGACTGGCGGCAAGCGCGACGCCGCTCGCGAGCTGAACATCGGCACGACGCTCGCCTTGAACGGCTACGTCGGCATGAGCATCGACTACCTGCTGGCGACCGACACCGAATCGTCTTGGCCGCAGAACATTCACGACTGCAAGACCGCCGTCCGCTGGTTGCGAGCAAACGCCAACGGATTGCAAATCGACCCCGATCACATCGGCGTGATTGGTGGTTCGGCCGGCGGGCATCTGACATCGTTGCTGGCTCTGACCGGTCCCGCCGACGGACTTGACCCGGCCGCTCCGTGGGGCGAGTTCTCCTGCGCCGTGCAATGTGCCGTGCCGATGTACGGAGCCGGCGAGGTCCGCGACAGCAAGAGCGCGAAGGCGATGCTCGGCAAGACACGCGAAGAAGCTTCGGGCCTCTACAAGCTCGCGTCACCGATCACTCACGCCGATGCGAAAGACCCACCGTTCCTGATCCTGCACGGCACCGCCGACAAGACCGTCCCCGTCGAGCAATCCGAAATCCTTGCCGCCGCGCTGAAGAAAGCCGGCGTCGAACATGAACTCGTCCTCGTCCCGGATGCCCCGCACACGTTCGACCTGCAACCCAAACAACAGGACTTGCGTCCGCTGGTCCTCGGCTTCTTCGATAAGCACCTGAAGCCGAAGAAGTAATTTGGACTCACAACTGTCCGGCTATAAATCGAAGAGCATCAACTGACTATGGCAATCACTTGTCGAATCGTGTTCTGTTTTGATCGAAAGAGCCTCAGAAAGCGGGGTTTTCTCGAACAAAGTCAGACTCAGGATTTGCAGAATTTCGCTGAGCGGTCGATCGACGTGCAGTTCGCGTTTGACGATCGAGACCAGGACGTAGACGCTGATCGCGATCCAAACTTGCGTCTTCACGGCGT
>QWQF01000210.1 GCA_003669125.1 Planctomycetota bacterium
CTGAGGTGGTTGTTGCCGAATTTCTTGCCGCAGTATTGGCAGCGATTCTCGTCCCGCAAAAAAACGTTCCGGCGGTTGAACTTGACCACGTTGCGCGGCACGCGATCGTAATCCAACAGCCGGATCACGCGAGGCACTTGAATGGCGAACGAGACGGTGTGTATCCAGTCGTCCCACTCATAGAATTCTTCGAGGGCACATTTGGCGTCGCTCAGTTCGCGCCAGCCGTCGAAGTTGAATGTTTGAAATTGGCCGTCTTCGACCGAGACCACTTCCGCCAAGCTTTTGTAAAGCAGCGTGAAGGCTCGCCGCACGGAGACAACGTGAACCGGAGCGTAGGCTCGGTTCAGAGCCAAGACGCTGGCTTGCATCGCCGCAGTCGGACCAGAACGGACAGCAACAGGCACCGGTCGTGTAGAAATCATGAGACCATTTCACCGGTCAGAGGCCGGAACGGTCGAATCTCGCTTCCCAAGCGGGCAGGATTCTAGCGGCAGGTTTTTCACCAAACAACAGTCACCTTCACAGGCGAACCCGAAGCGTCAGCAAGGGTGAGCGTTTTCAGACGCTCAAGAATCAGAGTCCCTTGGAACGCTCGCCCTCGCTGACGCTTCGGGTTAGTGTGGTCGCACAAGTGCGTCGTTTGCCCGTCTGGAGAATGAACGATGAAACGGTGTTGGCAAGGATGCGTGTTGCTGATCTTGGCTGTGTGCAACCTCCCCGTGTTCGCCGCTGAAAAGATCGAACTGGCAGAGCCGGAGACGGACGCACGAGTGAAATTGGTGCGGAGTCATGTGCAGGTCAGCGGGCAGCTCCAAACAGCGGCCGGCGGCGGCAAGAAGATTTCGCTCAAGCTGAGCGCCGACGCCCAATATCGCTTCTTCGAGCGACGGCTGAACGGAGCCGGTCGCGATGCCGAGACGTTGCGATCGGTCAGGCTGTATCGGTTTGCCAACAACGAAGCCGAGGTTACTCCGGCCGACGCGCCCGCCGGAGCCGCACCGAAGAAATCGACGTTGAAGCTCCCCGAAACAAAGCACTTGATCGTCGCTCACGGACGCCGCGAAGGGGCCATGCTCTACAGCCCGACAGCGACATTGACCTACGACCAACTCGATCTGATCAGCACTCCGGGCGACAGCTTGTCGGTCTTGAGTCTGTTGCCTCGCGAAGGAATTGCGGCCGGAGATTCCTGGAAGCCTGAGACTTGGGCCGTGCAGATGCTGTGCGGCGTCGAAGCCATGACCAAAGGTGAAATCACCTGCAAGCTGGAAGAGGCCGATGCCAGCTCTGCTCGCGTCACATTCACTGGAAGCAGCGAAGGGGCGACCTTGGGCGCGCCGACAACCGTGCAACTCACAGGCGAGTTCACATTCGATCGAGTTGCGAAGTTGATGACTCGCGTTCAAATGAAGCAGACGGAAACCCGCGCGATCGGCGCGGCCAAGCCGGGCCTAGAAGTGACCGCCAGTGTCACACTTGAACGTTCGCTCGCGGACGAAAACTCGGAAGCCAAATTACTCAGCGACGCTGCCGTGGCGGACCTCCCTGTCGAGCCGGCCGCCGAGATGCAGTTCTTGCGGTTCGAGTCGTGGGGCACTCGGTTTTATCACGACCGCGACTGGCACCAATTTCATCAAACCAACGACGTCGCGGTCTTGCGGTTGGTGGAACACGGCAGCCTGCTCGCGCAAGTCAATGTCTCGCCCATCCCGGCCGCCGCCGCCGGCAGCCACACGTCTGCGGAACAATTCCAAACGGACATCCGTCAGAGTCTCGGCAAGCGGCTGAAGTCGATCACCAAGGCCGAGTCGCTCAAACCTCGCAACGCGAATGACCGCCGCTTTCTGTTTCGAGTGGCCGTGGACGGCGAGGCCGACGGCGTGCCGATGACGTGGTTCTACCACCTCTGTGCCGCACCGAATGGGCAACAAGTCTCGTTTGTGTTCGCCGTCGAAACGAAGAACCTTGAGAAGTTCAGCAACCGCGACCTGAGCCTAGTCCGCCTGCTGGAGTTCATCCCCGCGCGACAGGCGGCGAAGTAACTCGCCGAGCAATTGTGCTGCGGGCGTCTCGCCTGCTCCGTCAATCTTCGGTCGACTCCGTCGTTTCGCGGCGTTTTTCTTCGGCCGCGATGCGGTGCTCGTACAGCGGGCCAGCGATGCGAATCGGACGAATGTCGAGATGGATATCGAGCACCGTGTAATCTTCGCCGCCGAATTCTTCGGTGTACCAACCCTTGCTGTCGGGACCGCGATAGAACCGAAACTCGAAACCGTCGGACGGTCGGTTCTTGGCGTCGAGCCCACTGAACGCCAGGCCGATCGCTTCTGGCTCTTGATTGTCGATCAGCCGGCCGAGCAGATCAGCAACCGCCGCGTTCCCCAGAATGTCGGTGTAGAACATGCGGTGGTCGAAGTACGGATCGAAGTCGTCGGCATTCGGGTCGAGCTTGATGTCGTCCAACTTCTCTTCGGCCGGCGTCACGATGCGCGTCCGCAAGTCGATTGAGTCGCCCCGATCTAAATAGCTGAGCTTCACGTTCTTCAGAGCAAAGCCATCCATGTCGGGATCGCGTTTGGCCTGTGAGACATCCATGATGAGCACCCCCTTGTAGCCGATGACGCTGGCCTCGTAGCCTCGCTTCACGACCAGTGCCGTGTTCTCATCCACGCCGATGCCGAACGGAATCTCTTGCGAGTGCATCGCGACCAGCGCGCGAGCGAATCGACCGCGAACCAGACAGTGCTGCTCGACGAACCAGCGTTTGTCGAGGAAGCCTAAGCCATCATCGAGTTCCTCGCCCATGCTGACGCCGTTTTGCAGAATCTTGAGCGGCGGCGGAGCATCTCGAAACATCACATGACTCATGATCGCCGCACCCGCACTGGTTCCGGCGATGACGCCGCCGCGACGGTACACGTCCCAAATCGCGTCGAGCATCGGAGTCCGTTCGCGATCGTCGTCCAGCAGAGCATCGACGATTCGCCCTTGCGCACCGCCGACAAAATAAACTCCAGTCGCCGCGCGAACCCGATCCACCAACTCCGGATCAAAGACCGCCTCTTGGACGTCGCGATCGACTTCGCTCCAAGCCACGGGCACGATAAACGCCTCGGCTCCGGCACGGTTCAACGTCTGCACGAGCTTCGCGCAGGACTTGATCGGTTGACCGCTGGCCGCCGTCGGAAAAACGGCGATCTTCGCGCCGTCACCGCCCGCAAGCTCCACGATCGTGTCCCACAACTCGCGATCTCGAAAACGTTCCGAACCGCCGATGATGACCAGCGAGCCTTTGGGAGCGTCGGAGTCTTCTGCGACAGTCGTTCGCGCGGTCTCTTCTGCGCGCGGCTCCGCCGCATCGACGGCGGCAAAAAACGCGAGCAAACAGAACCAAGCAATCGTGACTCTCACAGCACACTTCCTTTCGATCGGAACGACACCGGACGCGAACCAGCCTCATGAGCGAGAGGGGAGTCGCGGTGCTGCTCCTCGGACCACGTCCTTGCGGTTCGGACAATCTCGTTTCCAGAAATCGCCATGAGAGATGTACCCCCGCAGTCCAACTCCGTCAATTGGGTTCCCCACGCTCCGGCAAAGCTTGCGACTCACACGAAAGAGAGTATCGGACAGTTCGATTGTGAGTGATCGTTCCGCGAATTTTTGCAGAACGAGGCCAGCCGACAAGCAGCAGGCTCGTTCAATTCGAGATGGGCGGGACTTCCACGACCGGCTGAACGGCCGCATTCGGCGTGGAAGTCGTCGATTCGCTCGTGGTGGCCTGCAGCTCCGAAAGTAATTCCGCACGGCGAGCGGCGACTTCGGCATCGAACGACGTCAACACGTCGATCGCCTTGTCCCGCGACGTGGCGAGGCCAATCACCAAGTATTGAGCGACCGCCAGCCAATAACAGATCCAACCCACCGGGCCAACCTGGAACACCGTGATGATCGCGAACACCGGCGACGCTCGGCTGAGATGAATGCACGCCACGCCCCACAGCCAAGCTCGCCAGTTCTGCCGCAGCTCTCGAAGAATGTCACCGAATTTTTTCGCCTTCACCTTGGGCGGCCCCGGATGGATGAACCGAAACAGCTCCTGATCTGGCATCCCTTCGATGCAGCCGATGGCCAGAAACAACCGCAGCCCGAACGACACCGCGTCGATGACCGATTCGTGTTTGAATTCCCGCGTGCTGGTTTGAAAGAGAATTTCCTCCATGTTGTGCGTCGCGAACAACAGCAGCACCGACGCCCGAAACCACTGCGAGAGGTCTTTCTCCAGCTCCTGGCTGATGACGTCGACGCGCAGCAGGTACTTCAGCAGAAAGCGGAAGATGGGGATCGCGATCAGCTTTAACAGCATCCGCGTGATCGGCTTGGTAATCAGCCGAATTCCCGGCAAGTTGAACAACCAATGGACAAGATTTCCCAAAGCTCACCTCGGTGAATCGGGCGAAGTTGCAAGACGGAAGAGTGATCCGGCAGGCCACGAGCCGCAAGTCTCGCAAACTCCCGTCTTGTCCCTCTTTCGGCGATGTGGGATAAACCTTCGTCCGTCGTCCCCCACCGGAAAAGGAAGTCCGCGTGCTGGAGCCTCCCTCCTCATCGCTGCTCAAAACGCTGTCGTCGCTGAAGCTCTGCACGCCACGCGATCTGCGGCGTTGCCGAGGCTACGTCCGCCGGCTGACGCGCGACCTTCCGGCATTCGACTCGATCTGGATCGATGCCCTCGTGCAGTCGCGCCGGCTGACCGCGTTTCAAGGGCAGTCCCTGGAAATGTCACAAGGCGAGCGACTGCAAGTCGGCCCCTGCCTGTTGCTCGAACGGCTCGGCGGAACTGCGACTGCGGAGACATTTCTCGCAAGACGTCGCGATGCGGAGGACGTCTGCGTTTTGAAGCTGACATCGACGGCTCCCGAACAACTCCGTCCACAAAGCGAACTGCTCGCCAAGCTGGTCGCTGCCGCGGCAGACTTTTCGCATCCGGCGATCGTGCTGCCGCAGGCGACTCAGGCTGTCGAATGGCCGTCGGCCGGCGACTGGCGACTGGTCACGATCAGCCGGCATGTGCGCGGCCCGCATCTGGCTGAGTTGTTGGTCCGTCGCGGCCGATTCCCGGCATCGGTCGTCGTCGAGATCGGACGCCAGTTGCTCGACGGTCTCGCGACACTCGAAGCACGCGGCCTCGCGCATGGTGATGTGTCACTGACGAACGTCCGCATCACTCCCCAGGGACAATCGGTGTTGGTCGATGCCGGATTGGTTTCCGTGTTTCGACCGGAGTTCAGCTTCCACACGATCCGCTCGGCGGAACGGTACGATGGCCTGGCCCCCGAACGCATCTCAGCGGGTTTGCCTCCGTCCAGTTCGAGCGACCTGTATTCACTCGGTTGTCTGCTGTGGCATCTGCTCGCGGGACGTCCGCCGTTCGCAGCCGGAGACCCGCTGGCCAAGATCGCGGCTCATCAAACACAGACGATCGTCGATGTTCGCGAGTGGGTGCCCGATGCTCCCGACTGGCTCGCGGAAACACTACTCCGCTGGACAGCCACGAATCCCGCCGCGCGACCGCGATCACTGCGCGAGGCCGCAACGGACTTCGGCCGACCGACGCGAGGCGGACGACGTCGACTTGCGACTTTTCGCGGTGACTTCGATCGTTCGACACCACGCAAACCGCCGACGGAAACAAGCTCACGCTGGCCGTTGACCGTCGCCGCAATCTTCGTGATGTCGGGAGCGGCGCTGTCGCTTCTCGATCAGGGAGCACGCAACTTCGTTCTGTCGCTCGCACGACCGCGAACCGAACTCCTGACCCGCGAGACGCATCGCCAACCGACCGGCGATGAAACCACAATCGTCGCTCGCGAACCGCAGCCAATTCCGGCCCCCGATGAGTCGGGGCGCATCATGCTCGCTCCCGGAGGACGGTATCTCGCCGAGGACATCGCCGGCAGCGGCAGCTTGCAGATCGTCGGCAACGAATCGCAACCGGCAGAGATCGTAATCGCCGATCGCGCACTCTCGTTGTGGGCCGAACGGATTCAACTGAGTCATCTGCGATTCACCCGCCAGTCCAACGCGACCGATCTGTCATCGCCGCTGTTGATCGCCGACTGCCAGAACTTCGAGGCCCAGCACGTTCGCTTCGATCAACCCGGAGACAACTCGACCCAAACTCGCCGTCGCGGAGCCGCGCTCGCTTGGCGACCGCAAGAATCTCGATCGCGACGCGAGACACAAGTTGCCCTGCGAGACGTCGTCTTCGCCGGAGCGCATCCGGCGATCTATCTGGATTCGCTGCCGAACCGGTTCGCCGCCGACAACGCGCTGAAGGTCGGTCACGGCGACTTCATCCAACTGAACGACCCCGGAGCCGCCACTTGGATCTGCGACCTGCAACGAGTCACGCTGCGGGGCAGCGGCCCATTGCTCCGCTGCTGGACGACTCCAGAGACTTCGCCATTGAGCCGCTTGACGCTGTCCGCCACGGGGTGCGTCTTCGACCTGGAACGTCCGACCAATCACACCACCTCGGAGACGACTCGACCGTCTCTGATCGCCTGGATGACCGGCCGACTGCCATCGAACTGGACCACTGCGATCGATTGGCAACTGACGGGGACTCTCGTCTCGACCGACGTTGACGTCATCACTCGCATCGATCCGTCCACCGGACGCCGCACACCGGTCGATGAATCGCGACTCCACATCGACGGTCTGGTCGCCGCTCGGTTCGATTTTGCCGGTCCCGAATCGCCCCATCCCGCCGATTCCTCGTTGCAATCCAGCGACGCTCCGCGAGCCAACACCTCGCCGATCGGCATCGACGCGGACAAACTCTTGCCCGCTTCCAGCAACTAGCGCGACTGCTTGACAACCTGCGCACGCGGCGACTGAAATGCCTTCGACTCGTCGAGACTTGGCCGCTGCCAAGCCCACTTCTTCACCGCAATCGGAGCGATTTTGCTCATGTACGACCATCTGACTTTGATTAGCGGACGAGCACACCGCGCCCTCGCACAAGAGATTTCCGATTACCTCGGCATCCCGTTGGGACCGTGTGAGATCGCCAACTTTCCCGACGGTGAAATCTTCGTGCAGCTTGAGCACAACATCCGCGGCCGCGATGTGTTCCTCATCCAGCCGACCGGACCGAACGCGCAAGAAAACCTGATGGAACTGCTGATCCTGATCGACGCCTGCGTCCGAGCCAGCGCCGAACGGGTCACCGCCGTCATTCCGTATTTCGGCTACGCTCGCCAGGACCGCAAAGACGCCGGCCGAGTGCCGATCACCTCGAAGCTGGTCGCCAATCTGCTGACCAAAGCCGGAGCCAACCGCATCCTTTGCGTCGATCTGCACGCCGCGCAGATTCAAGGCTTCTTCGATTGCCCGGTCGATCACCTGTATGCCTCGAAGACGCTCGACAGCTACTTCCAGTCGCTGAAGATCCCGCAAGACCGACTGGTCATCATCAGCCCGGACGAAGGGAGCATCAAACGCTCGTTGCAGCATCAAGAGCACATCGGCGGCTCGCTGGCGATCGTCGACAAGCGGCGTTACAGCGCGACCGAGACCAAACAAGCTAACCTGATCGGCGGCCCGATCGATGGCAAAATCGCGCTGCTCTTCGACGACATGATCACGACGGCCGGTTCGATCGTCGGAGCGGTCAACGTGGCGAAGGCTCACGGCGCGTCCGAGATTTACGTCGGTGCAACCCACGCGGTTCTCTGCGGCCCCGCTGTCGGCCGCCTGCGCGAAGCTCCGATCAAAGAGATCGTCGTCACCAACACGCTGCCGATCCTCGGCGACAAGCTGCTCCCCAACCTGCGCCAAGTCACCGTCGCCCCGCTCCTCGGCGAAGCCATCCGCCGCATCCATCGCAACGAATCTGTCAGCGGCTTGTTCGACTGAGTCGCGTCCCGCGCACAGCGTGTTGCCGTTTTCCGGTAGCAGCGTCAATCCAGTGCGAACTCTTGAAGGTACGTCTCCAACGTTTGCTCGGCCGCGTTGGCTTGGTCTTTCTTGAGCAACACAAAACGTTCGAGGACGAGGGCGTCCATGTTGGTGGCGAGGAAACAGCGGTAGGCGTGTTCGTGGTTCAGAACAATCGGCTCGCCGCGAACATTGAAGCTGGTATTGATGACGACCGGGCTGCCGGTCTGGGTCTCGAATGCTTTGAGCAGGCGGTAGTAGCGGCCGTGACGCTCGGCATCGACGGTTTGGATGCGGGCGGAGTTGTCGACGTGAGTCACCGCCGGGATGCACGACCGCAGTTCTTTGAGCTTGTCGATGCCCGTCAGCTTCGAAGCGTCCGCCGGTCGCTGCGTTCGTTTCGACTCGCGCACGTTGGCGACCAGCAGCATGTACGGCGACGACTCGTGCGGGCGAGTCTCAAAGAATTCATCGACTCGTTCTTCGAGCACCGACGGAGCGAACGGGCGGAAGGACTCGCGGAATTTTATCCGCACATTCATCGCCGATTGCATCTGCGGGCTGCGAGCATCGCCGAGAATGCTGCGGCTGCCGAGCGCTCGCGGGCCGAACTCCATGCGGCCTTGCATCCAGCCGACGACGTTTTCGGTCGCGATCAAGTCGGCGACGAATCGGCAAAGTTCGTCGTCGCTGTCGAAGTGGCGATACTTCGCGCCCTTCAAATCGAGGAATGCTTTGATGTCCGCCTCGTCGCAGCGCGGGCCGAGCAGCGAGCCGTGTTGGGAGTCCGGCTCGTAACCCCAAGCGTCAGCGAGGGCGAGCGTTTCAGGTGACTGTGAAATCGGCGCGTCGTGAAGCGTTCGCCCTCGCTGACGCTTCGGGTTACAGGGGCGTTCCTTGCCGAGTAACTGATGCCAGACGAACAGCGCGGCTCCGAGTGCTCCGCCCGCGTCGCCGGCAGCGGGTTGAATCCACAAGTCCTCGAACGGACCTTCACGGAGGATGCGGCCGTTCGCGACGCAGTTGAGCGCGACGCCTCCGGCGAGACAGAGTTGTTTCTCGCCCGTGATCGCGTGAACGTGACGCGACATCCGCAGCAGAATTTCTTCGGTGACGACTTGGACCGATGCGGCGAGGTCCATCTCGCGTTGCGTGAGCGGCGTTTCGGGCTGACGCGGTGGACCGCCGAAGAGTTTGTCGAACTTCGACGACGTCATCGTCAGACCTTGGCAGTAGTTGAAGTACGACTGGTCCATGCGGAACGAGCCGTCCTCTTTCAAGTCGATCAGTTTTTCGCGAATCAGATCGGCGTACTTCGGCTCGCCGTACGGGGCGAGGCCCATCAGCTTGTACTCGCCGGAGTTCACTTTGAAGCCGCAGAAATACGTGAAGGCCGAGTACAGCAACCCCGGCGAGTGCGGGAAGTGCATCTCGTGCGTCAGCCGCAGGCGGTTCCCTTCGCCGATGCCGATGCTGGCGGTCGCCCACTCGCCGACGCCGTCCACGGTCAGCACGGCGGCTCGCTCGAAGGGAGACGGAAAGAATGCGCTGGCGGCGTGCGATTCGTGATGCTCGGTGAAGACGAATCGTTTTTTGTAACCGGGCAGTTCGCGGCGCATCGCGCGCGGCAGATACAGCTTGTCTTTCAACCAGACCGGCATCGCTTTGACGAAGCTGCCGAACCCGGCCGGCGCGAAGCCGAGGTACGTTTCCAGCAGCCGATCGAACTTCAGCAGCGGCTTGTCGTAGAACGCGACGTAGTCGAGCTTGTCCGGCGTGAGGCCCGCTTCGCTCAGGCAGTATTCGACCGCCAGCTTCGGGAAACGCTCGTCGTGCTTCTTGCGCGAGAAGCGTTCCTCCTGCGCGGCGGCGACGATATCGCCATCCACCACGAGACACGCGGCAGAGTCGTGATAAAACGCGGAGAGGCCGAGGATGCTGGTCATCAGCGTCTAGTCTTTGTTAGCGGGAGGGCGACCGTTTATGTTCCAGAAGGAGCCGTCACTTTAGCGAGTGAACTGACCACTCACAGCCTGTCCGACAACGTGACTCGCTTCTAAGATTGGCTCCTCTTCCCAACCAATCCCTTCCATTTGGAGGTGGTGAAACATGTTCACGTTCCGCCGACTGACGTTCTCATTGCTCGTCCTGAACCTCTTGGGCGGAGCGATCTTCGCCCAAGAGGACGACAAGAAGCCGGTCCCCGCGACGGCCACGCCCACGAATCAGCCGCGAGACCCACTGCTGCTCCCTCAGCACGACGAGGCGAGGAACGATGCCGAACAAGCCTACCGCCGCAGCGATCACAAAAAGGTGATCGAGCTGACGTCCGGAGTGCTCTCGCAGAATCCCAAAGACCACGTCGCGATGTACCTGCGAGGCAGTTCACGCGTCGATCTGGGCTCGGCCACGGGCGACGCGGCTCTCGTTCGAGCGGGCATCACCGACGCTCGCGAGTCGATCACCGTCAAACAAAAGGACAACCTCAACTACTACCTGCCGTATCTCAAGGGCATGACCAGCCTGGCGCTGGTCGAAAACAAGCCCGCTCACGCTCAGGTCGCCGTCAACTTCGCCACGCAGTTGCTCGCACAGGCAACGCTCAAGGGGGAAGAGCGTTCCAACACGCTGTATCAGCGAGCGTTGGCGTACTCGGCGATTCAAGATCAGGTGAAGGCGATTGGTGACCTCCAAGAGGCGATCCGCATCACGCCCAATCACCTGGGTGCTCGCGTCGATTTGGGGGGAGCGCTTTCAGCGGTCGGACAGAGTGCCGCCGCGATGACCGCCTACAACGACGCGGTCAAAGCGTTCCCGAATCTGCCGTTGGTCTACAACAATCGAGGGTTCTTCGAGCAGTCGATCGGACGACTGGACGATGCGATTTTGGATTTCACGAAGGCGATAGAAATCGACCCGCAGTTCATCGAGGCGATCTCCAACCGCGGGTATGTGCAGATGAACCGAGGCGACTACGAAAGTGCCGAGAATGATTTCACCCAGTCGTTGACGATCAACGCCGCTCAACCGAGCGTGCTGAGTCTGCGAGCCGGCAGCAAGCTCTCGCGCGGCGACCTTGAGGCCGCGATCGCGGACTACAACGAAGTCCTGAAGTGGGACAGCAAGAACAGCTACGGCCATGCGGAACTCGGCTTCGCGTTGTTCTTCTCCGACAAGATGCCGGAAGCCCTGGCGGAATTTGACAAGGCGGCCGAAATCGACCCGAAGCTGCGGTTTCTGCTGCCGTGGCAATACCTGGCGATGCTGGCTCTGAACCAGAAACCGCAGGCGGATGCGAAGTTCGCGGCGGACCTGGCGACCCCGCAGGCAAAACGAGAATGGCCGGATCAACTGCTGATTTACCTCAGTGACAAGCAGTCCGAACAAGACCTGCGCAAGTCGATTAACAAGGATCCGGCGGCCACCGACCCACAGACCTGCGAAGCCGAATTCTTCATCGGCCAGCGCAAGCTCGTCGCCGGGAAAAAGGACGCCGCGAAAGTTCACTTCGCCGCCGCGCTCAAATCCAAGTCCACTCAGTTATCCAGCTACCGCGGCGCGAAGCTCGCCGTGAAATAGTGCCGGCGATTCTTCCCGACCGTCGCAGAAATTGAACGGAGTCTCTCTTGATCCTCACTGACAGCGATCTCGTTCTCGTCACCGGAGCCACCGGCCTCGTCGGCAGTCATGTGGCGGAGCAAGCTCGGAAACGCGGCTACAAAGTCCGTGCGATTGTTCGCAATCCAAGTCAGTGCTCCGACCTCACGAGCTGGGGCGTTGGGCTGGTCGAAGGAGACATGACCAACCGCGACTCGTTGGTCCGCGCGGCGCAGGGAGCAACGGTCATTATTCACTGCGCGGCGAAGGTTGGCGATTGGGGACCGACGGACGAGTACCGCACGGTCAACGTTCACGGCCTGCGCGACTTGCTCGAAGCCGCCGAGTCGAGCGGCTCGCTGAAACGGTTCGTCCACATCAGCTCGCTCGGCGTGTATCCGGCCGTCGATCACTTCGGCACCGATGAGTTCACCCCGGTCAGCATGACCGGCATCGACGGCTACACGCTGACGAAAGTTGAAGCCGAGAATCTCGTGCGTGATCACATTCGCGACCGCCACTTGCCGGCCGTGATCTTGCGGCCGGGATTCATCTACGGCCCACGCGATCGCACGATCCTGCCGAAAGTGCTGGCCCGCATCAAAAGCGGCGGCTTCAAATTTCTGGGCAGCGGCCAGCAATTGCTCAACAACACGTTTGTCGGCAATCTGGTTGCGGCGATCTTTTTGGCGATTGAAAAGGACGACGTTGTCGGTGAACTGTTCAACATCACCGACAACCGCTTGGTCGCGCGTCGCGAGTTCATCGGCACAATCTGCGAAGCCGCCGGCCTGCCGACTCCGGCGAAGAATGTCCCGTTGCCAGTCGCCAAGGCTCTGGCGAATCTGATGGAAGCGGCCTATCGAATGCTCGGCAAGAAAGAGGCTCCGCTGCTGTCGAGCGCTCGGATCAAGTTCCTGGGCCTGAACCTCGACTACAGCATCGACAAAGCCCGCCGGCTGCTTGGCTACGATCCGCCAACCGATTTCACCGAGGCGATGCGTACGACGATCGCGTGGTCGCGCGAAGCGGGATTGGTCGCGTAAATCCGCCGTGGCTGATTCGCGCGCTCGCCACCGCCGGGCTCGTGCGATAGCCTCGCGGCATGTTGCTCGTCTCCCCTGCCATCGAAACGCCCGTTGCGGCCGCCCAGACTACCAAGCTGACGTGGCTGAAATTCCGTCGTTGGGCGGTGCGGCGGCTGATCGTACTGACGGTGCTGTTGACGCTGTATGTGCTCTCGATTGGGCCGATGTGGTGGGTTTGGTACAGCGGCATGTACGTCTCGACCTCGGCCGACTACTGGGTGATCGCGTTCTACGAACCGCTACGGTTGGCGTGTCAGCAGATCGAGTGGTTTGATTCGTTCGTCAGGGCCTACATCGAGTGGTGGAATTTGTGAGTCCGGTCGCGGGACTGAACGCTGCCAACAAGATTCCGGACTTCGCGACGAATCCCCGTCCGCTACCGTCTCGGCGCGGGCGTTCGTAGAATCCGCCGCGACGGGCCGATCGGCGTTTCACCTTTCTGGGAGATCACATCATGGGGTTGTTCGACAAACTGCGTGGCGAACTGGTCGACATCATCGAGTGGATCGATGATTCCAAGCACACGTTGGTCTGGCGGTTTCCGCGGTACCAGAACGAGATCAAAAACGGAGCACAGCTCATCGTGCGGCCGGGCCAGAAGGCGGTCTTCGTACATCGCGGCGAGATCGCGGATGTCTTCGACGAAGGCCACTACGAACTCAAGGCCGACAACCTTCCGATCCTCAGCACACTTCAGGGCTGGAAGTATGGCTTCAACAGCCCGTTTCGCTCAGAGGTGTATTTCGTCAGTACGCGACAGCTCACCGACTTGAAATGGGGGACGCCGAACCCCGTGATGCTGCGCGATCCGGAATTTGGCCCGATCCGGCTGCGAGCCTTCGGCACCTACACGCTCAAGGCGGTCGATCCGAAAGCTCTGCTGAAAGAGCTGGTCGGCACGAACGCTGAGTTCAGCAGTGATGATCTCTCGGAGCTGATGCGGTCGATCATCACGCAGGCGTTCACCGACATGTTGGGGACGTCCAAAATCGCCGCGCTGGACTTGGCGTCGCACTATCAAGAGATGGCCGTCGAACTCCGCAAGCTCGTCGTCGAACGGATCGACGACGAATACGGGCTGGACATTCCGCAGCTCTTCATCGTCAACGTGTCGTTGCCGGAAGCGGTCGAGAAGGCTCTCGATACGCGAACCAGCATGGGCGTCGTCGGCGACATGAACAAGTTCCAGCAATACCAAATGGGCAACGCGATGATGGCTTCCGCCGAAAATCCCGGTGGTGGCGGAGCCGAAGGGATGGGTTTGGGAATGGGCTTCGCGATGGCGAATCGGATGGCTCAGATGGGTGCTGCTCCGGTCGCGCAACCGGTCGGAGCGCCGCCACCGTTACCCAGCAGTGCGACGTGGCACGCGGCGATCGGCGGACAATCGTCGGGGCCGTATTCGCTGGCTCAGATTCAGACAGCGATTCAAGCGGGACAGCTCGATCGTGCAACGCTCGTCTGGTGCGCGGGCATGAGCAACTGGCAGCCCGCCGGCGAGGTGCCGCAAACCGCCGGCCTGTTCGGAGCCGCGCCGCCGCCACTGCCGTGATCGTTTGCCTCTCGCCCCACCGGACTTGTCCCAGTGGTTCCAGGCTTTTGCACGACTCGGCCTGGAGAGGATTCATTCCAACGGATCGACCGAGTCGTGCAGAAGCCCGCGAGGCACCGGGACAAGCCCGGTGTGGGGGTAATCGTTGATGGCTGACTTACCCGGTTCTTCCAAGTCCGCCAAGCCCGGTGAGTCCGTCGATGACGGCAAGGGCCGCATCTTTCCGTGCGAACAGTGCGGCGCGGACCTCGAATTCCACATCGGGCAGCAAGACCTCAAGTGCCCGTACTGCGGACACGAGAAGCTGATCGAACTGGCTCCCGATACCGAGATCACCGAACAAGACTTCCACGCGATCCTGGAGAAAGTCCGCGAGTGGCAGCAGCAGTCCGGTGGCAACACGAACGAAGGCCAAAGCGAAGTCCGTTGCGTCTGCGGGGCCAACGTCGTCTTCGTCGGATCGCTGACCAGCAGCGAGTGTCCGTATTGCGGCGTTCCGCTCCAGCGCGACAAGGTGCATGACTCGCCCAAACGGGTGCCGGTGCATGGCATCTTGTCGTTTCAGGTGGAGAAAGAGAAAGCTCGGAGGAATCTCTCGGAATGGGTGCGGTCTCGCTGGTTCGCACCGAATGAGTTTTTGCAGCGTGGCGTCGAGGGACGATTCAACGGCGTGTACCTGCCGTTTTGGACGTACGACTCGATGACCTTCAGCCGCTACTGGGGCGAACGCGGCGATCATTACTACGTCACCGTCACACACAACAATCAGACGCGGCAAGACCGCCGCACTCGTTGGACGTCCGTCAGCGGCAGCCATCAGCGGTTCTTTGACGACGTGCTTGTACTGGCGACGAATGGGATGAACCGCGACCTGATGGACGATTTGGAGCCGTGGCCGTTGGAAAATCTCCAGCCGTTCACTCAAGAGTTGCTCGCCGGATTCATGGCCCGGACGTACGAAGTGCAACTCGACGAAGGCTTCCCGATCGCGCAGAAACGCATCGACGCCGAAATCGCATCGGACGTGAACGGCCTAATCGGCGGGGACGAGCAGCGCATCTCGGAGATCAAGACACGCTACGACGCGATCACTTTCAAGCATCTGCTGCTGCCGGTCTGGTTGCTGGCGTATCGCTACCACGGCAAGACGTTTCAAGTCCTCGTCAACGCTGTCACCGGCGAGGTCCAAGGCGAGCGGCCCTACAGCTTCTGGAAGATCACGCTGACGGTGCTCTTTGTGCTTGCCGTCGTCGGTGTGATCGCCTATTTCAAGTCGCATGGCTGACGATTTTGCCGCTGAAGACGAACGCGGAACAACGCTCCGCCGCTGGTGGGCCGTGGCGGGACTCGCGCTGTTCGGCGCGACCTGGAAACTGTGGACTCCGCAATCCGAGTTCCCACAAGTCCCGCTGTTCGGTTGGGCCGGATCGCTGCCACTGTTCGTGGACTGGCTGGTGCTCGGTGTTCTGCTGGGATCGCTTGCTTCGAATGTACGGCGTCCGGACTCACGGCGAAGTTGGATCGCGTTCGCTGTTTCGCTCGGCGTGTTGATAGTTCTCGATCAGCACCGGCTTCAACCGTGGGCGTGGCAACTGCTGCTGATGGCGCTCTGGTGGAGTTCCGCCAGAGCGGGGCAAGTAACCCATCTGCCCTGCATCGCGTTGACCATCAGCATCTATTTTTGGTCCGCGATCTCGAAGCTCGATGCGAATTTCGTGGCCTCACACGGACAGACTTTGATCGAGTCGCTGTTTCGATCCGTCGGCATCAACGCGATGAATTGGCCGGCGAGTGTGAAATCGTGGCTGGCGGCTTTTCTTCCCGTCGGCGAGTTACTGGTCGCCATTGGATTGTGCTGGCCACGCACTCGACGAGCGGCCTTGATTGCCGCGACCGCGTTGCATGTCGGACTGATCCTCGCACTGGGGCCGCTGGGCTTGGGACATCGGCCGGGCGTGTTGTTGTGGAACCTGGCCTTCATCGGGCACAACTGGCTGCTGTTCGGTCAGCGTACCTGCGGGTCCTTCACACCAACCCGAAGCGTCAGCGAGGGAACATCGTTGCCGACATCTCGTGCTCCCTCGCTGACGCTTCGGGTGAGTCTGCTCGTCTTCGTTTGCGTCTGGCCGGTGACCGAGCGCTGGGAATTGTGTGATCGTTGGCTGGCCTGGAGCGTGTATTCGGCGCGATCCGAACGTGTCAGCGTGACACTCACTGACGAAGGACTGCGCCGCTTGCCGGAGTCGGTCCGAAGTTGCGTGACGGATGGCGAACTGCCGCTCGATCGCTGGTCGTTGGCGGCGTTGGATGTGCCGATCTCTCCGCAGTTGCGATTTCAGTTTGGGGTCGTCGAATGGCTGCGACGACGATGTGGCGAGGAGAACCTCGTCGAGGTGATTGTGCAGCACTCGCACGGTGCAGTTGGCGAAATCGAGCGGCTGACGGTCGAGCAGTGCGATGAGCGCCGCCGCATGTTTTGGATCAATGCCCAACCGCCAGACTCATCGCTCGCAGGCAACCGGCGGTGACTTGGCGGAAGAATTCCAGATCAAGCGTCTCGACCGGCAGTCGCGGGAGTTCTTTCAGGCCGTTGCTGAATGATTCGATGAACGAGGTCGAGTTTTGGTTGTGGACGCACGATCGTCGTCCGATGATTTTGCAGGCGTTCCGTCTCGATGTCGTTCATGACTTCTTGCGAGTTTCCTTGGGCTCGGAAAGTTGCATCAGGTAGATGAAGTCCTGGTCATTGCGAATCGGGTCGAAGTCGGTCTCACGCGGCACAAGTTTGCGCAGCGAGCTGTCCATGCGGAACGCTCGTGCGAGCCACGAGAGAGCCTCCTCTTTCTCACCCGCCAGCGAGAAGTAGCAGGCGAGGTTGTAGAGCACGATCGCGACTTTCGGCGAACCTCGATACGCCGCCCGCATCGACTCGATCGCCTTGTCGAGCCGGCCGGTGCGTTTGAAGCACCAAGCCTTACCCATCTGCAAATCGAGGTTCTTTTCCGCATCGTCCGAAACGCGCTCGAAGTGCTGCAGCGCCCGCTCGTAATCTTCTTTCAGACGGAACGCTTCACCTCGAAGTTGCTCAACAGCCGGACTTGCGACGTCGGAGTCCGCGAAGATGCCCAATCGCCTCAACGCAGCGTCGGGCAGGTCGAGCATCAAATAGCCCTGTGCCGCCTCGATCGCACGTTGCTGCTGAATGTCTGTGGCTTCGGCCATCGGGAGGTTCTCCGAATTACGCCACGCTCGGCACCGCGACGTTCAATTCGCCGGCGAGTTTCAGCAGCGCCTGCCAGTTGCCATCATCGAGCGGGATGCCGTTCGCCGTTCGGTCGTTGAGAACGCGGCGTTCGGGGTCGCCGGGCAGCGTGACTTCTTTGACTCCGTCGATCAGCGGCACGCTGCGGACGAACTCTTCCAGGCCGGTGACTTGCTGGAACAAGTGCTCGACGCCGCAGAACAGTTTCGGATCGATCACGATGAAGATCGCTTCGTTCCCCAGCGGCGGCGGCGGATTCGGGCCGACACACGGACCTCCGGACAGTCCTCCGCAAAACATCTCGATCAAAAACGACAGGCCGAAGCCTTTGTAAGCCTGATCGCCACCCATCGGCAAAATCGTGCCCGGCGGATCGCCGTACAACATCGCCGGATTCGTCGTCGGCTTGCCGTCGGGGTCGAGCACCCAGCCCAGCGGAATCGGCTGACCGGCGATGTGTTTGACGCGGACTTTGCCTTCGGCCGTCGCGCTCGTTCCGAAGTCGAGCACGAACGGGCCGCCGCTCGCTCGTGGCATGCCCATGCACAGCGGATTCGTTCCCAGTCGCGGACGCTTGCCACCCACCGGAGCCACCCGCGGCGCACCACCGTGCGTGTTGGCGACGATGATCGACGCCATCTCTTTTGCGGCGGCCATCTCGGCGTATTCGCCCAAGCGGCCGATGTGCGCCGACTGTCGCAACGACCCGCACGCGATCCCGGTACTTGCCGCTTTTGCGATCAGTCGGTTCGTCAGATCGCGAGCCAACACTTGTCCGAACCCCCAGCCACCGTCGGTGACGAGCACGCTGGGGGTCTCGCGTAGGATCGACAGTCGCGCACCGGCGTGCAGCCGGCCGCTCTTTACATTTTGCAGGTAAAACGGAATCCGCATGACTCCGTGCGAGTCATGTCCGCGGAGGTTCGCCTGCACGAGGCTGTCGGCGACGATGCCGGATTCCTCCGCATCGGCTCCCCCTTTGGAAAGCAGTTGGACGGCGAATTCGATCAGTAAGGCTGGGGTGATGACGGGCACGAGATGGCTCCTTCAGGGGTTCATCAGGAAGGTGATTGTCGCAGGCACAATCGGCAAAGTTTCCGTGAGGCTCAGCGTTTGACTTCAGTGCGACTTGCCGCGTCCGAGTCGGTTCGCCGAGCGAAGGGAGCATGGTAGCGAATTTGTCCGCGATGCGGATTCCTCCCGGCTCGAAAAGTTCCGCCGGGAACGGTTCGTCCGCCGAGTCGCATCGTGCGGAGCAAGCCAGCGATGTCGGTTGCTCGGCGAGCCAGCGACAGAACGCAGCTTCGTGGTGACCCGGCCGATATCCCCTCGGCAACACTCGGAGATGGACGTGATGAGTGACATCGTGCTGGGAATTCGGACGCTCGACGAACTGCAATCGTTCGTGCGCACGAAGCTCTGCGACAAAGAAAACCTGCTGCTGGAGCAAACGAAAGTCCGGCACTCTCCGCTCATCAAGCAAGGCAAGCTGTGCGGCTATCAGTTCTCATTGCAGGGGCCTCGACAGGTGCGTCTCGGAGCCGTCTGGGCCAGCGATCACAACGACGTTTACTTCTACGACACACGCGGCACTCGCTACTACAAAGCTCACCTGACCGAACAGATTGCCCTTCCCGAACAACCGGCCGCGTAGATTCGCTCCGAGTTGACGAACCAAACACTCCGGCTCGACGCTCCGCAGGGACCGGCGAGCCGAACCAACCGCGGGTCTCCTGGCGTTCACCCTCGAGTTTCGACTCGAACGGCTCAGCCACGAGACCCGCGGCTTTGTTTGGCTTCGAACGCCGCCATCAAATGTTCGCCGCCACATCGCCATTTTTCGGATGGCCGTACGGGCCGAGCGTGCTGTCAATGATGCGGTGACCGCTTTGGCACTCAAGTGGACCGAGGCGGCTCAGGCATCCGTGGCGACATGCCCGCCGCGCACCAGCTTGCGAGTCAGCAGTACTTCGCCGACCAGCAACGCGAGAAACGCCAGAAACAACAATTGCCACAGTTCGTGTCGCGGCAGTTCGTTGGAGGCCGCCGCTTGAATCTCACGCCCTTCGCGGATGAACTGCAATCGCTCGTCAGCGGTGATCGAAGCGATTTGCTCGTCCGTCAGCGGCGCGAGGTTGGACTCGGCGCGATCCGCATTGACCACGAACAACTCACGGCCTTGTGCGGCGAGCGGCTTCGCGAGCTTGTCCTTTCCCGGCGCAACGGGTTTGCGATCCGCCTCTGCCTTGCCGGCCAAACGTTTCTCGTCCTCCGGCTCACGGCGACGCAGGACATACACGCCGGGCAGTGACGTGTCATCGAGCACCAACAGCCGCGAGGCTCCTTCGCCATTGATCTTCGGCTCGTGCGGTTCACCGTCCGGCCCCTCAATGACGAAGTTTTCCGTCGCTCCAGCTTCAGCCGGCTGAGCCGCATTCGGCAGCAGACTGACCAGCGGTTGGCCGACGGCAACGTTTCGCTCACCACGACGCGACGCGAGTTGAAACAGCAACTCATGCACGAACGCCACGAAGTCCGGTCTCGCCGGCAGAGTGTTCCAATCGGCGTCTAACGGCGACGTCAGCAGCAACACGTTGCCGCGACCAAACTGACCTCCGACAAGGTACGGTGCCCCAAACTGCAATCGAGCCAACGCGATCGCTGGCGGACGTTCAACGGCTTTCGTTTCCGACTCGTCACTGCCTTCTGCCTCCTGCTTTCCGCCTTCTGCAATCTCCACCCCCCACCAGCGGCTGAACCGAGCGGTCGTGAAGGCCGCGCCCCGTTCCGCTCGGAAGCGTTGCAACCACGGCGATTCGAGCGTCGCGTTGGAGATCAACACGCCCTGCTCTCGCTGCTCCGGAGTTTCCGATTCGATGTCTGTGAGCGATACGCCCAGCAATCCGATTTCCTCTGCGAAGAGCTGCTGGTTGTAGCTGTCTCGATCAATCTGATTGCCCAGCGCCAGGCCGACACCGCCGCCGCGCCGCACATAATCGGTCAGCGCGGCGAATTGAGCATCGGTCAACTTTGGCACATTCGCCAACACGACCGCTGCGTACTTATCGAGGTCGTTGAACGCAGGCTGTCCTTCGGGAGGGCGAAGCTCCCGCCGAGCCGTTTTAGGAGCCGCATTTCCCGAACGAAGCAGCGGCTCGACGGAAGCCTCATCCGCCGCTTTCGCATTCGTGTGAAACGTCGGCGTCCATTCGGACCACTTCACGGTCGTCGGTTGAACCCACGGAGTTTCGTTGCCGGTCGCCGCCAGCGCGGCGCGAATGAAAAACGTCTCGCTCTGCACCGGCTCCGGCC
>QWQF01000159.1 GCA_003669125.1 Planctomycetota bacterium
CTCAATCGCATCGCCGTCTCGCTTCTGAAAGCCGATCAAACGGTCAAGGCCGGCATTGCCTGCAAACGAAAAACCGCCGGCTGGGACGACAACTACCTCATCCAACTTCTACTGAACAATCCGTCCTATTAGCTGCGTATGCCCTGAGTCTGGAGACGTCCACCACAGGCGGGGCATCGCGGTCCATTGGCATTGGAGTTACTGGCATGCTGAAACACATGGGCTATGATCGCCATATCAGCGACGTCACCGATATCGAGACCATCACCATCAGGATCAAGGAAGCTCATGTTCATTCTCCTGTATGAGGAATTGATTGGAGGGTGGATTCGCGAAGAGCGGCGGCCCAAGCGAGTCGTTGACGGCTGGCGGTTCAGGGGACGTTGATTGTCTGGGAGTCGCTGGGGGGGCTTTCGTCGCCGTCGTTGTTGATGGTGTCATTGGGCGCGTTAAGTCCGGCCACCGATGGGCGCTTCAAAACCGACAGTGAACAGGTGCTGTAATCATTGCGGTTGTGGGACGAGTGACAGTCATTTTTCGTTGGCCGCGTTGAGTCCGCAAGGGCTGCACGAACCGGTGGGCGCGTTTGGCCGGTTTTGAAGGAATCGAACAACCGCCAGACATTCCGAGGGTAAAGTCCTGGTGCTTGGTGAAACAGAGGCCGGCTCTGCTGCGGAGCAACCGGCCGAGGGATCGCCAAGTCAGGACGGGAGCAGAGTTCCGTCAGGCCCGGCAGTCGCAGGACTGACCGGGCATTTTTGTGGATCGACGGTGGATGATGCGGGACAACTTCGCGGCGGCTTTTGTCCTGCTATGCCTTTCAAAACCGATTCTGTGGAGTGAGCGAACCAGCCGGCTACGACTCCGAGGACGGGTGCGGCAATGATTCCTGGCAGACGACTTCGGCGGCAAACACGAACCCGAAGCGTGAGCGAGGGCGAACGCTTCACGAAACGTCGATTGCACAATGACTCTCGTTTGGAGCGCTCGCCCTCGCTCACGCTTCGGGTTAGTTTGCGTTTGCCAAGATTTGTGGGCACACCCACGCGAACGTGAGTGGCACGCACCGAGGTCACTCGCTTGTGCGTCGTGCTTGTCTTTCTGCCACTCCTCACCCCCGCGATCTGACGAGAAACCAACCATGCGAATCGCCATCGGCCAGATGTGGCAAGAGTCGAACACGTTCAATCGAAATTTGACCCGCTGGTCGGACTTCGAGAACTGGGGGATCGCCGTCGGGCCGGAGATCTTCGAGAGGTACGGGCAGACCGGCGAGATCGGCGGCGTGTTGTCGGGAATCCTCCAGTGGCCGGAGCCCCCACGCGAGTTGATCGGGCTGGCTCGATTCACTTGCTGGCCGTGGGGCGCGGTCGAATCCGCGACCGCGAAGCGAATCTTCGAGACGTTCGACGAACAACTCCGCATCGCGGGGCCGCTGGATGCCGTGTGCCTCGTCTTGCATGGAGCGATGGCGGCCGAGGACGAGCCGGACCTGAGCGGCGCGTTGCTCGAACGAATTCGCGCGAAAGTCGGTCCCGGCGTGCCGATCGTCGCGACGTTTGATCTGCACGCGAATCTGACGCGGCGGATGCTCACGAATGCGGATCTGCTGTGCGGCTATCACACCGCGCCGCATTTGGACTCGTGGCAGACCGGCGAACGAGCCGTGCGCGGCTTATGGAAGATTCTGAAACGAGGCGTCCGCACGCAGACGATCTGGCGCAAGCTGCCGATGTTCACGGCCGCCGAATATCACAACACGTTCACTGGCCCGCCGGCTCCGATTTACGAGCGGCTCAAACAACTTGAAGCCGAGGACGACGTGCTGGCCGCGAACGTGGCGATGGTCATGCCGTGGTTCGATGCTCCGCAGCTTGGCTGGACGGTCATGCTGACGACGAATCGCCGTGAGTCGCGCTGGGAACAGACCGTCGATCAACTCTGTTCGACCTGCTGGAGCATCCGCCACGAACTCGAAACGGTCGATCGCTTGCCGCCGGCCGAGGTCGTGAAGCGAGCACTCGCGCTCGGCAAGCATCCGATCGTGATCGGCGACGGAGCCGACGCGACGAACAGCG
Source organism: Planctomycetota bacterium (assembly GCA_003669125.1). Lineage (GTDB taxonomy): Bacteria > Planctomycetota > Planctomycetia > Planctomycetales > Planctomycetaceae > SXKJ01. Next base: position 2,079 of record QWQF01000159.1, read on the forward strand.
GTGCACCCGGCGATTCGACGTGTCTGCTGCGCGAACTGCTCGCCGCGATCAAGATTCCGCACGGCGCGCTGACGTTTATGGTCGATCCGATCGCCGTGGCCGACGCGTATCGCGTCGGAGTTGGTGGGACGTTTGACTCTGACGTCGGCGGTCGGCTCGCTCCGGAGTATTCGTCTCCCGTTCGTGTCCGTGGCACCGTCGAGAAACTGCAAAGCGTCGAATGGACGCTGACCGGGCACATCAGCAAGAACCTGCCGGTCCACATGGGGCGCGGCGCGATCGTGCGTGCGGGAGACGTGCAGATTCTGTTGGTCGAGCGGGGCGGTCCCGGCAGTTCGCCGCGGCTGTACGAATCGGTCGGACTCGATCCGCGCTCCTGCGGAATTGTCATCGCGAAGTCGCCCTCGGGGTTCCGAGCCGACTATGATCCTTTCGTCGCCGGATCGCTGCTCGCCGATTGTCCTGGCTGTGCGTCGCCACACTGGAACGAGATGCGATTCGACAAAATTCATCGGCCGTTGTGGCCGCTGAATTCGCTCGCGACACCGAATGAGGCGAACTGGTGCGAGAGTGGCTGGGTGAATTGAGAAGTCCGAAACTTGAAATCCAAAACCTGAAGAGATTGGTCATGACTGTTTTTACACGTTGCAGCGGTGCGTTGTTGGGGTCGCTGGTTGTCAGCGTTTGGATTTGTGGCTGCGGCGGTGCGATCGAGCCAGAGGCGAGCAAGCCAACGATGAGTGGCTCGAAGAAACCGGCTCTCGTGGCCAGTACGACCGAAGAATCCAGCGATGAATCGAAGTCATCCGCGCCAAAAGAGGACTCGCCCACAGAGTCGTTCGCTCCGGTGAAACTTGGTGGCGGGGATGAGAAATCGAACAGCACGGCGAAGACCACAAAGAAGAACGTCCCGCCAGAGAAGCAGCTCGACGATGTCAAGAAGGCGCTCAAGCCGATTCAGGTGGTGCTCGGCCCGTGGCATGCGATCATCGACAAGTCGAAGGAGTACGAAGACCTGCAATGGGTCTGGGATTGGAAGACTGATCGTGCTCAGCCGGCGCTGGCGATGGCCACGAAAGAGGCCGGCGCGTATTTCAAAACCATGCGGCTGACGTATCTCGTCGAGGAAGAGAAATTCCAGATGACAGTGGCTGACAAAGAGGGCAAGCAGCGTGTGCTGCAAGGTATCTACACGGCCGAGCCTGTCGACAAACCCGGCGAGGACAAGAAGCAGACGCCGCAACGGACCTACAAATTGCTGCTCACCGAGACCGGCGACGCGAAGGATCGCTGGCAGGTCGTGATGAACCAGCAGGACAACAACCGTTATCTGCTGGAGCTGTCGCGACTGCGGGGCAAGAACTTCGTCCGGTTCGACACGGTCGCCAGCCAGCGTGAAGGGACGTCGTTCGCACTCGACGACAGCGACTTCAAAGAGAAGACCTGCGTGATCTCGCAAGGCTTGGGGACAATGCAGGTCAGCCACAAAGGGAAGTCGTACTGGGTCTGCTGCACCGGCTGCAAAGCGGCGTTCGAGGAAGACCCCGAAAAATGGATCGCCAAGTTCGAGGCGATGCAGGAACCGAAGTAGCCGATGTTCCGTTCATTCGTCACTTCTGGTTGGATCAAGGTCTGCGGCATTCGCGATGTCGCCACTGCCGAAGCCGCTGCGGCGGCCGGAGCGTCTGCCGTCGGGCTGAACTTCTTTGCGAAGTCGTCGCGTTCTGTCACGCCGGCGGATGCGGCGCGGATCGTGTCGGCACTCTCGGCGACATCAACTCAGGCAATCGGACTCTTCGTCAATCACTCGCGGGACGAGATCGAGTCCATCACCGCACAGGCCGGATTGACGGCGATTCAACTTCACGGAGACGAGACTCCGGCGTTCGTCAACGAACTTCAGCAGCGTCATCCTGACGGAGCGATCCTCAAAGCGTTTCGCATCGCCGAGAGTTTGCAGCCGGTCGCCGAGTTCCTCGCCGAGTGCAAGCGGCTCAACGTGCGACTCGCGGGATGCCTGTTGGACGCTCGCGTGGATGGCTCGTTCGGCGGCACTGGTGCTGTCGCGCCGTGGGAATTGATCGCTCGTGACTACGACCGAGCGAACTGGCCGCCGCTGATCCTGGCGGGCGGATTGATTCCTGAAAACGTCGCCGCCGCAATCAAATCGGTACGGCCAATGGGCGTCGATACCGCCAGTGGCGTGGAGTCGTCTCCCGGAGTGAAGGAGACTAAACTCCTCGTCCGCTTCGTGGCTGAAGCCCGGCGGGCGTTCGCTCAACTTTCTCGTTAATGGTTTTCCGCTGTGCCCTCTATGTCTCTGTGGTAAATCCGTTTTTCACCACAAAGACACAGAAGGCACAGCGGCTTTGAATTTCAGGAGGACTTCTTGTGGCTGACATTCTTCCGTTTCGTGCGTGGCGGTACGACCTGGCTCAGGTGGGCGATCTCTCGGACGTGGTCGCGCCACCGTACGACGTCATCGACGAGAACTTTCGCTCGCGGCTTTACAAGCAGCATCCGTGCAACGTCATCCGCGTGGATTTCAATCGTGAAGAACCGGGGGATACGTCGCCGAACGACAAGTACTCGCGAGCCGCCGGCTTTGTGAAGGAGTGGCAAGCCGAAGGTGTCTGGTTCCGCGAGAAAGAGGACACGCTCTACGTCTATCACCAGGAGTTCGACTGGGAAGGCCGTCGCTATTGCCGCAAAGGTTTCGTCGGCCGCTGCCGCCTCGAAGAGTTCGGCCAAGGCTGCGTTTATCCGCACGAGCAAACGCTGTCCGGCCCGAAGGCCGATCGGTTGCTGCTGACCAAGGCGACGAAGCTGAATCTGTCGCCGGTCTTCGGTCTGTATCCCGATCCGGAGACGAAGGCTCAAACCATTTTGGAGAAGGCGATCGTCGGCCTGACGCCGCTGGAAGCGACCGATCATCTCGGCGTGAAGCATCGCTTCTGGCCGGTGAGCGACCGAGTGGTGATCGATCAGGTCCGCGACTCGCTCAAGTCGCAGCCGATCTTCATTGCGGACGGGCATCACCGTTACGAGACCTCGTGCAACTACCGCCGTTGGTTGATCGAGCAGGGTCAGACGATCGACGAAAATCACCCCGCCAACTTCGTGCTGATGATGCTGGTCGGCATGGACGATCCCGGCCTCGCGATTCTGCCGACGCACCGGTTGTTCTCCGGTCTGCCGGAACTCACGGTTGATGAATTGAAATCCGCTCTGGCCGCCAACTTTGAATTTGAGGACTGCGGCACCGGAGCCGCCGGCGCGAAGGAAGCTTGGGAGATGGTCACGGCCGACGGCGGCCAAAACGTCTTCGGTTTCGGCACGATCAAAGACGGCCGCTGGCTGTTCGGCCGAGTCACCGATGCCTCGCCGATGAAGACACTCGCTCCCGAACAGAGCGACGCTTGGCACGGACTCGGTGTCGCGCTGCTGCACAAGCTGGTCGTCGAGCACTGTCTGAAGCGGGCGTATCCCGACTCGAATCCGACGTTCAAGTTCCCGCACATTCTCGACGAGGTCATCGAAGCTCAACACGCGAAGAGTGGTCAGCTCGCGGTGCTGGTCCCGCCGGCCGAGATCACTCACGTCCAACAGATCGCCAGTAAGCTCGAAAAGATGCCGCCCAAGAGCACGTTTTTTTATCCGAAGCTGCTCACCGGACTCGTCTTCAATTCGCTGGGATAACTATTTCGGAGTTCAACGCGATGAACGAGTTTGAAAACTCTCCGAAGACGTGGCCGCCGCTGGGGCTGCCGACCGGCAGCGTGCGAGCATTGCTGACGCTGATCGTGGTTGCGGTGGTCGTCGCGCGAACGGCATTCGGCCGAAGTCCCGACCCGCTGTGGATCGAAACTTTGCTGATCGCGCTGGCGCACTACTTCACGTCGCGGCGGTTTGTGTCGTTGACGCCGGTCGTGTTGCAGCGACTGGAGCAAGAAGGTGTCCTCGAAAAGGAACGTCATCCGCTGTACCTGCCGAAGAACTCGATCCGCACGATCGTTGTCGGAGCGTTCGTCGGATTGGGAATCTACCTCTACCGCGAACCACGGCTGGTCACTCCCGAAGCCGTCGCGCTGCTGAGCA
>QWQF01000213.1 GCA_003669125.1 Planctomycetota bacterium
CCAACCGGCGATCCTTGCCCATCATTGCCCCTCTCCTTGGGAAGTAGTCGGGCGGAGTGGTAGGTGTTTGGACGCCATCGTGTCCAGAGCGTTTTCCAAATCCGCGACGGCGGCCGGAATCACAAGCGGAAGTCGGCGCTCGTGGTGCCGCCGGCTGGAACAGGAAAGGTCAACTTGGATTTCTGCCGATTACTGAAATCTTCTGGAACCAACTATTTCGACGAGATTTTGAAATCGGCGCTACTGGTACCGGCCGCAGGAACTGGAAAACTCAATTTCGTTGTCTTGGGGTCGCTGTACTCAGGCGGAACAAGACTGAGTGACGTCGCCTTCTTTTTTCCTCCGGACTCCGCTGCTTTCGCTTCCGCCATCGCAGCGGCTTGACCGGCATCCATCCCAGGGATCGACATGTCGATTCCGCTAACCGCATCGGGGTTAAACTTCTTGAAATAGATCTTATTCGGCCCTGGTGCCGCTCCACTAACCAGTTGATACTTACCCTCTGTGTTGGTCTTACCAAATCCCTCAAATTGGTCCGTGAAAAAGTAAACCTCCACGCCCTCCAATGGTTTTCCGTCGATAAGCACAGTCCCAGAAACATCAACGCCCTTAAAGCCACTACTACCGCCACTGCAACCAACAGCCGGGACGAAGAGAATCAGGAATAGTAAAAAGTGTTTGTATGTCATTCGGATACCTACTAGTGAAATCGTTTCGAACACCGCCCCAGCTCATTTCGGATTGAAGCGGATGGATTGCTAAATTTACCCAGGGAAATCGCTAAAAATTCGCCACTACGTCTCTTTGTGCGATGCTCACGAGCGCTGCGACGACGGTTGGATGGAGTGTTTGATTGATGAATCTCACGGCACCATCGGCCATGACGGCATGACACCCCCCCGTGTGCTGGCTGCCGGCCCCCCAAGCGTAGGGAAGTGGATTCGGGGGCGTCCAAGGCTTATTAATTCCGTAGGTCGTGGGGATGATGAAGTGTGTGTGTGTGTACGCCGCCAAAAATGGGCCATAGGCGACATTCTGTTTTTGGAACGGCGTCTCGATCAACATGAAGGTGCTCGACGTGCCATCCTTGATATGCGCCGTACCCGCAGAGGCATTGATTCCAAATACCGAACGACTGGCATTCAAGTTGCGTGTCCAGATTCGGCCAGCGTAGCTATCATATTCTGTGGTCTCATGAACGAAGCCGTAACTCACACGTTGGGCCGCCGTGATTGTATACATATTCTGAGTCGCATATGTGTGATGGCTGTCGTAGTTTAATTCGCTCGGACACACAAAAACGCCGACCGCGGTATTCTGCACGACGACCTGATCGCCCCCCCCGCCAATCGCCAGCCAGTCGGCCTTGCCGGTTGCCAAATTGAAGTCGATCTTCTTGAAAAGAGGTGCCGCGTCCATGTGCGGCAACATGTAAAGATAGCCGGTATGATTCCGAACTTGGCCCGCCGGGACGAAGCTGCTGGACAAGTTGGAACCTGGGTTCACGGTCGAAGGCGTGAACATCTTGCAGGTGTCGTGGTAATTGTGCTGCGCAAGTCCGATTTGTTTCAGGTTGTTCTTGCACTGGCTGCGTCTCGCCGCTTCGCGGGCTTGTTGGACAGCCGGCAGCAGCAGTGCGATCAAGATGGCGATGATCGCGATGACCACCAGCAACTCAATTAAAGTAAACCCTCGACGTTTCGCGGACATGACAGGTCTCCTGAAAGGAATCCTTAGTGATGACGAGGCTTGCAATTGCCTCGAACGAAAATAAAGGCGATCGAAACCCGGGAACTCGGCGATTGGAGAAGGCGGCCATCCTGCCCCAGCGGGTCCAGAACACCAGCGACTTCAGTCTTTCGGAATCCACTGTGGCATGGCCAACCTTAAGGGAACGTGAAGGCCGCATGATTTTTAGGGATCGTGGGTCAAGTCGCCTCAAGAGGCTCGGCTGTTGTTCCAAAGTGCTGCGTCTTGGAACCTCAAACGGACCACCGCATTCTCCGGTTTTTGGGCCGGAATCAATTTTTGGGCCGGAATCAATTCGCCTTTCGCGGAACCGGTCGATAGAACACTTCCTACCTTTCTGTGGCCTCGGTCAAGGCCCAATACTTTGAAAGAGGTCAGCGATGTCCGCGTTCGACTTCGTCAATCAGCAGTTGCGTGAGCATTTCACGGATGTCAGCCGCTTGACGGCCGAATTTGTGCTCCTGCGTGACAGGCTCGAGCGAGCCGAGCAGACGATTCAGGTGTTGGAAGAGAGCTTGGCCAGCGGGCATGCAAAATCTGTCTTGGCATCGGATTCTTGTGTCATCAAATCGGCAGACACCGCGGTTCAAATGCGTTAAGTCTGCGAAGAATTCCTAAGACTATCGACGGAATTTTTTGGTCTCTGGTCGTCATCTTCAGGACTTACTAGGAGATCTCTTGGACTTTGAACGAAATCGCAAAGACTTCGTGCTCTATTTTCAAGAATTTTGCTGTTACTTTTTAGAGATTTTGCGTCCAATTGACGCGATTTGAGACACAATTCAAGAAATTCAGCATCAGTTCTTTGGGTTTCGAAGCGCCGTTTTAGAAATGCGACGTGCCATTTTTGAGATTTAAGACCACTCTTTCGCAATGGAGAATCCAACATGCCCATCAGCGACATCGGTTCTTACGTTCCCGTGATGGATGAGTTTTTGGCCCATTGGGAGGATGTCAATACACAGCTCGGCGGGACATCAGCCACCGATTTGAAGCTGCAAGGGAACTACACGCTCGCCCTGTTCCTGGCGGATCGCAATGCGATCGACGCGGCCCTGACGGGGTTGATCGGGCTGGAAAATACGCGGGAGATCGTCAGTCAGGATCGGGACACGGCCAAGCAGGCGTTGGTCGGGCGGATGAATCAGTTTCGGGCCATCCTGCGAGCGCTGCTGCCGGGCACCAGTTATGCGGGAGCTGCCCCCTTGGTGCCCCCCTTCTCCAGCGCGGAATCGAAGTTCTTGAACCCCTTCGATGATATGTCCAATCTGTGGGCCACGATCAACGCGGCCACGATCCCCGGTTTTACGGGACCGCTGTTGCTCGGAACCTATACGCTCGCAAACTTCCAAGCGGACTTGGTGGCGATGCGTTTGGCCTTTTCTGCCGTGACGGTGGTCGAAAATGACGAACGGATCGCCCGCGAACAGCGCGATGCGCTGCTGCCGCTGGCTCGCGAACGGATGGTCCAGTACCGCTCGATGGTCGAGGGGCTGCTCGGCCCCACTAATCCGCTGACGCTGTCGCTGCCCGATCTGACTCCGCCCCCCGGCTCGACCCCTTCGGCCGTCACGCTGACGGGTGGTTGGAACGCGGGCCTCGGTCAGGCGGTGTTCAACTGGAACGCCTCCACCGCCGCGACCTTGGCGGGATACCAACTCCGCATGTCCCCCGGCGCGACCTATGACGCGGCGACCGCCACCGTTGTCGGCAACCTCCCGCCCGGCACCACAACCATTTCCACCGCCGAGGGCTTGGCCGCGTCCGGCGATGTGGCCTCCTTCAAGCTCTTCGTGCAACTTACCACCGGCAACGAATCCGGCAGCAACACCGTGACGATCACGCGACCCTAAGAAATCGGAAGGCGATGACTTTTTGACCTCGCTGAATTCGTGAGAGTTTCGACCGAATCTGCCAACTCGCGTTCGTAGAATTGCGGCGGTTGTGGCTGAGCCATACGATTTGCCTGGTCAAACAACTCTCGAAAGTGAAATAAGACACGATGACGAAGGATGCCCCAGTCGCGGCAGGCGACACTCCCTGGCTGCTAGTGAGTGTCCGCGATGTGAAAGAAGCCGAAGCCGCCCTGGCCGGTGGATGCGACATCCTCGACCTAAAAGACCCGAAGAATGGCCCGCTCGGCATGGTTTCGGTGGCGAACATCGGCAAAGTCGTGACGGCCGTTCGCAAGAAGTCCAAGACGATTCCGATCAGTGTTGCCGTCGGTGAACTCTCGGATTGGGAAAACCTCAAAAAGATCCCCAAACTGCCGGCCGGTGTGACCTACGTCAAAGTGGGGACGGCAAAGGTCGGCAAAGACGCCAACTGGCCGGATCGCTGGAAAGAAGTCCGCAAGGAATTCGAGACCAACGCGAAAACGAAGTTCTTCTGGGTGGCCGTCGCGTATGCGGATTGGCGAGCGGCAGGAGCTCCGTCGCCGACCGCGATCGTCGATGCCGTCTTGGAAGAGTCGCTCACGAAGACCGGCGGTTGTGTCGGAGTGCTGTTCGACACTTGGGCCAAGCAAGGCCGCAGTCTGTGGGAATGGATCAGCCGAGCGGACCTCAAACGGCATGCGGACGCACTGCATCAAGGTGGCCGATTGGTCGCACTCGCGGGAGGTTTGGGCTGCGACAAACTCAACGACCTGCACTCGCTGGAGCCAGACATCGTCGGCATTCGTTCGGCAGCGTGCAAAGACGGTACGCGGAACGGAGTCGTCGTGAAAGAAGCCGTCAGCGCGTTTCGAACCTGCTTGAAGGCGGCGCGAAAAAAATAGAGCGGTTCGTTCGAGGCCACACCAGTACGACGCGCCAGCGAGTGGTCCAGGTCAGCACCACTCACTGGCGCGTCGTGCTAATTGTCCACGAGCCGCAGAAGTGATTCGGCTTCAGACTTAGCCCCAGAAGCGTTCGCCGTGCCAGTTGCCGCTCGGCGTGGTTTCGACTTCGACGTCGCCGTTCACTCGGCATTGGCAAGAGAGCCGCAGCGTCTTCTCGTTGCCAAGTCGCCAGAAGAACAGCAGCGGGCCGGCGAGGATGCGGAAGCGTTCCCACAAACCTGGCTGGCTGACATTCGCTTCACCCTTGGTGATCAGCACTTTGCAACTGCCGCACTGGCCAAAGCCCATGCAGTTGAAAATCTTGTGCGGCCCCCAATACAGCGGGATACCGTTTTCGAGAGCGACCTTGCGAAGGTTGCTGCCCGGTTCGACGTCGATAGTCTTCTTCTCGTTGACGAACGTGATCTTGGCCATGATGCGTTGGGTGAAGTTCCTTGGTGGTCTGGATCGGCCGCGAATAATAGGACTCGTCGCCGTCGGTGGCAAATGGCCGGCGCAACGGTATCGTGACGAAAACTCGAAATCCGAAAACCGAAATTCGAAGGGGTGCGTGATGACCGACCGAGCTGATCGACGCGAGTTTTTGGAATCCGTGGGAGCCACCGCCGCAGGAGTGCTCGCCGCCGGCTACTCGGCCACTGCGAAGGGCTTCGCCGCCAACGAGACCATCAACGTCGGCTGCATCGGGACCGGCGGACGGTGTCGACGGCTGATGGAGTCGCTGCGGACGATTCCCGGCGTAAAAATCGTCGCAGTGTGCGACGTGTGGGACACGGCGCTCGAAGCCGGCAAAAAACTGGCGGAGCCGAACGCGTTCGCCACGAAAGACCACCGCGCGGTGCTCGACCGAAAGGACATCGACGCGGTGCTGATCGGTTCACCGGATCACTGGCATGTGCCGCTGACAATTGATGCCTGCGCCGCAGGCAAGGACGTGTACGTTGAGAAGCCGCTGACACACGATTTGTCCGAAGGGACGGCCGTCATTGAGGCTCAGAACAAACATCGTCGCATTGTGCAGGTGGGGACGCAGCAGCGGTCGATGCCACACATTCAGAAGGCGAACGAGATCATCAGGTCCGGCCAGCTCGGCGACGTCTTGAAGGTGCATCTGACCTGGAACCGCAACTCGCCGCGAGCACAGCGGCCGAAGGATTCGACCGACCCCAAGAGCGTCGATTGGAAGCGGTTTCTCGGCAACGCGAAGGACCAGCCGTTTGACGAGTACCGCATGCGGCAATGGCGTTGGTTCTGGGACTTCGGCGGCGGCATCTTCACCGACTTGATGGTGCATTGGATTGACGTCGTGCATTGGATTTTGGACCTCGATCATCCGCAGGTCGCGACCAGCGTTGGCGACTGGTTCATGGCTCCCGGCTTGTGGGAGACTCCCGACACCGTGCAGACGCTGCTGCGATACGCGCCCGCCAAGGACCGCGTCGTGCAGGTGTATTTCGAGGGAACATTCAGCAACGCTCGCAACGGATCGATGGTCGAGTTCATGGGGACCGAGGGAACGCTCTACATCGACCGCGGCGGCTACGTCATCACCCCCGACCGCAACAAGAAGCTCAAG
>QWQF01000167.1 GCA_003669125.1 Planctomycetota bacterium
AACGCATTCTCAAGCCCAAGACTCTGAGCGACATGGCTGATCCCAACGCCTTGCAGCAACTACAAGCCAAACTCTTGGCTGGCGAACAGTCTCGACGGAAGAAGCCCAGATCGCCTCACACCGTGAAGGGCTACATCGGTTGCGTCTTGGCGGCACTGAGCTGGGCACACCTGCAAGACTGGCTTCCAACGGCACCGAAGATTCGGAAGCTGAAGACCGCGAAGTTGAAGGCCATGAAGGGCCGGCCAATCACGGAACGGGAATTCGAGAGTTTGTTACAAGCAACGGCCGCCGTCGTCGGTGACGAAGTCGCAGAATCTTGGAAGCATGTGCTCAGAGGACTGTGGACCTCAGCCCTACGACTGGACGAACTGATGCATGTGTCCTGGGACAGAACTGAAACCATCCGACCGGTGTGGGGAAAAGGTTCGTTTTCAATTCTTGAGATCCCGGCAGCGATGCAGAAGAACGACACGGAACAGAGCATTCCACTTTTACCTTGGTTTGAAGCTCTGCTTTTGGAAACGCCGCCGGAACAGCGTCAAGGTTGGGTATTCAATCCTCAGTCATTGCAGTTGAGGATCAGGAGAAAAGTTCGCTATCAGCGACCTGACGCCGAGTGGGTCGGCAAAGTCATTGCTCGGATTGGGAAAGCGGCCAACATCGAAGTGGAGCCGGCCCAGACACGAACGGGGCGTCTTGCCAAGTATGCCTCGGCCCACGACCTACGTCGGTCTTGCGGCGAACGACTCCGAAATGCTGGAGTCCCACCCTTGGTGATCTGTCGGGTGATGCGACATTCGTCCTGGGAAACGACTCGGAAGCACTATGCACCAGGAGACATCCAGAAGGATGCCGAGGTTCTCCGTTCCTGCCTCATCCTACCGCCAACCGACAATTGAGATGCCGGAACGAAATCACTGAGATCGGCGAACCCATTCCTCATTCAACGGGTCGAACTCATAGTCATCCAAGGGATTGTCTGCCAGCAGGTGGGCAATCACCTTTTTCCCAGAGGAGTCGGACTTCGATACGCAAATGATGGAGTTCTCATTTCTTTCGAACTCGAAGAGGACATCACGATAACGCATCTGCCACTGATTTTCGGCAACCTGAATCATCAACGGTCGGATTGATCCTGAACCGGGCATCTCGCACACTTGGTTCAGGTAGGTTTGATTCTATTGCAGATCAACGTCGGCGAGGGCCTTCGAGATCATGCTCTCCTTCTCGCGGTTCTTTCTCCGGAACTGGCTGCAGTTCCGCTCATCCGTGATCGAAAACACGAAGACTTCTTGTCCGGCTGGGTTCACCATTCGTCTGAAAATTGACTGCACTTCTTCAGCAGAGAAAAAGTAATCCGAAGCCACTCCGAAACTATCGACAGCGTGGATGGAGACGAAGAATTGTCTCTGAGGTTTGCGATCCGGCAGTTCGACAAACGATCCTGCAACTTCTACCTCTGCCCCGTCTCTGTAAGACCGAGACTGGACCACGGAAAATGAATGCGTGGTTGTGTGCTGATGAAGGGCATCGACTGATCGAGTCGCCGGTTGGACGACGAATACCGCACCATCAAGGTCCACGGAGAGTTTGAGAACCCAAAAGCGATCCAACAGGAACGCCTCTGTTCGAGACTCTGCCCTGCGACCGTCGTCGTTCCGTTTGGCCAGTTCAGACATGGCACCTCCTCAATTGAGGCACTCTCCCCAAACGGAGGGTGACTGGCCAGGTCGAATCGCAAAATGTACCCGGGTACAACTCACTGCCAAAGAAAAGAGCCGCAAGACGCAAGTCCTTGCGGCTCTAGGTACACCCCGCTGGGCTCGAACCAGCAACCTTCGGTTCCGTAGACCGATGCTCTATCCAATTGAGCTAGGGGTGCGGGAAAATGCTTAGGCCTTGTTGAAGCAAGGGGTCGGAATGTAATCAGGGGGTGATCAAAGTCAAGGAAGCCGTAGCCGCTTGAGCTCTCCGCGATGCGAAGTGGACTTTGTCAAGTCGCGATTGATCTCACTCGTCAATGGTGACAATGCCCTTCCAACAGGCGCAATTCGTGGCCTTGCTCAAATAAGACGATGAGGCGCACAGTTTCAGCGTCGTTCAATGATGACGAAGCACTAGACTTTTGGCCGTCAATGAACTTCATGCGTCAGGGGATAATGAAGACGAACCTGGAACTGCGGGATTGGCTCGGTGATCGACGGCGGTTATCGCTCCCTCGGTTCTTGATCTATTATTGATCTATTGAGGTTGAGAGGTTGGGTGTGCGAATTTTTGATTTTGCAAAAGGAGGCTTGGAAGTGAAAAAGTCGATGACGGCAAATTCTGCAATTTGCACACCCGCCTCCGATCGCTTTTGGCTCATCGCTGTCACTCTCATTTTGCTGAGCCACACATCATTCGTACTCGCTGCCGACAGCGTGAATGATTTTGCCAAGCACATCCAACCTTTGCTGGTCAAGAAGTGCGTTTCGTGTCACGGGCCGGAGAAGAAGAAGGCGGGGTTGCGGTTGGATCGCAAGGGGGCGGTGCTCAAAGGGGGCGACGACTTGGGGCCGGCGATTGTGCCGGGGAAGAGTCACGAGAGCCCGTTGTTTCGCGTCGTGGCGGGGTTGGAAGAAGGACTCGAAATGCCGGCCGAAGGGGAGAAGCTGACGGCAGCGGAAATCGAATTACTCAAACGCTGGATCGACAGCGGAGCCGAGTGGCCGGACGACGGCAGCGAGAAAGAGGATGTCTTGAAGACGCATTGGGCGTTTCGACCGTTGGTGGGACCGATGAGGCCGAGATCTCAAATTTCAAATCTCGAATCTGAAATCTCGAGTTTCAGATTTCGAAATTCAATCGATGCCTTCATCGTCGCCCGATTGGAACGGGAAGGTCTCAAGCCCTCTCCTGAGGCCGATCGTACGACTCTGATTCGGCGACTCAAATTTGATCTGCTCGGCCTGCCGCCGTCGCCGGAGGAGGTTGCTGAGTTCGTCGCCGACTCGCGTGAAGACGCTTACGAGCGGCTCGTCGATCGATACCTCGCGTCGACGCACTTGGGCGAGCGGTGGGCGCGGCATTGGCTCGATGTGGTGCGGTTCGCGGAGAGTCATGGCTTCGAGATGAACAACCCTCGGCCGAATGCGTGGCCGTACCGGGATTACGTCATCCGCAGCTTCAACGAGGACAAGCCGTATGACCAATTCGTTTTCGAGCAACTCGTGGGCGACACGGTCGGCGTGGACGAGGCGACGGGCTTCCTGGTCGGTGGCCCGTGGGATCAAGTCAAAAGTCCGGACCTCGGCCTGACGTTGCAGCAGCGAGCCGACGAACTGCATGACATGGTCAGCACCACCGGCAGCGTGTTCCTCGGCCTGACGGTCGGGTGTGCTCGGTGCCACAACCACAAGTTCGATCCGATTTCGCAGCTCGATTACTACGGCATGAAGGCGTGCTTCGCCGGAGTGCAACACGGCGAGCGACCGTTGCGAGCGGCGGAGAAGAACCGCAGTCAACCTGGAAAGGCTGACGTGCAACCGGCGGCGATTCGCGATCAGTTGACGGCGATCGAAGCTGAGTTGCAAAAGATCGATCCGCAGGCGAAGCGGAACGGCTCGTTGTTTGTCGAGACGTTCGCGCCGACGAAAGCTCGGTTCGTGCGGATGACAATCTTCGCGACGAACTCCGCTGAGCCGTGCATCGACGAGTTGGAAGTCTTCACGGCAGGAACGAAGCCGGAGAACGTGGCGCTCGCGTCACGAGGTACGAAGGCTCGCGCGTCGAGCAGCCTGCCGGGCGTTCCGATTCACAAGTTGGAGCATCTCAACGACGGCCGTTACGGCAACAGTTTTAGCTGGATCTCCAACGAGCCGGGCCGAGGCTGGATCGAACTGGAATTTCCGAATGATTTTGAGATCGACCGCATTCTTTGGAGCCGCGATCGCGATCCAGTCCAGTACAAAGACCGCACGGCCAGAGAGTACCTCTTCGAAGTGTCGCCCGATCGCAAAACGTGGCGTCCCGTCGCCGGTTCGCCCGATCGCCTGCCGTCCGCCAACAAGCTCGATGGCTTAATGCCCGAAACGAAAGCTCGCATCGAAGCACTCACGGCACAGCGAACCGCATTGCAGAAAACGTTGGCGGAGCTGACGGCGGTGCCGATGGTCTACTCTGGCAAGCTGATGCCCCCGGAAGAGACGTTTCGGCTGCATCGCGGCGACCCAATGCAGAAGCGCGAGCCGGTCGTCCCAACGGGCCTCGCCTCGTTCGGTTCAACCTGGCGATTGAACGCCGACGCCACCGAAGCCGAGCGTCGCGTGCGACTCGCAAAGTGGATCGTTGATCCTGCGAACCCGCTCACCGCGCGAGTCATCGTCAATCGCCTGTGGCACTACCACTTCGGCACCGGCCTTGTGGACACGCCGAGTGACTTCGGCCTCAACGGCGGGAAGCCGACGCATCCCGAGTTGCTCGATTGGCTGGCGGTTGAGTTGATGGGGAACGATGCGACCCCGCCTACTCTCCCTGCCTCTCGAGCACACCACTTCCCCATCAATGCATCCCTCAAACGCTTGCACCGACTCATCGTCCTCTCGGCGACGTACCGACAAGCGGGAACTCCGCGCGAGGACGGTCTCGCGGCGGATGCGGGATCACGATTGCTGTGGCGTTTCCCTCCGAGACGCCTCGAAGCCGAAGTGCTGCGCGACGCGATCCTCGCGACGAGCGGGCAGCTCGATCGACGCATGAATGGATCAGGGTTTGACCTGTTCGAGACAAATGCGAATTACGTCCGCGTGTTCAATTCGAAGCAAGAGTTTGTGCCCGCGACGGATTTCCGACGCATGGTGTACTCACACAAGCATCGAATGCAGCTCGACGACACGTTTGGCACGTTCGACTGCCCGGACGGCGGACAAGTCGCTCCGAAACGGAACTCGTCGAATACGCCGTTGCAGGCGCTCAACCTGCTCAACAGCCGCTTCTTGGTTCAGCAAGCGGAGCTGTTCGCGACGCGAGTACGAACCGAGGCTCGCGGCGATGCGGCCTCTCAGACGGCGACCGCGATTCAATTGGCGTTCGGCCGCACGGCCAGTCCGGAAGAAATCGCCTCGGCGGAAGAACTGCTGCAAGCTCACGGCCTGACGGCGTTGTGCCGAGCGTTGCTGAACGCCAACGAGTTCCTGTTCGTGCGCTGAGGCTACAGCCGCGGTGTGAATCTCCGCTATCATTCGGCGGTTCCCACGAGGTCAATCGACAAAGGAGTCTCCCTTGGACCTGCCCCGTAATCCCACGCGAGCCGTGCGCATCGGCTCGATCACCATCGGCAAAGAGCACCCCATCGCCGTGCAGAGCATGACGGCCACGCACACCACCAACATCGACGCGACCGTCCAACAGGTCAATGCGATCGCCGCCGCCGGAGCCGATGTCATCCGCATCGCCGTGGACAGCAAGCAGGACGCCGCCGCGCTCGCCGAGATTCGCAAGCAGACGACCGCCAATCTCTCGGTCGATTTGCAGGAGAACTATCGCCTTGCCGAACTCGTCGCTCCGCACGTCGACAAGGTCCGCTACAACCCCGGACACCTCTACCACCACGAACGCGAGAAGCCGTGGCAGGACAAAGTCCGCTACCTCGCCGATGTCGCTCGCGACAACGACTGCGCGATCCGCGTCGGTGTGAACTGCGGCAGCGTCGATCCCGACAAGAAAGAGAAATTCGATCCCTCCGACTCGATCGCGCCGATGCTCGAAAGCGCGTGGGAGCACTGCGATTTCTTGGACTCCCTCGGCTTCACGCGGTACGCCGTCTCGCTGAAAGACAGCGATCCGCGGAAGGTCATCGACGTCAACCGCCGCTTCGCCGAGCGCCGTCCCGACGTGCCGCTGCACCTCGGTGTCACCGAAGCCGGGATGCCTCCCGACGGCATCATCAAAACGCGGATCGCCTTCGAGCAACTCATCAGCCAAGGGATCGGCGACACGATCCGCGTCTCGCTGACCGTGCCGAATCCTCGCAAGGGGGAAGAGATCACTGTCGGCCGTCAAATCCTGGCCGACATCGCCGCCGGCCGAGTCCG
>QWQF01000240.1 GCA_003669125.1 Planctomycetota bacterium
ACCTACAAGGACTACGACGACCTCTTCGAGGTTGCAGAATCCACCTGGTGCAAAAACTGCCTCAACCCAGAACTCATCAAGTCCGTTTGCGCCAAACCCTACACCCAAACGCGCAGTTAATTGTTGGGATCCGTATAACCCAGCGCCCAACAAACGCGGGGAAGCCCAAACTGTTAGATGTCTGGCATTGCAAGGAAGCAACGTCGATGCAGTTCTGTTTTTACCCACGCCATGAATACGCCTGCCCTGAGGTGGGTCATTGTCCGCATTTGGGTGGGGCGGCGTTGGCGACGGTTGTGTCTGTGGCCAATCAGAGTGGCCGTGATCGGGATCTGCTGCACCTGCAATTGGCGGCCGAACGCGCGAGCGTCACGAGGTTGTTGGCCGAGAATTCCGCGCTGCAACAGCAACTGCAACAGGTCAAACTGGAACTGCGGCCCGAACGGCAGAGCAAGTTCATGACGAACCGCGATCAACGACAGGCGCACGACGCAGCGGCGGTCGTGGCCGAGACGGCGGAATCGCTGGCTGCGAGCGACACGCCGCGTAAGCGAGGCGCGCCGGTCGGGCATCCGGGCTGGTTTCGGAAGACCCCCACCGAGTTCGACCAAACGATCGATGTTGCCGCTCCCGACCAGTGTCCGCACTGCGGCGGAACGGTGCGTGGCTGCTCGTGGGCCAAACCGGGCGAGCATGTGCAAGAAGACGTCGTGGACGGTGTGTACCAAGTTGTCGTTTATCGGCATTCGGCGGCGCGCTGCCGCGTTTGCCGCCGCTGGGTGCGGCAGCCGGGCGAGGGGGAGTTGCTGGGGAGCCGCATCGGGCCGCGTCTGCGGGCGTTGGCCTTGTTCTTGCGCAACGACATCGGTGTGAGTTACCGCAAGGTGCCGCGAGCCCTGCAGGAACTGTTCGACTTTCCCTTCACGCCCGCGGCGTTGATCGGCTTCGAGAAACTGCTGGCGCTGCCCGCCGCCGTGCTGGCCAACGACATCGCGCAGAAGATCGCCAGCACCGAAGGCCCGGTGCATGCGGACGAAACCTACTGGTCGCTCAACGGCGAGCGGGCCTATTTCTGGGTGCATGGCACGGACCAGTTCCTGCATTTTCAGTTCGACACATCCCGCGCGGGCGAGGTCTCACGCGATGTGCTCGGCGAGGACTTCGCGGGAACACTGGTGACGGATTGTTACGCCGGCTACGAAGCTCATGTGGCGGCGGCCAAGCAGAAGTGCCAGGCGCATCTGGCCCGCACGGCTCGCGATTGGCAAGCACTGACGATCCGCGGATCGACCGCGCACCAGTTCTTTGAGGACGTGAAACAGTTCGTCAAACGCGGTTGTGCATTTCATCGCGGCCGCGCCGCGGGACAACTCCCCGCCACGGAACAAGCGGCAAAAATGACCTGGCTCCGCGCGGAGTTGTTGCGGCTGGAGTCCTGTGTGGTCGATCACGACAAAGCGCTCACCCTGCAAGGCCGCCTCCGGAAACATCACGACGAGTGGCTGGTGTTCCTGGATGATCCGCGCGTGCCACCGACGAACAATCTCGCCGAGCGCGCGCTGCGACCGCTGGTGGTATTGCGGAAGATCACATTTGGCCATCGCACGTCCGCCGGTGCCCAGCGCATGGCCCAAATCCTGTCCGTCCAAGAAACCGCCAAACGTCACGGTCGCCGCGCGAGCGTGATCTTCTACCGGTTGCTGACCGAGCCTCCCCACCGCGTGCTGAAATTCCTGTACGCGGGTGGCGCGTGCTGAACCGCCACTCGTCGGCCAGCGCTGAACTTTGAACTCGAACGACACTTCACCGAGCGATCGTCCCACAGGGACCAGCCATCGCGAGACATCGCGTCTCAAAAGACGTTCGCGGCTGCGCGCCCACACCTCCGCACCGCGCCGACTCAGCCGCGAACCAACGCACGTTTCGCCACGTCCGCGCCGCATCACGGTGACTGCACAGTTCACCGCAAGGTGGCGAACCCCTTCGCATCACTCCGAACGCCCGCCCCTCAAGCTCAAAGCCCAACGTGCTATCACGCCGTCTTCCGTCGAATTCTGGGTGCGAAACTAAACTGTTACATCCGCGGAGGCCAACTGCTTTGTGAGCGGCTGAGTCACCTCGCGGGTTTCGTCCGTTTCCGAGTTCTCGATCTGTTGACGCAAACCTTCCAGCAAGGGAGACCGGAGCCGTTCCTCACCGATGTGGACCGGGTCGAGTACCGGTGGCTCCGCCGGCTGCTACGGAGGTGGATCGACTGCTGCTTGGGGCGGAGGTTGCCCTTCAAATCCAATTGAGAATGCCAGGACGAGGGACGCGAGAAGCCAACTCGCCGACCGAAACCAGTGCATAGGAATGCCTCGCCTTGAAGGAGCATCGCACGAAAACAATGGCGGGTTTGAGAACCAACCGCAACTCGCATTCCAACGGGCAACCTTTTTGGATCCAGGGCGCGATGTGAAACCCGATCGCTCGCAACGCATTTTTCGAGCACGACCGTTTGCGCCAGCTCATGCCGGTGGCAACTGTCGATCCCGTCGTATCGCCTCGGAGAGGCCGTTTGAAGCGGACACAACGCGCTTGCCGATGTGACTGGTCAGTGCACGCCGAGAAGAGTCTCTGGTGGCATCGTTTTCGCCACCGAAGGACTCGGCTCATTCTTCCCAAGGATCCGATCATGCGAATTTCGTCATCACTTGCCATCGTGCTGGGACTCGTGTTCGGCATGACCGAAGCCGCGAATGCCGGCGATTTGTGGCACTCGTTCTCCCTTCGCAAACAGACCTGCGAGAGCTGCCCACAATACCCGAGCGTTTCCCACAGCGTCGGCTGTCACGTGTCGTTGAGCGTCGCCTGCCTCGACAGCACTTGCGACATGTACCAGCACTACGCGTACTACCCCGAGTGCCACGGTTCGTACTATTTCCGGCCGTACAACTGGGAGCATTACTACCAGGACATGTCCGAGATGTTGGGTGTGGGGCACATGGCTCCGTACTCGGTGGATGGAATGGCGGAGCTAAAACCAGTTTCCATTCCCGAACAACCGGTGATCAAAGTCCGTCACCAAAAGCTGCCGAACATCGAAGATCTGTTGCGGGGACCGATGGTTCTGCCATCGTCACCACAACCGGTGGGTTTGCCATTCCCAACACAACCGGAGGTTTCGTCATACCGACCACGTTCGGAGGTTTCGTCATACCGACCACGTTCGGAGGTTTCGTCATACCGACCACGTCCGGAGGTTTCGTCATACCGACCACGTCCGGCTCAGTAATGCCAATCACGGAGTTCGGGCTGAATTGGTTCGGTTTGGGCTGACTCCGCGATTGGAATCTCGGATTAAGTCCCAAACATGCTTGAATCGCCCTCTTCAGCAATTACCTCTCCCACGCGGCGAGAGCTGGCCACGGTGACGTGCTTGCTGGCTCTCGCCGTGCTGTTTTGTTTTCGCGAACTGGTTACGAACCCGACGCACCTGCTGGTCGGAGCACATCGCGGCGGCGAAAACGATCTGACGGCGTACTTCCTGCCCGCGTTGGATCTGCCGGGGACGGCGATCGCACAAGGAAAATTCCCAAGCTGGAACCCGCATCTGTCGCTGGGGAGTCCGACGTGGGGTAATCCGCAGTCACTGTTGTTCTATCCGCCGAACTGGTTGTGCTGGTGGCTCGGTTCGGCGGCGGCGAGCTGGCTGCTCGTCGCGCATCATTGGTGGACGGGAGTCGGCGCGTACCTCTGGGCGCGGCAACTCGGAGTGCGGCACGTCAGCGCGTTGATCGCGGGCGTGATCGGTGCGGCGACTCCCTACGCGATCGCGCACACGGCCGAGGGACATTACCCGCAGACCTGTGTGATGGCTTGGCTGCCCTGGACGCTGTGGGCCTTCGAGCGATTTCTGGCCAGCGGCGGCCGGCGCTGGTTGGGGGTCAGCGTCTGTCTGTCGCTGAGTTTTCTTGGCGGACATGTCCAGGAATCGTTTTACCTGTCGCTGTTGCTGAGCGGCACGATGACCTGTTGCCTGGTGAGCCGCTTCTTTTCTCGGGACGCCGCCGTCCGCGCCGACTGGGCGCGAATGACCTGGTATTGGAGTCTAGTCGGCGTTGTGACGATCGGTTTGGTGCTTGTGGAACTGCTGCCGACGTTCGGCAACAGCCAGCTTTCTGTGAGAGCATCGGGGTTGCCGCTCTCATTGGCGGGGGACGGCCTGAAGCTCGGTCATTGGTCACGGCTCTGGAATCCGCAGGTTGAGAGTGTCGAAACATCGGGCACGTCGTTCGGCAGTTGGGAATTCTGCTTCCACTTCGGCATCGTTCCGGCGCTGCTCGCGGTATTAGCGATGTGGTGTGGTCGTCAGCGACCGGGGACGCGGCGGCTGTTGCTGATGCTGGCCGTCACGGTGCTGTTCGCGTTCGGAGCACGCTCACCGTTCTTTCGGTTTTGCCATGCGTGGTTGCCAGGAATCGCCTCGTTTCGGTGCCCGGCGCGAGCATTGTATCTCAGCTCGATGATCATAGCGGTGCTGGCGGCGATCGGCTGGGATTCGTTGTGGCCGCGACTTTGGGACGCACGTCCGGCGCGGCGGCGTTTGGCTCATTGGGCGAGCCTGCTGGTGCTGGGCCTGATCGTGTGGGAGCTGGGCACGTTTTCCGCGCGAGTCTTTGCGACGATTCCACCGACCGCACTGCGTCGCGACTCGTCGATCTCGAAATTCTTCCGTGAGCGGCCGTCGGTCGATCGCGTACTCTCGGGGATGGGCCTGTACGATGATCGCGAGGCGCATCAGGACGGCGTCCAAAAAGTGCTCGGCTATGAACCATTCATGTTTCTGCGTTGCGCTTTGTTCTTGGACGCGTTGACGCCGGATGGCTCGAAACTCGATCCGGGCGGCTTCCTGCTTCCGAGCTTTCGTGATTTGCACAAGCCGCTCGTGGATCTGGCCGGCGTGCGGTACGCGATCATGCCGGCGGATCAGCCCCCTGTTGCCGGCTGGAAGCGAGTCGCCACCGGAACCGTGCCAGCAGAAATCACACAGCCGAATCAACTGAACCAGACGTTGAGCTTCGCGATCTTCGAGAATCAAACGGTCCTGCCGCGCGCGTTCGTGATTGGCCAGGTGACCGAGACCTCCAACTCCTCGCAAGGCACCAAATTGGCGCGACTGCTGGAGCAAATCAACCCGCGCGAGACGTTACTCTTGCCGCAAGATATTTTGCCACGCGACAGCGACCGGACTCCGTTTGCCGAAGCCTCGATCGAGTCGTATTCCAACAACGAAGTCCGCGTTCGAGCCAGTTCGTCGGGACACGGTTATCTCGTGCTGACGGACTTGTTTCATCCAGGTTGGTCGGCCACGGTGGACGGCCAACCGACCACGATTCTTCCCGCCGACATCGCCTTCCGTGCCGTCCCGTTGGCACCCGGCGAGCATTCGATCGTGTTTCGCTTCGTGGTCCCCGGCTGGAAAGCGGGAGCAATCGTTTCAGCGCTAAGTTGGCTGGCTGTGTCTTTGATCGCCCTGCGATCAAGCACGTTAATCGCAGGGCGATCCGCAAAGGAATCCGCTCAACGCACGTCTAATGTCTGCTCGACAAACGCAAGCACTTCGACATAGCTAGTGCCCGTTCGAAAATTCATTTCTCGCGTGAGCGTCTGAGCAAAAAGTGGTCGCCAGGGATCGAAGATGGATTTTCGTGACGGTCGCAGTGCTGTCCAAGCCACGACGGCCAGACATTTCTGTGGTTGTGCGGTGGATCTCGCGCACAGCGGGAACAAGTCGGATGCGATTCCGTGGGGTGAACAGGTCTGATTTGGGCGTGCTTGGTCAGGCGGCGCGTTGGGTGCGTGCGGCTTCCGATTGAGGAGCTTCGCTTTGAATCAGCAGGCGACCAAAGGTGTGCAGGTTGCGTCCCAGGATGCCCAAGGCCAAGTAGCGTTCCAGGCCCAGTTCACCTCGGTCGCGGCAGCGTTTTTGCCCGTTGCCGGATTGCAGGCCGCCGATCGCGGACTCGATGCCGGGGTGTCGTTGCTTCGCGGCTCGGAAGGTGACGCTCGCGGCGGTTGATTGAGCGG
>QWQF01000174.1 GCA_003669125.1 Planctomycetota bacterium
CACTTTCGGAAGTTGCTCAACGACCATCCCGACTACGTGGCCGGTTATTTTCAATGGGCTCAGTTACTGGTCCGCCTGGATGAGGTCGATCAAGCCAAGCCTCTGCTCGAGACCGGGATCTCCGTCGCTGTTCGCACGGGAGACCGTCACGCCGCCGGCGAAATGACCGAGTTCCTCGGCTCGCTGTAGCCCTCACTCCGTGATCTCCAGAGGCCGAGGTTGACCGAGTTCTCGCCTGGCGATAGGTTTTGGATCGTCAAAAATATATTTTCGAGACACAGCACTCACGTTTTCGGGAGATCGCCGAATGACTGTTCGGTTTCGTAAGTTCTCAATCTGGCTCGTGCTAGGGCTGACCTCGATCGTTGGGTGCAACAGCGATCGCGCCGCGAGTCCTGTGACAACTGCGATTTCTGAAGGCACCGAAGCCTCCGCTAGCAAACCGCAAATCGTGACCACCGTCGGCATGTTGACGGACATTGTTCGCGAGGTGGTTGGCGATCGTGGCGAGGTCATCGGATTACTGAGCGAAGGGGTCGATCCGCACCTCTACAAGCCGACGCGTGAGGACGTGAAGCATCTGACCGACGCAGACGTCATTTTTTACGGCGGCTTGATGCTGGAAGGTCGAATGGAGGAATCGCTCAAGCGGTTGAAGTCCGGCAAACCGGTCGTCGGTGTTGCCGAGTCGCTCGATCCAATGGTTCTGCGAAAGCCTCCGGAATTCGACGGCCACTTCGATCCGCACGTCTGGATGGATGTCAAACTCTGGAGCCAGTGCGTCGATTCGGTCGCGAAGACAATGCAGAAATTCGATCCCGATCACGCCGCGGAATTCACAAGCCGTGCCGAGACGTATCAGCAAAAGCTCGGCAAGTTGGACGACTACGTCCGGACAAGCATCGAATCCATTCCGGAGAAGCAGCGCGTGCTCGTCACCGCTCACGATGCGTTCGGTTATTTTGCCCGCGCGTATGGCCTGGAAGTGAAGTCGGTTCAAGGCATCTCGACGGAGTCCGAAGCGGGCGTCGCGGACGTCAACGCACTGGTCGATGTCCTGGTCGAGCGCAAGATCGGCGCGATCTTCGTTGAGAGCAGTGTCTCCGACAAAAGCCTGAAGGCCGTCATCGAAGGAGCGGCGAAGCGTGGCTGGACGGTCAAGATCGGTGGCGAGTTGTTCTCGGACGCGATGGGATCGAGCGGCACCTACGAGGGCACCTACATCGGCATGATCGACCACAATGCCACGACGATCACTCGCGCGCTGGGAGGCCAGGCTCCTGAGGGTGGTTTCCGATCCACTGTGGAGAAGCCATGAGCACCTCGGTCGTCGTCGATCACGAAGCGATGCAGGAACCTCCGCCGCGAGCGGCCGCCGCCCAGTCGCCGCCATCACTGGTTCCGTTGCTCATTGAAGACGTCACGGTCGCGTATCACCGTCGGCCGGTGTTGTGGAACATCGACTATCAAGCTCCCAGCGGAAAGCTGATTGCGATTGTCGGGCCGAACGGATCTGGGAAGACGACGCTGATCAAAGCGATTCTCGACTTGGTGCCGCGTGCGGCGGGGCAAGTGCTGATCTTCGGTGAGCCGTATCGGCAACAGCGGCACCGAGTCGGCTACGTTCCGCAACGGACGAGCGTCGATTGGGATTTCCCAGTCTCCGCGCTCGATGTCGTGGCGATGGGGATGTATCGCAAGATCGGTTGGCTGCGGCCGGTCTCGCGAAAGTTCCGCGAAGCCGCGAAGCAAGCGTTGGACCGTGTGGGGATGGTGGACTTCGCAGGACGACAGATCAATCAGCTCTCCGGCGGCCAGCAGCAGCGAGTTTTTCTGGCTCGCGCGTTGGCTCAGAACGCCGACCTGTATTTCATGGACGAACCGTTTGCCGGCGTCGATGCCTCGACCGAGCGTGCGATCGTGGACATCCTGCGGGCGCTCCGCGAATCGGGCAAGACGGTGATCGTCGTGCATCACGATTTGCAAACGGTTCATGAATACTTCGACGAAGTCGTGCTGCTCAACATGCGAATGATCGCAGCCGGCCCGACGGCGGACGTCTTCACGCCGGACAACCTGCGAAAAACTTACGGCGGCAAATTGGCGTTGCTCGATCAGCTCAGCGAGAAGATGGCGCAGCCGAGGAGTCGCTGATGTCCGCCGCATCGCTGCTCGCTGCTGATTCGATGTGGGAGTTGTTTTCTCGCGCGGTCTCGCTGCGCGACTACAACACGCGCGTCGTGTTGGCGGGCACGACGATGCTGGGCGTCAGCGGGGGACTGGTCGGAACATTCTTGATCCTGCGCAAGCGAGCCTTGGCGGCAGACGTCGTCAGCCACGCGGCTTTGCCGGGGATCGCGCTCGCGTTTCTGCTGGCCGAACGGTTCTCTCCCGGGAGCGGTCGGTCCACAGGCGTGTTGTTGCTGGGAGCGTTTGTCTCCGGACTGCTCGGCATGGCGATGACGCTGGCGATTCGGAGTTGGACACGGATCAAAGATGACGCCGCGCTGGCAATCGTGCTGGGCTTGTTCTTCGGCGTGGGGACGGCTCTGTTCACCGTCGTGCAGAAGACGAAGACGGGGAACGCGGCTGGCTTGAGGGATTTCGTGTTCGGCAAAACGGCGTCTCTGGTCGCGGCCGACGTGTGGTTGATTGGCGGAATTTCGGTCGTCGTGATCGTGCTCTGCAGTGGCGTGTTCAAGGAACTTTCGCTGTTGTGCTTCGATGAAGAATTCGCGGCGGCTCGCGGCTATCGCACGACGTTGCTCGATGGACTGCTGACACTGATGGCCGTGACGGTCACGTTGATTGGGCTGCAAAGCGTCGGGCTGCTGCTGGTCGTGGCGTTGTTG
Organism: Planctomycetota bacterium; assembly: GCA_003669125.1. Classification (GTDB taxonomy): domain Bacteria; phylum Planctomycetota; class Planctomycetia; order Planctomycetales; family Planctomycetaceae; genus SXKJ01. The sequence goes on from QWQF01000174.1 coordinate 2,853, forward strand.
CTGATCCCGCCAACTGCCGCGCGGTTCTGGACGAACGATTTGAAAATCATGTCGGGCCTGGCCGCCGCGATCGGCGGAGCGAGTTGCGCCGGGGGTGTTGTCCTGAGTGCCGCGTTTCCACGACTGGCGGCGGGAGCGGTGATCGTGCTCACCGGTTCGGGACTGTTTCTCGTGAGTCTCGTCTTCGGAAAAGAACGCGGCTTGTTTCCGAGATGGCGATCGCAGCGTCAGTTCGAGCAACGCATCGGCCGCAGCGATCTGTTGCGAGCGTGCTATGAACTTCTGGAACCGATCCTCGGTGCGAACGAAACCACTCAAGAATCGCTGACGAAGTTCGAGATCGACGAACTCGAATTGTCGGGCATGCGGCAATGGCCCGCCGGACGCTTTCACGGTTTGGTCTCGACCGCCGTTCGCGAGGGCTTGTTGGTTTCGATGTCCACCGACGGATATCAACTGACGTCGCGCGGAGCCGAAGAGGCTCGTGACGCGGTCCGACATCACCGACTGTGGGAAATTTATCTGCTCACTCAAACCGACCTCGATCCTCGATTGGTCGATCGCGGAGCGGATGGCATCGAACATGTGCTCGACCCCGACCAATTGGCGGAACTCGAACGCCGCCTGGACAACGAATCTCCTCACGGTGTCCCACCCAGCCCGCATCCGCTCGCGATCACGGCAGAAACGCCATGAATTCCTTCCTCAGCCCGCTGCACTCCTGGACGCTGCTCGACTCCTGGATCGTCGTGATCGGGGCGTTGTCGGCGATGGCCTGCGCGCTGCCGGGATGTTTTCTGTTGCTGCGAAAACAGAGCTTGATGGGGGACGCGATCAGCCACACGTCGCTGTTGGGAGTTGTCGCCGCGTTCTTCGTGTCGCACTGGCTGGTGGAGGCCAAGGTCATCAGCCCGGCGACGGAGTTGTCGGTGCGGCATGTGACGATGTGCGTCGGAGCGATCGTGGTCGGGGTGATGTCGGCTTGGTTGACCGAGTCGTTGCAGAAGTTGGGCAACGTCGAAAGCAGCGCCGCATTGGGAGTCGTCTTCACCTCGCTGTTCGCGCTGGGATTGCTGCTGATCCGAGCGTTTGCGGACAACGTTCACATCGACCTGGACTGCGTGTTGTACGGCGAGATCGTGACCGCTCCGCTGGAGACCGTCGGCAATTCGGGCGTGCCGCGAGCGGTCATCGTCAACGGGGTCGTGCTGGCGATCAATCTGCTGCTCACCGTGCTGTTGTTCAAAGAACTGCGACTGAGTGCGTTCGATCCGGCATTGGCGACAACGCTGGGAATTCCCGCTCAAGTGATGCACTACGGATTGATGGGCCTGACCGCGATGACGTTGGTCGCGGCGTTCGAGAGCGTCGGCAGCATTCTGGTGATCGCGATGTTGATCATTCCTCCGGCGACGGCGTATCTGCTGACAGATCGATTGCCCCGAATGATCGTGCTGAGTCTGTTGATCGCGGTGCTCAGCGCGGCGCTCGGCCATGTCTCGGCGTTGACGCTGCCGCTGCTGATCTCGCGGAGCATCGGAATCGCCGATGTGCGAGACGCCAGCTCGGCCGGAATGATGGCTGCCGCCGCCGGATTTCTGTTCGTGATGGCGATGCTGCTGGGACCGAAGTACGGACTGGTCGTTCGAGTCTGGCATCGGCTGCTGCTCAAACTGCGAATCGCCGGCGAGGACGTGCTCGGCCGGCTGTATCGCTTTGAGGAATCCGCACCGGCCGATTTGTCAGCCACCAGTGAGCGAGTGGCCTTGTTGCGAAAGATCACGTCGCAATCGAGGGTCTCGCGACTCGCCACTTGGATGCTGATCCGCCGAGGCTGGCTGATCGGCTCCGGCTCGGGCGTACATCTGACGGACATCGGCCGAGAAGCCGCGCGCACGTTGGTCCGCTCACACCGGCTGTGGGAATCGTTCCTCGCGAAACACTTCGTGCTCGGCGAAGGCCGCTTCCACGAGAGTGCCGAGCAGGTCGAGCACTTCCTCGATCCTGAATTGCTCGCCGAGTTGGATCACGACCTCGATCGCCCCGGCGTCGATCCGCACGGGCGTGCGATTCCAAACTAGCCGTCACGGCTCAGCGGGAGCCTCGCTCTCCCCAGAAAGTCGGCGTACCATCCCGCCCCACTTTCTGGAAAGGACTGACCGATGCCGACTGTGTTGATTGCTCCCGAAGCGTTTCTGCATCAGCCCGAAGCCTCGTACGCTCGCGTGCTGACGGATGCGGGTTTTGACATTCGTTATCCGAAGAACCCGACGTTCACGCGCGGCTTGGGGCCGGAAGAGGAAACGATTGCCGAACTCCAAGACTGCGCCGCGATCATCGCTGGCGGCGAGTACTTCACGCCGCGAGTCTTGGACGCTTGCCCGAAGCTTCGAGTCATCGCGCGAGCTGGCGTCGGCTTCGACCGAGTCAACGTCCCGGCTGCGGCCGAACGCAAGATCGCGGTCACGATTACACCGACCTCGAACCACGAAGCGGTCGCCGAGTTGATGCTCGCGTTGCTGCTCGGCGTGACGAAGAGCGTCGCACTCAACGACCGCACGCTGCGATCCGGCGTCTGGTCGCAAAAGTTGACCGCACCGATTCGCGGCCGAACGGTCGGTCTGATCGGACTCGGTCGCATCGGCAAAAGCACCGCCGTCCGCTGCGCCGCACTCGGCATGCGAGTCATCGCTCACGAACAATTCCCTGATCGCGACTTCGTGGCAAAGCACAACATCCCACTGGTCGAGTTGGACGACCTCCTCGCGCAGTCGGATTTCGTCAGCCTGCATTGCCCGCTGAACGATGCGACACGCGGCCTGTGCAACGCGGCATTCTTCGCCAAGATGAAACCCGGCAGCGTGCTGATCAACACCGCTCGCGGCGGCCTCGTCGTCGAGGACGATCTGATCCCCGCGCTGAAATCAGGACACCTGAGTGGTGCTGGCCTCGACGTCTTTCAGCAAGAGCCGCTGCCGCCGACCAGTCCGTTGCTGCAACTCGACAACGTGGTGCTCAGCCCGCATCTCGGCGGCACGGACACACGCAGTTCGGAAGACATGGGCATTGAGTGCGCTCATAACATCGTGAAGCTCAGCCGCAACGAATGGCCGGAAGGAGCCGTCGTCAACGCCGAGTTGCG
>QWQF01000193.1 GCA_003669125.1 Planctomycetota bacterium
AACAATGACTCTCTTTTGGACGACGTTGTTGCTGACACTGTCGAACATCTTCATGACCTTCGCCTGGTACGGGCATCTCAAGTGGCCGCAGATCAAGACCGGACCGCTCTGGATCGCGATCGCTGTCAGTTGGCTGATCGCGCTGTTCGAGTACTGCCTGCAAGTCCCGGCCAACCGCATCGGACATCGCGAGTTTCCAGTCGCACAGCTCAAGATCATGCAGGAGGCGATCACGCTGGTGGTGTTCTGCGGATTCTCGATTCTGTTTCTGCGCGAGTCGTTGAAGTGGAACGATCTCGTCGCATTCGGGTGCATCTTCGCAGCCGTGTTCTTCGCGTTTCTCGACAAGTGGCAGCCGGGCTCACCTTCCGCCACGAATCCGCCGCCGAACACAGCGGTCATTTCCAGCCAGCCATGAATCGGGATCGGTTCGTCATGACTTGTTTGAATCCGCGACGCAGCGATTGGAGCAGCTCGAATTGCAAAACGTCCGCACCAAGTTGGGAGACGGATCATTGGGCTGGGCGGAGCAGTCTCCGTTTGATGCCATCATCGTGGCGGCCGCGGCCGAGCGATTGCCGGCGGCCTTTCTCGACCAACTGTCCGAGGGCGGTCGGATCATCATCCCGATCGGCGAGCCGAGTGGCGGCCAGACAATGTTTCGATTCACGCGACGAAACCGCGAATTACAGGATGAGTCGTTGGGGATGTTCTCGTTCGTGCCGCTCGTTTGCGACTCGTCGCCCAGACGTCCATGTCCGGTCGATGGTACGGCGTTGCGTCGTCGCAGGCTCAGCCTCCATAATCCTGCCAACGCGAACTTGCTGAGGAACAAATTGCATGAACTCGTCATTGCCCATCCAACGATTTTGTAGCGGCGTGGTGCTCGCCTGCGTGTGCGGTTTGCTGGTCTCGATCGCCGGCTGCGGCGGCTCGAACGAAGGAGCCGCTAAAGGGCCCGCGACCACCAACGATTCAAAGCCGAAGCCGGAAAAAGGGGAATCGAAACGTCCGAAGTCGGACGGCACCAAGACAGAAGGCACCGCCGGTGGGCCGAAGTCGATTGACGGAATTCCGTACGACGTCTTCTTCGACAAGCCGCTGACCCTTGCCGCCAACACGCAGACTGGATCGGCACCGAACACAACCGTCGCCGCGAATGACACCCCCAAAGGAACTCCGTCCGCCGACACAACGACACCGCCAAAAGATGCCCCCAAAGAGGCCGGCGGCGGTTCGTCCGTCAAGGACATGATCGACCAGGAATCGCTGAGCAACGAAATTAAGAACGTTCGAAATTATCTGGCCGGCAAGACCGCGTCGATGTCGACGTACAACTCCAGTCTGCTGGAGATCGCGCCCGAAGCCGCGACGCTGGCCGTGCTCGCTGCCGCGGTGACAAAGCATCCCGACAATTTCTCGTGGAAGAAAAACGCCAAGTATGTGCGTGACCTGGCTTGGAAGATCGGCGAGACCACGCTGTCGAAAGACGGCAAAACCAAAAACAGCTTTGACTCAGTCTCGGAGATGTATGCCAAGATCGACGATATCTTGAACGGCTCTGAACCAGCTGGCTTACCCGATGCCGAAGCCGACAAGAACTTCGGCGAAGCGGTCGGCGGTAATCTCGTCGCCATCATGAAACGCATCAAGAAGTCGGAAGAGGTTTTGAAAGCCACCATCTCCAGCGAGTCCGGTCTGAAGAAGGAAGCGGAGAAGACCGCTCAAGAAGGAGCGGTCCTCACGTTCCTCGGTTCGATCCTGACCGATCCGGGATTCAGTTGGGATGGCGATGCGGAATTCGCGGCCCTCGCAAAGCCGCTGGTCGAAGGTGGCAAGCAAATTTCCGAGGCTGCCAAATCGGGCAACTTCGCGTTGTACGGCGAAGGGATCATCAAAGTCTCCACGTCGTGCAACAATTGCCATCCGAAGTTTAAACCGTAATCGTCACCGCACACCCGCATTCAAAAGGAATCTCATGCCGCGTCATTCTGGAGGAATCGCGTGTCTGATCGTGGCTCTGGCCACAACCGTTTCATTGGCCGAAGTGATCGAATTGACCAACGGCAGCCGCATCGAGGGGGAGATTCTCAAGGACGGCGCGGAGATCGTCGTGATCGACATCGGCGTCGATGTGCTCAAGATTCCGACGGATCGAATCAAGTCCCGCTCGGCCAGCTTCGATAAGCCGGGGACAAAAGCGGAAGTCAAAAAAGGGGACCTGTATTCTGTCGCGAAGCTGCCGCTGAAGCCGACCAAAGAACTCGCGAACGAATTTGGCGACGGCGTCGTGCTGGTGCAAACGCCCGGCGGACTCGGTTCGGGATTCATCGTCAACACGCGCGGCCACTGCGTCACGAACTACCACGTCATCGAGAAGGAAACTCGCATCGCCGTCACGCTGTTCACGAAGGACACGAAGGGCGGCTACGCTCGGCGACGAATCGACGAGGTGAAGATCGTCGCCATGAATCAGTTCCTCGATCTGGCTCTGTTGCAGATCCCCGAACAAAAAGACCTGCCGTTCAAACCGGTTTTGCTGTCTGAAGCCGATGATCAAAAAGAAGGCGAAGAAGTCTTCGCGATCGGCAACCCGCTGGGGCTGGAACGTTCGGTGTCGAAAGGGATCGTCAGCACGAAGAATCGCAATCGCGAAGGGCTGACGTACATCCAAACGACAACGCAAATCAATCCGGGAAACAGCGGCGGTCCACTGTTCAACGCGCGCGGCGAAGTCATCGGCGTGACGAACATGAAGGTGTTGTTCGGCGAAGGTCTGGGCTTCGCGATCCCGCTGGTTTATGTGAAGCACTTCCTCGACAACGTCGATGCGTTCGCGTTCGACAAGAACAACCCGAACGCCGGCTTTCGCTATCTCGATGCCCCGCGCCGCAAGTCGCCGGAATCGCCGCCGAAGAGCAAATAGCCAAGCTGATTCTCCGACGTCGACTGCCGCTGAATCGCCCAGAATCGAGCTTCGTTGCCTCGCTGAACTGCGGCTTGCGCGACGCTGAAATTCCGCCGCGAACACCCATTGACCCGTTTTTTGAGACTGACCTATAACCCGCCGACTCAAATCGGCCGGGGGAGTTCGGCTGATCGTCTCGTACACAGACGCCGCACATGGCGGCAGGGATGCAAAGCCATGACAGGTCAGAATCGTTCGCAGTCCAAAATGCTGTGGGTCGCCACCGGAACCGGAGTCGCCGTGCTCGGAGCCGCGATCCTCTTTCAAAGCTTTCGAGCCTTACCGGGCACCGCCGCAGAAGGGCCGGGAACTCGCGCGGGCACGCCGGACGGCTCTTCCGGAAAAGTGGCACTGGGCAACACAGGAGCACCGGCAGCCGCATCGTCGGACAAGCAAAAAAATAACTTTGCCGCTCGGGTCACTCTCAACGGCAAGGTTCTCACAATTTCGGATGACGAGGTCGCACAAGAATGCGTCAAGCGGTTGGGCAAAGAAGTGCTCGACAACATGATCAATCGAGCGACAATTCAGCTCGCCTGTCAGGCGCGCAGCACCGAAGTGACTCCGGCCGAGGTCGACAAAGAAATCGTCCGCATCGCTGCCGAATTCAAGATCCCGACCGAGCAATACCTGCAAATGCTCCAGGCCGAACGAAACATCGCCCCGCAGCAATACCGTCGCGACGTGATCTGGCCGATGCTCGCCTTGCGAAAGCTCGCCGGCGCGGAAATCACGGCCACCGAGGAGGAAATTCAGAAGGCGTTCCAGCGTGAGTATGGCCCACGGGTCAAGGTCCGCATGATTCTGTGCGACAACCAACGGCGTGCTCAGAACGCTTGGCAAAAGGTCAAAGAAGACCCGGACAACTTTGAGAAGTACGTCCAAGAATTCTCGATCGACCAAGGCAGCAAATCACTCGACGGCAGCGTCCCGCCAATCCCACGCCACTCCGGCAGCCCGAACATCGAAGCCGCCGCCTTCAAGCTGAAACCGGGCGAGATCTCCGCCATCGTGCAACTCGATGACGCCGCCAGTCGCTACGTCATCTTGAAATGCGAAGGCCGCACGCTGCCCGTGGTGACCACGCTCGATGCCGAGGTTCAGGCCGAACTCGAAGATCAAATCAAGCGGCAGAAAACCCAAGAGCAAGTCGCCATCATCTTCGACAGCCTGAAGAAAGAGACTCGCGTCGACAACTACTACACCGGCGAATCCACCGGCGGAGCGAAGCCCACCAACGTCGTTCGGCCGGATGGCACCAAGCAAACGATTCGTCAGACCGGTGCACAGGGGACGACCACCAACAAGGTGGTGAAGCCGGCCTCCGCGAGCAGTCGCGAGGAACTCGACGTCGTTCAACCTGCGACTCGCACCACGCCGAAACGATCGACGACTTCCTCGAAATAGCCGCTCCGAATCTGACGGGGCGATAACCTCGTAAGTCAATTGTCCGGGGGCTGCGGCCCTCTTTTTCTTGAATCGCCAACTTCCGACATCTTGAGGCACGCATGTCTTCGGTGCCGACGACGAACTTCTCATCGCTCGGCGGGTTGGTAGAATCCGCCCGTCCCCCGATTTCCGCGGAGACGACTCCGCCCGTTTCTGGTCCCATTCCCTCGCCCCACTTTGCACTCCCTGCCACTATGCGAAGCGAAACCGAATCGTCCTTTTCCGATGAGCCGTTCAAAATCCCGGTGGCCGACCGCGTGAAGCGATTGCCGCCGTACCTCTTCGGCAAGATCAACAAGCTCAAGCACAAGAAACGGCAAGACGGTGTCGACGTCATTGACCTCGGCATGGGTAACCCGACTGACCCGCCCGAGCAGTTCGTGATCGACAAGATGATCGAGTCGCTGTCCGACACCCGTAATCACCGCTACTCGGTCAGTAACGGCGTCGAGAACCTGCGCCGCGAAGTCGCCAAACGCTACGACCGCAAATACGGCGTGCAGCTCAATCCGCAATCCGAGGTCATTGCCTGCATTGGCTCGAAGGAAGGCTTCAGCCACATGTGCCTGGCTCTGATGGGCCCGGGCGACACGGCCATCGTGCCGGCTCCGACGTTTCCGATTCACTCGTATTCGGTGATGCTCGCGTCCGGCAACGTGATCGCGCTCGACGTCCGCAATCCGCAAGAGTTTCTCTCCAACATCTCGTACACCTGCGAGCACCTTTTCCCCAAGCCGAAGCTGGTCATCGTCAACTTCCCGCACAACCCGTCCGGAACTTGCATTGAGCAAGATTTTTATGTGGACTTGGTCGCGCTGGCGAAGAAGTACGGCTTTCTGGTCATCAGCGACTTTGCCTACGCCGACATCTGCTACGACGGCTATCAGGCTCCCAGTTTTCTGGCGACGCCCGGAGCGATCGACGTCGGCGTGGAACTGACAACGATGAGCAAAGGCTACAGCATGGCCGGCTGGCGCATCGGCTTCTGCTGCGGCAACTCGGAAATGGTTCGCGCGCTCGGTACGATCAAAGGCTACTACGACTACGGTATCTTTCAGGCGATCCAGATTTCCGCCATCGTCGCCATGCGTCACGGCGATGAATCCATCGAACGCCTCTGCGTCGAATACCAACACCGCCGCGACTCGCTGGTGGACGGCCTCAATCGCCAAGGTTGGGACATCGAAGCTCCCAAGGCCGGCATGTTCGTCTGGGCGAAAATCCCCGAACCGTGGTCCGAGATGGGATCGCTTTCATTCGCAATGAAGCTGCTCAACGAAGCCGGTGTCGCCGTCAGCCCCGGCCGAGGTTTCGGCGAGGAAGGGGAAGGCTTCTTGCGTCTGGCCATCGTCGAAAACACTCAACGTCTCCGCCAAGCCGTCCGAGAAATCGGTCGCTGCCTCAAACCCGAACCGGCTGTTGTTTGAGTGGCGAAACCGAATCAGAGAAAGGCTTGCATCACCTCGCGTCATCCGGTACACACCCCGCCTCATTCACAGACGTCCGTGTGCGTGACTTTTCCTCGATAGCTCAATCGGTAGAGCGAGCGGCTGTTAACCGCTAGGTT
>QWQF01000316.1 GCA_003669125.1 Planctomycetota bacterium
CTGTCGGGAGTCATCGGTCGCCAGCCGAACCATTCTTCTTCGATGGGTTCGGAGACCGGTTCGTCGAAGTAGTGAGCGGCCCCGGCCGTGAGTAGCGTGAGGCGGCGGCGATTGAGCGTCGCGTCGTAGCCGGCAAATTCCATCGTTGAGCCGAGTCGATAGCCGGACAACATCGGCGTGATTCCAACTCGGTCTTCTTCGCAGAGCATCGGCAGGACCGGACACTTCGTGGGGCGGCGCATGGTGATCGAGTAGCCTTTGCCGGGTTGAATCGGAACCTTGCAACCCAGCTCGCGATTCAGCCACGGAGTCAGCGCGCCGGCGGCAACGACGAAGGCGTCCGCCGCGATTTCTTCCTGTGGCGTGATGACTCGGACGGCGCGAACGCCGTCGCGGACGAAGCCCTTCACTTCGCAATCGTCTCGGATCGTCACGCCAATCCCAGCGAGAACTCGACGCCACGAGGACATCAGCTTGTCGGGCCGCAGGTGTGCATCGACGGGGTAATGCCAACCGCCAGCAAGACCTCGCTTGAGCGCAGGCTCAAGGTCGCGCACTTCGTCACCAGCGTACCGATCGATCGACGTGCCGAACGAAGTTCGCAGCAATTCCGCCGTCTGGTCGTGATGTTCCAGCCCCGCTTGCGTACGGAACGGAAACAGCAAACCGCGCGGTTGCCATTCGCAGTCGAAGGGTTCGTTCGCCATCAACTCGTCGTACAGCGACCGCGAGGATTGCAGCAGCGCTTGAATGCCTTGAGCGGACGCGAGCATGTCACGCTCGTTGCAGCGGCGAGCGAATTGAAACAGCCAACTCCACAGTGCCAGATCAAATCGCGGCTTGATCGAGAACGGCGAGTTCTTCGAGATCAGCGCCTTGAGCGTCTGTCCGATCGCGCCCGGAACGGTCAGCGGCAAGACATGACTGGGCGAAACAAAGCCGCAGTTCCCGTGCGAGCACGCCTTACCGAATTGGCCACGGTCCAGCACGGTCACGCTGTCCCAACCGGCTTTCTTCAGGAAGTACGCGCACGCTGCCCCGATGACTCCGCCACCCACGACGATCACTCGGCCGTCAGTCATCGACGCGATCTCCCGATGAACTCGCAGTCGATTGCCGTTCGTCCCAGGCGGATCGCAGCATCATCGCGGCGGCGTAGACCACGGCGACGACCACTAGCCAGCGGACGTACTCCAGCGGCATCTCCTTGACGAGATAGGCCGCGATCAAGACCGACGGCAGGCCACTCAGAGTCATCGTCAACGCGGCACGCGCGTCGAAGCGGCCCTCGCGGGCGAAGCGCATGCCCCCCACCGGCATGAGAAATGCGCACGAGCCCATCATGATGGGGAACGCCGCGCGTGGACTCATTCCCAACAGGCTCACGACAATCAAGCATGGCCCGTACAAGCCGATGCCCAGAGTCATCAAGGCTCCCAACAGAAAATTGGCCGCCAGTCCGGCCGCCAGCCAAGTCCCTTCCAAAGTGAGTGCCTCGCCACCGGCCGGTCCGACGTTGAATTGTTTCATCAGCATCAGCACCGCCGCCGCGAGCAACGCGCCTCCCATGCCGAGCTGAACCGTCCGCCGGGACCAACGGGCCACGAGGCCCGCGCCGAGCCAAGCTCCCACCACCGACGCCGCGATCAGCAGTACCAGCGTCAGGGCATCGACCTCGACGATCGCGATGTAGATGAAGGCCTGCGCGACGGTCGGGATCGCGTAGCCAACGTTCAATGTTCCCGGAATCTGCTCGTCGGGCACCGATCGGCGGAACTTGAAGGCCGACGCGGTCGGAGCAAAGTTGCCGATCCCCAGCGTGTCGAAAAACGTGCAGACGAATGCGACGACCGCATGAAACAGCGTGTGACGATCTGCCGGGGGAGCGTCCTCGTTCCGTGTTCGTCGCGCCAGCCTCGTCCAAGTGACGATGAACCACACCGTCACGACGGCGAGGGCGGCGAACAGTGTCGTCTGCAGATTGTTCATGCCGAGCAACTCCTGAAAGGTTTCCCGTATCATGCCACATCCGGTGGCGTCCGCAAACCGCGAGCGAACGGACGGTCGTCCAATGGCACTCACTTTGATCAGCCGGAACGCGCTAGCGTCCGGTTCGGAGACAAGAGCAACGACAAACCGGACGCTAGCGCGTTCCGACTCAAAGGCCCTGTTTCCAAATCGCCGATGAACGAGGATACTCCCCTGCCCTGCGAGCGGCAGATCGCTGACGAACGGGCGGTGAGGGACAATCCTCTGAGAAGGACATCGCATGGATCGCGAGTCACGCATTCGGCAGTTGGAGCCGCATAATCTGCTGGCCCTGTCGGCGTACTCGGTGCTGCTGCGGTTCGCGTGGATCTTCAAAACCGAGAGCGTGATCATCCCGGCGTTTCTGGACAGCATCGCGGGAGCCGGTTGGCTGCGCGGGTGCCTGCCGGTGCTCAATCGATTTGGTCAGAGCATGCCGCCGATCTTTTTTGCGCGGCGACTGCGAGCGGCTCCCGTGAAGAAATGGAGCTTGCTGGGCACGTCCGCCGGATTGGGGTTCTCCATGATCGCCGTGGCGGCCATTTGGATGCTGACCGGCGACAAGCAGCAAGTCTGGCTGCCGCCAGCATTCTTGCTGCTGTATTTGTTCTTCTTCGCGTCGAACGGTCTGAACCAACAAGTCTTCGGCACGCTGCAAGGCAAGCTGATTCGTCCGGATCGGCGAGGCGAACTGCTGGGGCTTTCCGGAATCGGCGGCTCGATCACGTCGATCATCGGAGCTTGGTTCCTGCTGCAATACTGGCTGAGTCTTCCGGATCGCGGCTTCGGTTACATCTTCGGATTTTCGGGCTTGGGATTTCTGGTGGCAGGAGCGACCTGCTTCTTCGTGAAGGAACCGCCCGACGTGGGACAGGTTGACAACGTGTCCCACGCGGACGGCGGCCTTCTCGCCTCGTTCCGGCTGGTGCGAGACGATCGCGACTTTCGACGTTTGGCGATCGTGGCGATGCTGTTCATTTCGATTCAGTTGCTCTTTCCGCACTTTCAGGCGTTGGGGCAACAGCACGTCGAGCGAGACCAGATCGGCTTTCAGTTGATGCTGTGGGTGATCGCTCAGAACGCGGCAGTCGGATTGTTTAGCTGGGTCTCTGGCAAGCTGGCGGATCGGTTTGGAAATCGGCTGTCGCTGCGACTGCAAGTGTTCGGAACCGCGAGCGTCCCATTGCTCGCGTTGTTATTCACCAGCGGCGTTGGCGGTTGGGGACCAAAGCACTTTTGGATCACGTTCTTCTTTCTGGGGCTGACGCCCGTGACGATCAAGACGCTGACGAACTACGCGCTGGAGCTGACCGAACCGGCTCGGCATCCGTTGTACGTCGCGACGCTGCACGCCAGCTTGGCGGTGCCGTTTATTTTCTCGCCGCTGGTGGGTTGGCTGGTGGACTTGTTAGGGTTTGAAAGTGTTTTCCTCGGCGTCAGCGGCAGCATCTTGCTTGGCGGGCTGGCGTCGTTTTGGCTGATTGAACCGCGACATCACCAACGCGATGAGCTTGTCGAATTGCAACCCGAACCATGAGTGCGACCGATTCCCAAACCAGCGTCTATCAAGCTCGCGGCATCACGAAGGTGTACCGCATGGGCGAAGTCGAAGTGCATGCCCTGCGCGGCGTGGACCTCGATTTGATCGAGGGGGAATTCATCGTGCTGCTCGGCCCATCGGGCAGCGGCAAATCGACGTTGCTCAACATTCTCGGCGGTCTGGACGTACCGACGGCCGGGACGGTGTCGTATCGCGGCAAAGACCTCACCAGCGACGATGACACGCTACTGACCACATACCGTCGCAATCACGTCGGATTCGTGTTTCAGTTTTACAATTTGATTCCCAGCCTGACGGCTCGCGAGAACGTGGCGCTCGTCACCGAGATCGCCAAGAATCCGATGGTCCCGAAGGATGCTTTGGAGATGGTCGGTCTCGGCCATCGATTGGATCACTTTCCGGCTCAGCTTTCCGGCGGCGAGCAGCAGCGAGTGGCGATCGCTCGCGCCGTTTCGAAGCAACCGGACGTGCTGCTGTGCGACGAGCCAACCGGGGCACTCGACATTCAAACGGGGATCGTGGTGCTGGAAGTCATTCAGCGAGTGAATCGGGAACTCGGCACGACGACGGCCGTCATCACGCACAACGCCGCCATCGCCGCCATGGCCGATCGCGTCGTGCATGTCTCGGACGGTCGAATCACAAGCGTAGAACGGAACACCAAGAAGATCGCGCCGAGCGAATTGCGGTGGTGACGGACGAGGAGACGCGACATGACGAAGTCTTTTGTGTTGGCGCTGGATCAGGGGACGACTTCGAGCCGGGCGATCGTGTTTGATCGGTCGGGACATGCGGTCGGCTCGGCTCAGCAGGAGTTTCCGCAGTTGTTCCCGTCGCCGGGAAATGTCGAGCATGACCCGGAGGCAATTTGGGACAGTCAGCTCGCGACGGCTCGGCAAGCGCTGACGAACGCGAAGTTGACGGCGGCGGACATCGCGGCGATCGGCGTCACGAATCAACGCGAGACGACGATCCTGTGGGAGCGTGACTCCGGCAAGCCGGTCGCGAATGCGATCGTGTGGCAGAGCCGGATTACCGTGCCGATCTGCGAGCGGTTGAAGGCGGACGGAACCGAGTCCGTGTTTCGGCAGAAGACCGGCTTGGTGGTCGATGCGTATTTCTCCGGGACGAAGATTCGGCATCTGCTCGACACAATTCCGGGGCTGCGCTCGCGGGCCGAGCGGGGCGAGATTCTGTTCGGGACTGTCGATTCGTTTTTGATCTGGCGACTGACCGGCGGAAAGCGGCACGTCACCGACGTCAGCAACGCGAGCCGCACGCTGCTGTTCAATTTGCACACGCTCGATTGGGACGACGAGTTGCTCAAACTGATGGACGTGCCGCGCGCGATGCTGCCGCAGGTCGTCTCGTCCAGCGAGGTCCTCGGCGACTGCAATGCAAAGTGGCTCGGCGGTGCGATCCCGATTGCGGGGGATGCCGGCGATCAACAAGCGGCGACGTTCGGTCAGGCGTGCTTCGATCCGGGGAGCGCGAAGAATACCTACGGCACCGGTTGCTTCCTGCTGATGAACACCGGCGAAAAGCCGGCCGAGTCCAAGCACGGGTTGCTGACGACGGTCGGCTGGCGGATCAACGGACGGACGACGTACTGCCTGGAAGGTTCGGTGTTCGTGGCCGGTGCGGCGGTGCAATGGTTGCGAGACGGTTTGGGTTTGATCCGGCACGCGAGCGAAACGGCGGAGTTGGCCGTCTCGGTCGCAGACAACGGCGGCGTGTACTTCGTGCCGGCGTTCGTGGGGCTGGGTGCTCCGTATTGGGATGCGAACGCCCGCGGGGTCATCGTCGGGCTGACACGCGGAACGACGAAGGCTCATCTGGCCCGAGCGGCATTGGAGGCGATGGCCTATCAAACCGCCGATGTGCTGAACGCGATGCGGCAAGATTCCGGCGTCGCGGTGCAATCGCTGCGGGTCGATGGTGGAGCGACCGCGAACGATTGGCTGATGCAGTTCCAGTCGGACGTGCTGGGGGTCGCGGTGCGGCGCCCGGCCGTGCAAGAGACGACCGCTCTGGGAGCCGCGTACCTCGCCGGATTGGCGACGGGAGTTTGGTCCGACTTGAGTGACGTCTCGAAGAACTGGCAATTGCAGCGCGAGTTCGCGCCCGTCATGCCGGATTCGGAACGGGCATCATTGCTCCAACAGTGGCGCCGGGCTGTCTCGCGAGCGTGCGGCTGAGTGTCAGCGCGACGCGAGGCAATTCGCCAGAGACGACTGGCTCACGGGTGAGTCTGCGGGTTGTAATGTCCTCGCCGATCGTCCGGATTAAGCGCTCGGCTTTGCTCCTGAAACGGCTGGTCCACGCCGTTGTCTTCGGACTCATCGCGCGGTTCGGCACGGGTGTCAGAGACGGAATGCTCGGCAGGATTTC
>QWQF01000153.1 GCA_003669125.1 Planctomycetota bacterium
AGAGGGTCAAACGCAAATCGTCTCGCGCGAAGGGGAACTCACCGCCGGGACCAAAGACGGAGTCGTCTACAAGCTCACGTTCGGCAGCGTCTTCACCGGCACCGAACAGGAAATCGAAACCGGTGCCACCGAGGAACCGAAAGCCGACAACAAAGAGAAGACGAAAGACGCCGCGAAAGAGAAAGTGGACGATCAGAAGAAGAGCCGCTACCTCATCGTCCGCGTCAACTTCGACGAGTCGCTGTTGGGCAATCCACCCACGGAACCGACGAAGCCGACTCCGCCCCCCGGCGTCGAGCCTCCCGCTGATCCGAAAGAGAACGACGACAAAAAAGACGACGCTGACAAAAAAGACGACGCGGAGAAGAAGGAAGCCGAGAAAAAGGACGACGCTCCGAAGAAGGATTCCTCGGACCCCGACAAGACCAAGTCCAGCGAAGAGAAGTCCACGGACTCCAAGAAGAACTCCGACGACCCGGCCGGAGCCAAAGGCGAAGACACCGTCGCTACTGAGAAGAACGCCGACAAGAAAGACGAGCCCAAGCCCGCCAAGCCAGAAGAGAAGAAGCCCGGCACTGAAAAGAAAGACGACACCGAGAAGAAAGACTCGGCGAAGAAAGATCCCGAAAAGAAGGACGACGCTGCGGCCGAAAAACCAAAAGCCGATCCGGCTGATGCCAAAAAGGAAGAGGCCAAGCCGGACGAGCCAAAGAAAGATCTGAAGGCCGAATACTTCGAAGCACTCAAACGCTACGACGCTGAAAAGGGACGCTTCACCGCCGAAACCGCAGCACACGCGGCCAAAATTGAATCCGGCAAACAGAAGGTCAAAGAGCTGAACGACCGCTTTGCCGACTGGTACTACGTCATCTCCAACGACAGCTTCGACAAGCTGCGCTTATCCCGCGCCGTGCTCACCAAGCCGAAGGAAAAGTCCTTGGACAATACCGAGGCTGAAAAGAAGGACGACGATCAACCGGCCGAGAAGCCTGGCGCCGACAAGAAACCGGAAGCGGACAAGAAGCCCGAAACCGAAAAGAAAGAGGCCGACAAACCGGCCGAGAAGGCCAAAGAAGAGCCGGCGAAAGAAGAGAAAAAGACTGGTAAGAAGGACGAGAAACCTGCCGACGACAAATGAAAATCGGGTTCGTCGCGAACGTAGCCGCCTCCGCCTCGCGAGGCGGAGCGACTACCACAGATTTCCCAAGATAATAAGCCGCGCATCGCGCGGCTTATTTCTTGCCCTCTTTCTCGTCCGCCTTTGCTTGCTGCTCGGCCATTTTCCGTTGAATGAACGCCGACGCATTCAGACCGAACACCTTCTTGCGACCAGCTCCATCGGCCAAACCGGCGGACTTCTTCTCTCGCTTGCCGAGCGGATCGTCACCGAAAAAAAACTTCTTGACCATAACTGACACTCCGTGATTTGGCGCTGTGTGAAATTGGTTCTGTGGGCTTCGTCCGTGATCAGGCAGGGCCAAACGCCATCACTCCGGGGTTCAATAAATTGCGCGGATCAAGTTGTCGCTTGAGGCGCTGCGTCCACGCAAGAGACCCAGCCCACGAATCCGCAACAACATGAAGCGCGGACCACTCGTTCGGCGCACGCAGCACCGTCAAATGACCGCCGCACGATCGGATCAATTCGCCAAGCGGCTTGATCGCGGCGATCGCTTGATCGGCGGTGCTCACTCGTTCGGACAGATTCCCAATGACGATCCCATTGCCGGCGTGAGCCTGAACTGCGATCCCGGCCTCGATCGCGAGATGCAACAATACGCATGTGCGTGACGGTGGCAAACTCGCTTTGAACGTGACGCTGGACTTCGAGTCCATCGAGAAGTCTCGCAGCGTGTTCCACAGCGGCTCGGCCGCAGCGCCGGCGAACGATTCTGTCGCTCGCGGTTCAAACGGCCGGCATTCCGCGAGCAGCGTTTCGATTTGCCAGTCGATTTCGCGTGACGCCCCTTCAAATCCGACAATCAAGACCGGAGGATGGACACTCTTGCCCATCCCCTCATTCGGACGGGCAAGAGCACCCACCCTGCCCAACACATCGAGCATCATCGGCCGAGTCGCGGACGTCAGCAACCGGCTCAATACCGCGTCAACTTGGCTGAGCGAATCGAAAGTTAACGCGACAACTGCCGAAGTTTCTGCCATCGGCCGCAGCTTGAGCGTCACTTGCGAGATGATCGCCAGCGTCCCGCGCGAACCGACCAGCAGCTTGCAAAGGTCATATCCGGCGACGTTCTTGACGACTCGGCCGCCCGCACTGAAACGCTGACCAGAGGCGTCAATCGCCGAAATGCCGATGACGTAGTCACGCATCGTGCCACATCCGAAACGTCGCGAGCCGGACCAATTCGTGGCGATGACCCCGCCGAGCGTCGCCTGCTCGGCCTGCGGAATGTCGATTGGCAGTCGCTGATTCTCCGACGTGAGTATTCGATTCAACTCAGCGATGCGAATGCCGGCCTCGACCGTGATCGTCATGTCCCTCGCGGGAAAGTCGATCACGCGGTTGAGGAGGTCAAGTTGCACTTCGCAAACGTTGTCCGCGTTGACCTCACACCGCGCCGTTCCGCCACCAATCGGCTGTAACGATCGCTTCGTGTTCGCCGCGTTGTCTGTGACGAACTGTGCCAGTTCAGCCTGTGTGTTTGGTTGAAAGACAGATTGCAAATCAGACATTTTCGTTCTCATCCTCGGCGAGCTTTGCGCCTCTGCGTGAGAATGCGATTCTCACGCAGAGGCCTAAAGCTCGCAGAGAAATTACATGGCGGCCCTGCGGCCGGGGTGACTTTTGTGGGGATGTGATTCGGTGCCGCAACCGCCGGCGGTCGGCAGCATCTTGCCGGGGCTGCATCGATTGTCGGGGTTGAAAACTTCGCGGATCGACTTCATTACCGCGAGGTCTTCCGGCGCGAACAGCTTGTCCATGAAGCTGATCTTCTCGACGCCAATGCCGTGCTCGCCGGTGACGCTGCCGCCGAGGTCGAGACACTTCGTCAGAATCTCGTCGCTGGCGAGCAGCACTCGGCGGACTTGATCTTCGTTTCGCTCATCGAACAATAAGATCGGATGAATGTTGCCGTCCCCGGCGTGGAAGACGTTGACGATCTTGAGATCGTGACGCTGGCCGCAGTCGGTGATGAATTCCAAAATCTCCGGCAGCTTCGTGCGCGGCACGACGCCGTCCTGAGTGCAGTAACTTGGGCTTAACCGTCCGATCGCTCCGAACGCTTGTTTGCGGCATTTCCACAACAGCAGCCGTTCTTTCTGAGTCCGTGCTCGGCGAACTTCGCGAGCCCCGTTTTCCAGGCAGATCGCTTCGATGCGCACGGCCTCTTCTTCCACGGCGACTTCCAGGCCGTCCACTTCGATGAGCAATACCGCTCCGGCATCGAGCGGGAATCCGAAATGAAACGCGGCTTCGAGCGCGCCGATGATGCCTTGATCCATCATCTCCAGCGCGGCGGGAACGATGCCGGCTCCGATGATCGCGCTGATCGCTTGCGTCGCCGCGGTAACGGTCTCGAACACGCCGAGCAGTGTGCGATACGACTCCGGATTCCGAGTCAGCCGCACCCAAACTTTCGTGCAAATGCCGAACGTCCCCTCGCTGCCGACGAACAGCCCGGTCAGATCGAAGCCCGGCCCGTCCTCGCACGGTCCGCCGAACTGCACGACCGAGCCGTCCGGCATGACCACCTCGACGCCGAGCACATGGTTGACCGTGACGCCGTACTTCAGCGTGTGCGGCCCGCCGCTGTTGGTCGCCACGTTGCCGCCGATCGTGCAAGCCCCTTGGCTCGACGGGTCGGGAGCGTAGTGGTAGCCGGTCTCTTTGAGATGATTCGTCAAATGCACATTGACGAGTCCCGGTTCGACGATGGCGTAGCGGTCGCGCACGTTGACTTCGAGGATGCGTTTCATCCGCGTCAGCGTGATCATGACGCCGCCGCCGATCGGCAACGTCCCACCGGCCAAGCTGGTGCCGGCTCCGCGCGGAATGAACGGCACGTTGAGTTCATTGCACAGCCGGACGACCGCGACGACTTGCTCGGTCGAAGTCGGGAAGACGACGACGTCAGGGACTTTCTTCTCGACCGTGTAGCCGTCGCACTCGTAGACGAGCAGTTCCTCGCGGTTGAAGAGCAATCCGTCGTCGCCAACGATGTCGCGAAGACGGGAGATGAGAAGTTGTGCCGACGGCGGTGAGGCGGAATTCATGCGGGTAATGTCCAAGGTTCAAATCCCAATGTCCAACGATTGTCTGCATCATTCTGCCCCATCGCTCGGCCATTATTTTTTGGAAGAACGATGAAGAAGCCCGCTACTTGCAGTTCTTCAGGAACGCGATCAGGTCGGCGAGTTGTTCCAGGGTCAGTTGTTTTTCCAATCCGGCGGGCATGATTGAGACGCTGCTCGGTTTCATTTCCTCGATGTCAGCGCGAGCCACGCGAGCCTCTTGATTCGGGCCAGTCGCGATGACGAGTTCGTCGGGAGTCTCGCTGCGGATCAGGCCGTTCACGGTTTTTCCGGAGGTCGTGACGATCAGGACCGGCTCGAAGCTGCGGACGAAGCTGGCATTGGGAAACAAGATCGATTCGAGCAAATCGCGTTCGTTGCGGATGCCGCCGATGCGGGTCAGATCGGGGCCGGTCTTGCCTCCGAGATAGCCGAGCGCGTGGCAGGCTTTGCAGGCGGCCTTCTCGTTGTGGAAGACCTTTTGGCCGCGGACGATGTCTCCCGGCGGGAGCGATGCCAGCGTTTCTTCCAGCCGCTGCTTTTGAGCGGCGAGGTCCACGTTGAGCGCGGCGTACAACGGCTGCGCGGCCTCTTGGACGGACGAGCTGTATTTGGCCAGCCGCGTCTTGATCGCATCGGGCCGCAGCGCCGTCAGCGCGGGAGCGGTCTTCATCGCGGCAATGAGTTGCTGTCCGACTTGCTCGTCGGTGGATTGCTCGAACGCGCCGAGTAGCCGATCGACTTCGAGGGGGCCGGCGGTCGCGAACTGTTCGGTGAGCTTCGTGAGTTGTGCTGGCGAGAGTTTGGCTTTCGAGAGCACTTCGGCGGCGGTGCCCCGCTGAGCCACGGAAAGTTCGGGAGCGAGTTGAGTGAGCAAGAAGTCAAAGAGTTCTGGATGCGTCTTGAGTTCGTCGGCCGTCAGTCCGCCGGGTAATGCGGCCAGCGCGTCCACGCGAATGCCATTGAGTGATCGCAAATTGACCCCGTGCTCGCCGGTCGCAATCTTCATCAACGGAGTGCGCACGGCGGTGAGATCCTCCTTGTGTGGCGGGATTCGTCGTACCGTCGACAGCGAATTCCAAACCAACACGGCGTCCCCCTCGCTGAGCGTCGCAACCAATGCCGGCGTCCAACTTCTTGGCAATTCCTTGAGGCTGGAGTTGAGCATCGAACTCACGGCCAGATTGCGAATCGCGAACGACAACTTGTCGTCGCGAGCGGTGGTTGCGAGCAGTTCCTGCACCGAAGCGGACTTCGCGAACTGAGCCAATTGCTTGCCGAATGCTTCGTGCTCGGCAAACGGGAGTTCGCCGGAGGCCAATCGCTCGCGGAGGTAACCGGCCAGCGCTTCGCCCCAATCGGCGTGCCGGCTGATGATCCACGCCGCCGTCTCCCGCAACAGCGGCTCCGGCGAGGTCAAATACTTCGCCACCTCCTCCGGCTTCAACCCGCCGTTCGGCATCTGGTCGAGTGCGATCAACGCGGCTCTGACAGTTCGCGGAGATGACATCGTCAATCCGATTCGAGTTGCCTCCGGCTTTGCAATTTCAATCAAGGCGTAAATGACCGAGTGCTCAAGGTACCGGTCGTCGGCGACCTGAGCAGATTCCCTCAGTAGCGGTATCACCGCTTGACCGTTGCCAATTCGACCCAGCGCTTCGGCGGTAACTCGACGAGGAGCGGAATCGGCTGATTTCAGAGCAGCCAACAAATCGAACATAGCGCCGGACTCACGCCACAGACTCAGGATGTGGGCAGCGACACTCCAAGTCCTCGAGTTTTTCGAGGATGACGCCATCTTCTGGACGAGTGCTTTCGAAAGTGCATCATCTTTGAAGCGGGACATGAGCCACAGAAGTCGGCCCGTTCGATCCGGATCGTCTCCATCCTCTGGACGGAATCGGTCGGTGAGAAGTATCGTAAGACGCTCAGCTTTGGCCTCTTCGTCCCAACTTTTGAACTGGTTCAACGCATGTTGTCGGACGAATGTCCGAGGATCATCGACTATTAGATTCAGCAAATTGGCGGACGACTGTTTCGCCCATTCAATCTCTCGGCCGTACTGATCAGCGACCTTGGGGGTATCAACTTTTCGCACCCGATAGATCGCCCCCAGCACGTCGGGCTTCGCCAACTGCGAGGTCGGGCAGCAGAGCTTGTACCAGCCGCCGGTGTCCACGATCAGCAGGCTGCCGTCGGCGTCTTCGAGCACGTCGGTCGGGTGGAAGTCGAGGTTGTTCGAGACCACGAAATCTTCCGCCTCGGTTTGGAACGTCGCTCCGTGAGGTTGCAGGACGTGGCGAGTCACCTTCCGCATGTTGAAGCAGCAGGCGAAGAGATTGTCTTGGTACTCGCGGCCCCAGGCGGAGGACTGCAAGCGTTCCAGGCCGCAGGGGGCGGCGGCTCCGAGGTGGCACAGCACCGGCATCACGTCGCCGGTCCGCGGGTGGCTGGGGGAATCAATCACGTTCCAGTCCTTGCCATAGACTCCGCCGTACACAGCGTGAATGAGTCCGTCGCGATTGCCTCCGCCGGGATGCACCAGGAACGTCGTCGTGAAGATTCGCTCGCCGGTCGGCGTGAAGACGACATCCACCGGGTTGTCCATGCCGCCGGTCATCACGCACTCGATGGCCGACGTCTTGATGCTGCCGGTGGCAGGGTCGCGCGGAGCGTCCGGTCGCGCGCGGAAAATGTGCGAGGCTTTTGTGGTCCACGGTTTTGTTTCGACTTCTGAGCCGGCGGGCGCTAGCCCCCGGTTCTTCGTGTCATTTTGCCGCGTTCCGAACCGGGGGCTAGCGCCCTCCGGCTCATTTGCCGTTGGGCGAACTGGCCGGTCGTAGGTCTGTTCCGCAAACGCTCCCTTTGTCCAATAAAGAAATCCGTCGGGTCCGAGATACGGGCCGTGCAGATCGTTCGCGCAACCGGTGAGCGTGTTGCCTTTGAACCATTCCTCGCGTTGATCGGCCACGCCGTCGCCGTCGGTGTCGGTCAGCTTCCAGATGCTCGGCGGAGCGGCCACGTACAGCGAGCCGTCGTGCCACAACGTCCCCTCTGGAAACATCAGCTTGTCGGCGAAGACGCCACTCTTGTCGAACTTGCCGTCGCCGTCGGTGTCTTCGAGGCGAACAACTCGATGCGGCTTGTCGATGAGCTGCTTCGCCGACGGATCGTTCGTGCCGGACGAATCGGAAACGTACAGCCGCCCGTCTTCGTCGAAGCTGGCGCTGATCGGCCGATTGACCAGTGGCGGCCCGGCGACAAGCTCAATCGTGAAGCCTTCCGGCACCGAGAAGACGTGGCCGTTGAGCGGGACTTCGATCCGTTTCGGTTCAGCCTTCGCGGCCGTCGGCGGCGCGGTGCCCTTCGCTGGCGGATCGTCGGAGCGCAGGTTTCGGTTCGATGAGCCAACAGAGACGATGACCGATGTCAGCGCGACCAACACGATCCAAGGGCAAACGTGGCGCATGGCAGGCTCCGAAGTCTGAGGCGGGGCGAAATCGCGGCACGATCATGCCGAGGTTGTCACCAAGGTTCAATCCGATCGAGCCTCTTTGGACTGCTGCAACCAGAGTCGCCGCAGTCCAAAGATGTCTGGCCCCGAATCGGTTGTGAATTGAGTTTCGACGGCGAGTCATTTCAAATCCCTTTCCTCCGCGATCTGCGTGGAAGAAAACCGCGTCTCACCGAGTTGAAGGAGAACCTGCCGATGACCCGCCTGCTGCTTGCGTTCGTGGTGTGCTGTGTCAGTTCGCTCGCCGTCGCCGATGTGAAGGTGCTGCCCGATGGGCGGACTCCGGCCGACAAGCGACTGGGGCCTCCGAAAGATCTGAACGGCTACTTCCCGCTGGAGGTACCGGCCACGAAAGAAGCGTGGGCCAAGCGAGCGGACTTCGTGCGCAAGCAGGTGCTCGTCTCGCAGGGCTTGTGGCCGATGCCGACGAAAGGTCCACTCAAGCCGGTCATTCACGGCAAGATCGAACGCGACGACTTCACCGTCGAGCGAGTTTATTTTGAAAGTGCTCCCGGCTTCTTCGTGACGGGGAGTCTGTTCAAACCCAAAGGTCAGAAGGGTCCGTTCGCGGGAGTGCTGTGTCCTCACGGGCACTGGAACAACGGGCGGTTCTACGATGCCGGTGCGGCGGCGGTGCGACAGCAGATCGTCGTCGGTGCCGAGCGGTTTGAGAATTCGGGGCGGTATCCGTTGCAGGCTCGCTGCATTCAGCTCGCGCGGATGGGCTGCGTCGTGTTTCATTACGACATGATCGGCAACGCCGACAGCACACAACTCAGTCACGCTCTCGTGCATCGCTACGCCGATCGACGTCCCGAAATGGAGAAGCCCAACTCGTGGGGCTTCTACAGCCCGCAGGCCGAGTCTCGTCTGCAAAGTGTCATGGGACTGCAAACGCTGAACTCCGTCGCGGCTCTCGATTTCATGCTCAGCTTGAAAGACATCGATCCGAACCGCATCGGCGTGACCGGAGCCAGCGGCGGCGGCACGCAGACCTTCATCCTGTCCGCGATTGATCCGCGCGTCACCGCGCAGTTTCCGGCCGTGATGGTCTCGACCGGAATGCAAGGCGGCTGCACCTGCGAGAACTGCTCGCTGCTGCGAGTCAACACGGGCAACATCGAACTCGCCGGCCTGTTCGCTCCGAAGCCGCTGGGCATGGTCGCGGCCGATGACTGGACCAAAGAGATCATGGCCAAAGGGATGCCGGAACTGACCAAGCTCTACGAGATGCTCGGCGCAAAGGACAACGTCAAGGCGACGGCGTATCTGCACTTCCCGCACAACTACAACCAGCCCAGCCGAGCGGCGATGTACTCGTGGTTCAGCAAGCATCTGAAACTCGGCCAGCCAGACCCGATCGTCGAGGGAGATTTCCAACCGTTGTCGATCGCGGAACTGACGGTCTTCGACGCCGATCACCCGAAGCCTCCCAGTGGCGATGACTTCGAGCGTTCGCTGACCAAGACGCTCGCGGCCGACGACGAGAAACAACTGGCGGCACTGACTCCGACCAGCCCGACTTCATTCACCAAGTTCCGAGAGGTCGTCGGCACCGGCTGGCAGGTCTTGATCGGCCGCGAACTGCCGGACTCGAAAAGCATCGAGCGAGAGAAGATCAAAAAGGAAGACCGCGGCGAATACTTCTTCTTCGGCGACCTGCTGCGACTGAAGAAGCAACAGGAAGAAGTGCCGATCGTGTTCCTGCACCCGAAGAAGTGGAACAAGCAAGTCGTCGTGTGGGTCGATGAGTCCGGCAAGTCGGGACTTTTCAATGCGGACGGCTCGCCGAAGTACGAGATCAAAACGTTGCTCGACGCCAATTTCTGTGTCGCGTCGCTGGACGTGTTCGGCACCGGGGAACTCGTGCCGGCCGGAGCCTCCACGCCGCTGCGAAATCGGAAAGTCAACACGAACCGCCAATTCGCCGGCTTCACCTACGGCTACAACCACCCGCTGTTCGCGCAGCGAGTCCACGACATCCTGACGCTGATCAGCTTCGTGCGCGGTGACGATCACGGAGCGTCGAAGGTTCACCTCGTCGGTTTCGGCGGAGCGGGCCTGTGGGTCGCCGCCGCGAAAGCGATCGCCGGTCCCGCGATTGATCGCACCGCGATCGACACCGCCGGCTTCCGCTTCGCATCACTCACCGAATTCGACGATCCGCAGTTTCTCCCCGGAGCCGTCAAGTACGGCGACGTCCCGGCATTGCTGATGCTCAGCGCCGGCAGCGACATGTGGTTGAGTGGAGAGAAGCAAGTTCCCAAGTTCATCGCGGATACTTGGAAAGCGGCCGGGGCAGGCACACCGCCAACGCTCTTCACCGGCGAAGCCTCGGCCAAAGCCAACGCCGCCGTGCAATGGTTGTCGAAGTAAAAGTTTTCGCGCCGTTCGTTGCAGGACGGACTCATCGTTTTCCGGGCAGCGTCGCCGCGAGCGGCAATCCGTCGGCAAGTGCCGTTCGCAGCGCCGCGCACAGGTCGAGGATGACGTCGTCCCCTTCGGGCACTTGTCGCAGTCGTGCCGCTTGGCCGAGGTCGATGGCCTGCAAAAGTTGTCTCAGCCAGGAGCAGGCTTGCACGCGAAACGTCGCAAGCTCGCAATCGGTCAGGTCGTGTCGCACAAGCTGCGATTCGTTGGCCGTTCGATTCCGTTGCAGCCGAGCCAATGTCGCTCCCTGAGTCCGAAACAGAAACCCCTCGAAGAACGCTCGTCGCAAACGCCCGGCCGGATCGAATTGCAGAACCGGCTCGGCCCCGAAGTAAATCGAACACGCTCCGTTCTTTTTGAAGCCGGCGACGACCGGATCGGCCATGAACGGCACTTGCCACTCGACTCGGCGAGCCAAGCCGGTGACCTCCTGCATCAAGTCCTCGCGGTCGGATTCGTGTCGAGCCATTTGAAATAAGGGATCAGGGGTTAGGAGGCAGTGGTCAGGGCAGGATAAACCGCCGCTTGAATTTGCATAGCCGCAGCCGGACACTGGTGCCTGTCGTTCTGGCCTTTCTGATCCCTGACCACCGACCCCTGCGAGCTAACGCCATGATCGCCGCCATCCAAACCTCGCCCGAAGTTTTCGAGCAGACGTTTCTGCTGATCCGCGCCCGCATTCTCGAAATTGCCGCTACGCTCGACCGCCTGGACCGTGCCGAGGCGGCTGAATCGGTGCGCGCGGACCCTCGCTTTCGTCAAATCCAGCAAGGTCTCGAAATCCTCTTGAGCGACGGCTTCCATCGTGCCGCTCAGATTCAGGAGATCTTCAGTGATCAGTACGACCCGACATGGATGAAGAAGTACCTCACAACTGGTGAGCGCCCGGCACTGTCGCCAAGCGTCCCGCACTAATCCCTAACCCAAGCCCCTCCTCCCATGTACTACATCGACCCGCACATCCACATGGTTTCCCGCGTGACCGACGACTACGAGCGGATTGCTCGCATGGGTTGCGTCGCCGTCAGCGAGCCGGCCTTCTGGGCCGGGTTTGATCGCGGCAGCGTGGACGGCTTCCGCGACTACTTCCGGCAGCTCACCGAGTTTGAGCCGAAGCGCGCCGGTTGGTCCGGCATCCAGCATTACACCTGGCTCTGCATCAACGCCAAGGAAGCTGAGAACGTCGAACTCTCGCGTGAGGTCATCAAGATGATCCCGGAGTTCATCAACAATCCGGGAGTGCTCGGCATCGGCGAGATCGGACTCAACAAGAACACGAAGAACGAGTCGATCATCTTTCAGGAGCACGTTCAGTTGGCGATGGAACTCGACGAGCTGATTCTGATTCACACGCCGCACCTTCAAGACAAGCTGAAGGGGACGCGGATGATCATCGACATGCTGATGTCCGACCGCCGCGTGCAGCCGGAGCGAGTGCTGATTGACCACGTCGAGGAGCACACCGTCGGCCTGGCGAAGGAAGAGGGCTTTTGGTGCGCGATGACGCTGTACCCGATCACGAAATGTACGCCGTCACGAGCCGCCGACATCATCGAAGCCTACGGCGACGATCGCATCATGGTGAACTCCGCCGGCGACTGGGGCCCGTCCAACCCGATCGCCGTCCCCGACTTCATCCAAGAACTCCGCAAACGCGGCCACCCCGAATCGAAGATCAAGAAAATCGTCTACGACAACCCGCTGGAATTCTTCCGGCAGTGCAAGCGGTTCGAGTTCACTCCGCCGGACACACTGGTTGATGTGGTGCCTACTGAACTTCCGATGGAGCGGTGAGAGTGAAGCTGGTGATTGAAATTGGGTGGATTTTAGGACCAAGAGATGGAGATTCGTGAAAACTTAAATGGCACGGTTGCCGTCAATGGTGCGACAGTCGTTGGGTTCATTGCTCCCGAAAAGACATGCCACCTTTGTGGTTTTGATAAGACAATCTATTTCGACCAACACGACGCCTATGCCTGTCCTGCCTGCAAACAATGGCTTGAGGGGGCTTGTTCGGACCCCCAATGCAGCTACTGCCCGAAGCGTCCGGCTCATCCGTTCTCACAAAACGAAACATCGCATTGACTCGATTGAAGTGCGAATCCGTGGCAACCTGAATGGCATGTCCTTTCTGAAACAGAGTCACTCCCAAAGATCACTCGCAGGCAAGCCATGAGCGACACACCGGAGGAGGATGAACTTCGCGATCATTACGACTTCGACTTCAGCCTGGCGAAGCCCAATCGCTTCGCTACCAAAGCGACCATCACCAAACCGAGCGTTTACATCGAGACGACGATTCCCAGCTTCTACCACGAAGTTCGCACCGAACCCGAAATGGTGGCTCGCCGCACTTGGACACGCGAATGGTGGGACGAAAATCGCTCCAAGTACGAACTCTTCACCAGCGAGGCTGTTTTAGAAGAATTGGAGACCGGAGTTTTCCGATCAAGGATGACGCCCTCTCGCTCATCAAGGACTTGCCACTGCTGGAAATCAACGAAGCCATTGCCGATGCCGTCGCCACATACATTTCGCACCAAGTCATGCCGAGTGATCCCACAGGCGACGCGCTGCACTTGGCGATCGCCTCATTCCACAAGTGCGATTTTCTGCTGACCTGGAACTGCCGGCATCTGGCCAACGCCAACAAGTTCGGCCATATTCGGCGAATCAATACATTGCTGGGATTCTTCGTCCCTACAATGGCCACGCCGCTGGAACTGCTGGGAGAATCGGAATCACCATGAAAGACGACCCAACCATTGCCGCCGTGCGCGAAGCTCGCCACAAAATCTCAGAATCTGTCGGCCACGATCCGAGAAGACTGGTGGAGCACTACCGCCAACTTCAAGAACGGCACCGAGATCGACTCGTCTCGCGAGAAACTGGTTCAGCCCAACGCCCGGAAGATCACGCGGCCTAGTTCCGCCTCACTGAAGCCGAACTGACCGAGAGGCCAACCATGTCCACAGCCACAGCACCCGAACGCTCGCACGCTCCGTATGCGGAGCCGGATGAGTACATCGACTATCAGCTTCGCAAGACGCAGACCGGCATCAAGCGGATCGACATGCTGACGGCGGCCATCGTCGCGATCACGGTGTTGATCGGGTATGTGCTGCTGTTCGTGCTGAGCGATCATTGGCTGTTCGAGGGTGGAGTCGGCGGCACAGTGCGAGTGCTGATGTTTCTGCCGGTGATCGGGTTCGTCGGTTGGCTGATCGGAGCCAAGGTCGTTTGGCCGGCGCTCAGAACCGTCAGCGGGTTGTATGCGGCCAGAACGCTGGAAGCGTCTTCGACGGAGTTTCGCAGTGGCTTGTTGAACCTCGTCGATCTCAAACAGGCTGGGCGTGAGGTCTCGCCGCTGATCTTGGCCACAATGGAAAAACGAGCGGCCGTGACGCTCGCGAAGTTCAATGTTGATGACGCGATCGACAAGCGGCCGTTGTTGCGGACGTTGTTTGTGCTGTTCGGAATCGTGGTCGTGTTTTGTGCGTATTCGATCTTCAGCCCGAAGAAGCTCGGCCCGTCGGTGCTGCGAGCGATCGTGCCGTTCACGAACGTCACACCGGCCACGCAGACCGAAATCCTCGAAGTCAAACCGGGCGACGCCAAGCTCCGAGCCGGCGGCATCCTGCCGGTCAGCGTGCAATTGCGAGGCGAAGTCCCCGCCGACGTCACGCTGCTGTTCACAACCGCCGACCGCCGCTTCGTCGATGAGCCGATGCAACTCGGAGCCACGACCGATCCGAACCTCTTCGAGGGGACGCTCGGCAACGATGAACACGGCCTGTTGCAGAGCTTCACGTATCACGTCGTCGCCGGCGACGCGCGGTCACCGGAGTACCGTGTCGAGATCATCACGCCGCCATCCGCGACCGTCACCGAAGTCCGCTACGAGTATCCGGAGTACACCGAACTCGACCCGCGCACGCAGATGGGCGGAGCCATCGACGCTTGGGAACGAACCGGTGCCACGATCACCGCTGCCACCAACGTGCCGGTCAAGCGAGCCAAGCTGGAGCTCGACGACACCGAGGATTTTGCGAGTTCCTACGACGGCCCCTCGCCCAAGATCGAAGAGGGTGGCAAACGACTCCGTGTCGAATGGCGAGTCAATCCGCGAGAACGCGACGGCAAGTTCCCGAAGTTCTACCGCATCAAGGTGTGGGATGCCGAAGACACGCCCGATCCCAAGCCGGCGGTCTATCCGATCAACGTCCGCATCGACCAACCGCCGCAAGTCGTGCTGATCGACCCAACGACTAACCTCGAACTGCCGGCTAACGGAACTCTGCCGCTGGTCGTTGCCGCTCGTGATCAAGATTTCAAGCTCCGAACCGTCAGCTTGAAGATCGCTCGCGATGGGAACGACATCACCGATGAAACGCTGTTCGACGGCTCGCAGCAGGAAGTCTCGCTGAAGCACGATTTCGAACTCGAGCCGCTGCGTCTCAAAGCAGGTGACAAGATTCGCATCTGGGTCGAAGCCCAAGACAACCGCTTGCCGACTCACAACATCGCCAAGACTCCGCCCATCGAGATCACGATCAAAGACAAGGTCACCAAAGCGGAGGCCAAGAAGCAGCTCGACGAACAGAAGCAGGATCAGCAAAAACGGATCGACGAAGCCAATAAGAAAAACAACGAGCAAGCCAATGATCCGAATGGACAACAGCAACCCCCTGAAGACGGCAAGGGGAACAATGATCCGGTGCTCGTCGTGCGGTTGTTCGATGAGGAATCGAACCAGCCGATGAGTGTCAGCGAATACACCCGAGCCTTGGGACTGCGCGAGCCGTTGTTCCGTGGCTATGTGGTCAGCGACTTCGGAGCGGATGGCCAATGGTGTGTCAGCACAGACGCAGTGCTGGATGGGGCGCGTCGACCGATTTCGCCGGCTCCGCGGCACAAACTGACGATTCGGCAGGAGCTACGACAGCAACTCTCCGCCGAGGTCTTGGACCCTGGCATCCTGCACGCTCTACCGCCGTACGGTGATTGCCGCTTGGAGCAAGTGCCGGCCAATCCAGGGCGCGTCCTGCAAGGCCGAGTGAATTCCGCCCTGTATCGCGAGAAGCCGCTCTCGGTCGGATTCGAGACCAAGTACGTCGCATTGTCGATCAAGCCGGATCGCAATGATGGGCTGCCGTTCCCGCTCGCCACGCTGGAAACCGATCTGACGGCCAAGGACCGCGACTTCTATTGCCGAATGCCGGAAGGAATGAGTGACCTGCGAAAGTTCGCGCGACAAGCGGCGGCTAATCGAGATGGGTCGCTCCCCGATCAAGTTGAAATCGCGAAGCGATTGCTGGCACGGCTCCGCAAACCGGAGTTCGTTTACAAGAAACCGGAACCTGGCTTGCCGCGAGTGGACACCGTGGAAGTCTTTCTGCTGGTTGAGCACGAAGGGGATTGCAAGCAGTTCAACTCGGCGCTGGCCTTGATGCTGCGCGAGTTCAAAATTCCCGCGCGGATCGTCTTGGGCCTGAAGGGTGGTCAGATTGAGAACGGCGAATTCGTCGTGCGCTGGCCCGGACATGCTTGGATCGAGGCCTATTTAAATGGTCGTTGGCTGATTCTGGATGCCACGCCCGCCGACGGATCCAACGGTGCTGATCAGCAACAGCGTGACGGCAACAATCCCGATGAACGCGAACAACCCCAAAACAACCAAACGAAGGAAGATCAGCCGCAACAAGACGACAAGAACTCGAAAGGCAAAAACGAAGGCGCGGACAAAAAACAAAAGGGCAGCCAAGACGACAAGAACCAATCCAACAATGGCGGAAAGTCCAGCAAGCCGTCGTTGAAGAGTGACGGCACTCAAGACCAAGAGGCTCTCGAAAAGATCGCGAAGGACGCAAAGCGGCGAGGTGAATTGCCGAAGAAGAGCGAACCGCAAACTTCGCCCTCGTCCGCGCAACGCGAGCCGCAAGAGAACTCAAACGGCGAATCGGCGGACAAGCCGATGCCGAACAGTTCGTCGAAGCCGAATCCTCAAGATGATCCGAAATCAAACGACGGCAGCAAGCCGCCACAGCCGAATCGCGGCCAGCAGCCCAAGACGGACAAGAGCGACAACGCTGATCCGAAGTCACCCAACGATCCAAACAACCCGCAGCCGAGCGACAAACCAAACGCCAACGAGAAGGACACCGACACAAAGAACGGCAACGATCCCAAGAAAGCCGACGGCTCGAAGGAGCCGAAAGGCAAGTCGCCGAAAGAAGGGGACGATCCGAAGCCGGGCGACAACGATCCAAAGAAGCCCGATGGCGACGGTAAGAAACCCGATCCGAACGATCCGAAGTCGACCAACAAGCCGAATGGCAAAGAGGGTGACGACAAGAACGCCGACGGCGGCAACAAGCCGATGCCCAAGAATGGTCCGGGCGAGAAAAACGATCCCTCAGCTTCGGAAGACAAAGCCGGGGGCGAGAAGCCGGGCAGCAAGCCGGATGCTCAGAAGCCGGCTCCGACTGACAAGCCCGGCAACGATCAGAAGCAATCGCAACCGAACGGCAGCGGAAAGCCAGACAGCCAAAAGCCGAAGGGACTCGGCAAGCCTGAGACCGACGACAAGCAGCGTTCGCCCGATGGGGCGAAGAGCGACAAGCCATCCACCGACAACAAGTCGGCGAATCCGAAAGACGACAAGCCGGGCAACGACAAGCCTGAATCGAAGAAGCCAGGCGATCCATCGGGTAAAGGGGCTGACGACAAAGACTCGAAGTCGCCAGACAAGCAACCCGGCTTGGACAAGAACGAGGATTCAAAGCCGGGAGACAAAGGGGCCGAGAAGGCCGACTCATCCAAGAAGCCGCGACGCGGTCAGCAAGGGGACAAGTCGAAAGATCCCTCGAACGACAAGGGGGAAGACAACAAGTCCCCGTCCGACAAACCGGGCGATGACAAGCCGGGCCAGCCGAAAGACGGCGACAAAGGGGACTCTGGCCAGTCGAAGAAAGAAGGCTCGCCGAAGTCCGATAAGGGAGGACAGAAGCCCGGCGGAAAAGAGGGTCAGCCGAAGCCCGCGAACAAAGAGGGCGGCGGCGAGTCGTCGGATTCCGACTCTGATTCCAAAGGCCCAGCGAAGCCCGGTTCACAAGGGGGCAAGAAGGGTAAGGCTGGTTCGGCTCCGGGCGGCGGTAGTGCCAGCCAACCGGGTGACCCCAGCTCATCGAACAATCCGTCCGGTTCTGGCAGCAGCTCCGGCGCGCCGGAAGAGGCGAATGAGGAGTTCACCAAAGAGGCGGCGAACCTCGTGCTCAAGCGGTTGCAGAAGGACATCGAACGCGGTGAAGTCGATCAAGAATTGCTCGACGAACTCGGTTGGAACGAAGAGCAGATGAAGAAATTCGTCGAACGAATGCAGCAGCAACTGGAAGTCAAAACGGACGACGATTCCCCGCAAGCAAAAGCGAAGCAGCGGCAGTTCGAGGAGATGCTGAAGAATCTCAACCTGACTGAGAAAACTCAGCGCCGCGACGACACGAACAAAGACAAGCAGACTGGCGATGGCATCGGCCCGGTGCGCCGGCCACCTCCGCCGGAGTACCGCGAGTCGTTCGAGTCGTACACGAAGAGCTTGTCGAAGAAGAAGTCGGCCGAGACGCCGAAGAAGTAGTTGAAACGCCTTGCACCCCACCGGGCTTTTCTCGGTGGGGTTTGTGTTTGGTTTTATCGTGGCCCCGAGGCAACCGTTGGCCGGCGGCTCCGAACTTGTCGCTGATGCTTTTCATCGCTCGCTGAAATCGCGTGAGTTCCTCGCCATTCGAGTCCGACGTGGACGTTCTCGCCGTACTCGGAAACCTTCGTAGCGGCAGAGGTCGCTGAATTCGCCAGCGCTGCCGCGGATCGCCGTCGAAGCGTTGCTCCGGCGTGGGCCTGCGGCACTCGCGTTGGCAACAGCGTTGTCTCAGAATGCTCGCGAACTTCGAGGACACCGCGAACATGAGCATTGCATTCACGATTGTCGGACTCGGCGAGTCGCTGTTCGACGTCTTTCCCGACCGAGCCATCCTCGGCGGAGCGCCGCTGAACGTGGCGTACCACGCGCATCAGCTTTGCTCGGCGAGCGGCGGGCGAGGCGTTGTGGCCAGCCGTGTGGGGACCGACGAGTTGGGTCGGCGAATACTGGAGGAACTGTGGACTCGCGGACTCACGACGGACTTCCTGCAGATCGATAACCAGCATCCCACCGGCCGAGTCGACATCACGCTGCGTCACGGCGAGCCGACGTATGATTTCCTCGCCGATGTCGCTTGGGATCACCTCGAATGGACTCCGGGCTGGCGGCAGCTCGCCGAGACCTGCGACGCGGTCGTGTTCGGTACGTTGGCTCAGCGATGTCCGAATTCACGGGCGACCGTGCAGCGCTTCGCGGAAACCGCGCAACAGGCGATCCGATTGTTTGACGTCAACCTGCGTGTGACTTTCTTCGATTCGGACACCCTGCGGCGCGGAGCCGAACTGGCGACCGCCATCAAGTTGAATGCCGACGAACTTCCAATCGTATTGCGACTGCTGAGCCTCGCGGACGACGTGGCCGATTCCACGTTGACCGAGAAGTCATCCGGCGGCGCGCATCGGCTCTTGCAAGCCTTCTCGCAGACGGGCCTGCGGTACGTCGTCGTGACTCGCGGCGAACAGGGGACGGAGTTGGTGACTCACGAGGCTTCGGTTCGCGGGCCGGTCGCGCGGTTCGAGCAACATCCTCAGGCAGACAACGTCGGAGCAGGGGATGCGTGCTCGGCAGGCCTGCTGTGGGGTTGGATCAACGGCTGGACGGCGGAAAGAACCGTCACGCTGGCCAATCGCCTGGGAGCTTTCGTCGCGTCGCAACCGGGAGCAACTCCGGCGATGCCCGGATCGCACGCTACTTCGGCGTCGTCGCTTGCCAATCCCAGACGCGAACCGACCGATCCAAGCTGACCGTCGCGACACGCGAGGTTCCGGAATCTGTCGCTAAATCGTGGATCGGTTGGCCCGTGGCGATGCTTCGCACGCAGCGCCCCGAAGAGACCTCCCAGCCCTGCAGCGTCCCGTCCCAACTGCCGCTGACCAATTCGCCTCGCACCCATCCCAAGCCAGAGACCGCTTCGGGCTGAGCGAATTCTCGCAGCACTTTCCGAGTCGCCATGTCCCAAACTTTCAGCCGACCGTTCCAATCGCCGCTGATGAACTGCTTCCCCTCCGCGGCCAACACGATTCGGCTGATGTCGGTCTCGGCCCCCTTCACCGCTTGCTTGAGTTGACGGGTCGCGGCGTCGCGCCACAGGAGTTTCCCATCCGCTCCGGCCGTGACGAGCCACTGGCCATCCGAGGAATACAACGCCTGTTTGACTGGGCCGCGATGCTCCGGCTTGAGCTGCTTCGAGCCGTTCTTGTCGACGAAGATCAACGATCCATCCTGCATGCCCAAGACCAATTCACGCTCGGAGGTGTTCGGTCGAAACGCGATGCAGACGGCTGCGGACGCCAACTGCGGAAACTCGACGCGCTCCGCTTTCGCTGTTCCAAATTGCCAGCCGACGCAACCGTGATCCAGGTCCGTCACGGCGAGCAATCCGTCCGACGACCACGTCAAACTGACCAGCGGCGACCTGCGACCGGAATTCATTTTGACAGGCCGATCACTCGATCCCGTCCAGACGAGCACGTCGCCATTCGCGCTGCCCGCCGCCAGTTGCTTGCCGTCAGAACTGAACCGCACCAACGAGAGTCGCTCCGCGTCGGTCTTCAATTCGCGTGGCGTGACCGTTGCCTTCGACGTCTTGTCAGAACCGCAGCCGCCGATCGCACACGACGCCACGATCAGCAAAGCGATCAACAGCGAATGATCCGTCGAGGCTTCCCGTTTGGTGACA
>QWQF01000228.1 GCA_003669125.1 Planctomycetota bacterium
ACTTTCCGGCCGACGAGAGCGATCTCGCTCTCGCGACCACTGAACTAATCCGCAAGCAACTCGGCGAGAAAGTTCGAGTGTCGATTCAAGAGCCGGGCGAGTTCTCCTGGATCGCCGGCCGCGACATCGGCAGCGAAGTTCGCGACGCCTTGTTGCTGCTGTTGGCCGTGTTGCTCATCGCGGAACAGTTCATGGCGTACCGATTGAGCTACCATCACCGACCGAGTTCTACGGCACGATGACGACGGAAATGAATCGATGCTGACCACCGAATTCAATTTGGCATCCCTCGCTGCCGACACGCGGATGGCGTGGGAGGTCGACCTGCCGAGCGGCCCTGTCGCGTGGTTGGGGTGGCTGGCCTTGGGGGTGGTTGGAGTCGCGTGGATCGTCTCGCTGTATTTGCGGGACACTCAGGAATTGCATCCGGCCTGGAAAGTCTGGCTGCTCGTGCTGCGACTCGGGGCTTGGGCGGGATTGATTGCGGTTGCCGTCAATCCGCAGGAGCGGACTCAGACGACCTCGTTTCGACCGTCGCGCGTCGCGATCGCGGTCGATACGTCGCTGTCGATGCAGTTGCCAGAAACCTCGCCGGAAGAAATGGACTCGACGAAAGCAAACGGCGCTGAACCCAAACCGGCTCGACCGCGAGCGGACGCCGTGCGTGAGTTGTTGGAACGCTCGCCGTTGATCGCCGAGTTGCAGCGGAATCACGATGTCAGCCTCTTCACGTTCGACTCGACGCAGGCGGGGCCGCATTGGCAATTTCGATCGAAAGATCCGCGCGTCGTTGGACAGACAGCTCGCCTGCCAGGGACTCCAGAGAAGGTCGATTCCAAAAACGAAAACGCAGGCGGATCGTCCACGTTCCAGTGGGAAGAAATCTTGAAACCGCGCGGTGTCGAAACTCGGCTCGGCGAATCGTTGCTGGAACTCGTGCGGCAGATCAGCGGGAAGTCTCTGTCGGGGGTCATCGTGATCTCAGACGGAGCGGCGAACGCGGGAATCGATCCGGCCTCGGCCAGTCATTTCGCGGCGCAGTCGAAGACGCGATTCGTGACCGTCGGAGTCGGCGGGACGAAGCCGCCGGTGAATCTCGCGATCGCCAGCGTGCAGGCTCCGACCGACGCACATCTCGGCGATCCGTTCGAGATCACCGCGTTCGTGCAGGCCGAGGGACTCGCCGGGAAGACTGCGATCGTCGAACTGCTGTCGCGGCCAGAAGGGGAAACGTCGGAGCCGAGCCTGCTCGAATCGAAAGAAGTCGCGCTGGCGGACAACGGTGTGCCGTTGGAGGTCCGATTTCAACAGAACCCGGCGACGGCGAACTCGGTCGAGTATCTGCTGCGTGCGAAGACAGCGGCCAAGATCAACGAACTCAGCGACTCCGACAACGAGCGTCGCAAGTCGATCCGCGTCACCGACCGCAAGACGAAGGTGTTGCTCTTCGCGGGCGGACCGATGCGAGACTATGTCTTCTTGAAGAACATGCTCTTTCGGCACTCGGCCATCGAGGTCGATGTGCTGCTGCAAACGGCTGATCCGGGGACGGCGGTCAGCCAGGAATCCAACAAGCTGCTGTTCGAGTTTCCGAAGACGCGTGAGGAACTCTTTCCGTACGACGTCATCGTGGCGTTCGATCCTGACTGGCGCAAAGTCACCGCCGAGCAACAAGCCGCAGTGCGCGAGTGGGTCTTTTCGCAGTCCGGCGGACTGATCCTTGTGGCGGGTGACGTCAACACGTCGTCGCTCGCGAGCGGTGGCGAAGAAGTGAAACCGATTCAAGAACTGTGTCCGGTGACGCTCAGTTCGCTGGCGTCCGATCTGTTGGCCGACGCCAGCGGCCCGCAGGCGTGGTCGATTGGATTTTCGCGAGCGGGTCTCGAAGCGGGATTCCTGCAACTGACCGACGACACGATCAGCAGCGCCGCCGTCTGGAAAGAGTTCCCCGGCATCTACCGCTGCTATCCGACCGCTGGTTCAAAAGCGGGAGCGACCGTGTACGCGAACTTCACTGACCCGCGATCCGAGACCAGCTACGGCGCACCGATTTGGTTGGCGTCGCAGTTTTATGGTTCGGGCCGCACGCTGTATGTCGGAGCCGGCGAACTCTGGCGACTGCGAGCGATCGACGAAGACTACTTCGATCGCTTCTGGACCAAGGCGATTCGAGAACTCAGCACGACGCGGCTCAAACGCGGCACGCTGCGGGGCATGTTGCTGCTCGAACGGAATCAGTACCTGCTCGGCCAAACGGCACATGTGCGGGCGTTGCTCAGCGATGCTCAGTTTCAGCCGCTCGTGGCGGAGGTGATCAACTGCGAGATCTACGACCCGGCGGGCCGCCCGCAACTCCCGCCGCTGAAGCTGATACCTGACCGTCAGCGCCCCGGCCAATTCGTCGGTGATTTTCGTCTGAGTCTGCCGGGGACATACCGCCTCGAACTGCTGGTCCCCGACTCGACCGACAAGTTGACGGAGAAACTTGACGTTTCTCTCCCGAACTTGGAAACCGCCAATGCCCGGCAGAACGTCCAATTGCTCCGTGCGATGGCCGATGAAACCGGCGGAGCGTATCTGCCGCTCGACGAGAACACGGCCGCCGCTCTGCCCAAGTTGCTGCCCAATCACGGCGAAGAGTTTTTGGTGGACGAACGGCTGCGAACCCTCTGGGACCGTGACTGGGTGTTGTATGTGCTAGTCGGTTTGTTGGCGGCCGAATGGCTCACGAGGAAACTGCTGAAACTGGCGTAGGACGCGAACATGTTCGATCACATCCAACTCCCCCCTGAAGTCGAAGCAATTCTCGCGAAGCTGAAGTCTCGCATTCGGCGATACGTCCTGTGGGAGGGGTTGGCGTTGGCGGTCGTGGCCGTCGGCTTGTTCTTTTGGCTCAGCTTGGGATTGGACTGGGCCGTGTTTTCGATGCGGCGATTGGAGATCCCTCGGTGGTTGCGAGTCGGTTTGGACTTGGCGGTGGTCGGAGCGGTGACGGCGGTCGTGCTGTCGCTGGTTGTGTTTCGAGTCTTCCGCAGTTTTCGGACGAAGTCGCTCGCTCTGATTTTGGAGAAGCGGTTTCCGGAACTGAACGACCGGCTGGTGACGGCGGTCGAGTCGGCGTCGCAGTCGGAGTCACACACGGCTCTGACATCTGCGATGTTGGAGCGGACGATGCTCGATGCGGTGGCCACGCTCAAGCAGGTGGATGTCGGCTCGGTGTTTGACCAACGGCCACTGCGGCGAGTGACGACGGCGGCCAGCGTGCTGATGGTCTCGCTGATCGCGTTCGCGGCGATGTGTCCGCAGGCATTCGCTCGGTGGCGAGCCGGTTACGTCGGGCTGCAAGACACCTACTGGCCGCGCGAAGTTGAACTCGTCGCGACGGTCTTGGCCGAACCAGGCGACCGTGTGAAGCCGTTTGTCGATGGCGAATACAAACATCCGCGCGGCAGCGATCTGGTCCTATTGTTCGATGTCCCCGCCGGCAAGAAAGTGCCGGAACGAGTTGAGTTGCAATACAAGCTCGGCGGCGGCCGAGGCTACGGGCGAGCGACCTGCTTTGCCGCCGGAGAGCGTCGGTTCAAACACGCGATTGATGACCTGCTGGACGACGCCGACTTTTGGGTCACCGCCGGTGACTTCACGAATCGCGAGGCGTATCGCGTGCGCGTCGTCGATCCGCCTCGCATCGACGTGCTCACGGCCAAGAGCCTGTTTCCCGAACACACGAAGCGGCAGAAGCTCGACGACGAATCGGGCAAGCCGGTGCGCGAGACCGTCTCGGTGCAAGGAACGCAAATGTCGCTGCCGGTCGAGACCGACTTCTTGCTGCGAGCAAAAGCGAACAAGCCGCTGGTCCGTGCTCGGCTGCAATTCGGCCCGCACGAGTTGACGCTGTCACCGACGGAAGCCTCGCTGACGACTCGATCTGCCGACGGCCAAGCCGATCAGGTCGAGCAGATCTCGGCGGATCGCGCCGCGAAGTTCTTCGATGCCGGTCGACGCGAGTTCGTCGTCCCGTTTGTGCTTTCCGAATTGGCGACGCCGGCTGCTCGTGAACGCTTTGAGAAATTGGACTCGCCGTTTGGAAAACCGATCGCAATGCCGCCGGACGTCGCGCTGAAAATCTTTCTCGAAGACATCGACGACATCGTCGGAGCCGAACCGGCGCGAATCACGATTCACGGCATCGCCGACAACGCACCGAGCATCGCGGCGGAACTCAAAGGGATCGGCACCTCGGTCACTCGCAAGGCGGAGATTCCCGTCGCGGGACTCGTCACCGATGACTACGGCCTCAAGGATGTCCGATTTGAGTTTCAGGTCGATGACAAAGAACCGTGGGAAGTCCGCTCGCTGTCGAAGTCGCCCAGCGGCGAGCCGCGCGAGTTTAAGCTGCAAGCCGCCGACGACGATCCAACCGAGCGATTGGAAATCTTGAAGATGGATCTCGCCGTCGGCCAGAAGCTGACGCTGACCGTCGTCGCTGAAGATGCGGACAACCTCAACGGCCCG
This sequence comes from Planctomycetota bacterium, assembly GCA_003669125.1. Classification (GTDB taxonomy): domain Bacteria; phylum Planctomycetota; class Planctomycetia; order Planctomycetales; family Planctomycetaceae; genus SXKJ01. The sequence goes on from QWQF01000228.1 coordinate 4,516, forward strand.
CACGTCGCTCGCTCACAAAAATTCTCGTTCAAGATTGTCAGCAACGAAGAACTGCTGTCGTTGCTGTATCAGCGAGAACTCAACCTGCGTCGCCGCTTCGAGCAGATCATCGCCGAGGTCAAACAGACGCGAGCCGATCTCATCCTGCACCGCTCGAAAGCAGACGGGGTGGCGAAGGCTTCCGCGGAAGAAAAGGCGAAATCCAGCGAGATTTCGAACGCCGTGATCGCCAGCGTCATTCGGTCGCTGCACGCGATCCGCAAGAACTCGACCGAGACCATTTCCGTCGAAGAATCCTTTCAGGACATCCGCGAAGAGTTGATCAACAACGCCGTCCACACTCCGCAAATGCTCGAGCGAATTGACGAGAAAATCGTAAAGCCTCTCCACTCGATCAACACCGGCGATTATCCTGCTGTCGATGAATCGCTGGGAGCCTTAAAGCTTTTGCTGGACGACAGCCGCGATCCGTTGCCGGGCTTGGACGAATCCATCGCCCAGATCGGCGCGATGCTCGACCAGATGGATACGATTCTCAAGGAAATGCAGCGGCTGGAGACATTCCAGGAAGCCATCGAACTTCTCAAGTCGATCATTGATCAACAGCAGCAACTCGAAGATCGCACCAAGTCCGAACGAAAGAAACGGCGCATTCAAGAACTCAAGGGGCTTTCCGATGACGAGAGCAAATGAAAAGTGGGCGATTGCAAATTGCAAATTGCAAATTGCAATCGTGCTCATGACAGCGATCTTCGTGCCAGCGGTCCTCGTCGCTCAAGAAGCTCCGCCGCCGCCGAGCAAGCCCAACCTGGCCAACGATCAGGACTCGATCAAGGCACGCTACAAGCGGTTCAATCTCACGCTGCAACAGATGGCGGAGATTCTCCGCAAGCAAGATCCTGAACGAGCGGACTTGCTGTTTCGCGCGCTCGGCAAGTCGCAGGAGACGCGCATCGAAGACCAGATGAACCTGATCTTCTCGCTGCTCAACAAGGAGCAACCGCAACTCGGCGAGGCGATTGACCGCCAAGAAGAATTGGTCGGACAACTCAAGAACCTGCTGGACCTTTTGCAGTCCGAGGATCGCCGCTCGGAGATCGAAAAGGAAAAGCTGCGGCTGCAAGAACTGCTCAAGGACATCAACAAGCTCATCGGCAAGGAGAAAGATATCCGCGCCGGAACGGAACGCGGTGACGACACGAAGAAGCTCGCCGACAAACAGGGTGATGCCGCCAAACAAGCCGATCAGCTCGGCCAGAAGATCGACAAGCAAGACGCCGAGAAGAACGGCGAAGCAAACCCAGATTCCCAGAATCAGAAGCCGAGTTCCAAATCGGACGACCCAAAAAACGGCGAGCAGAAACCCGATGACAAGAACTCCAAGCCTGACGGCGATGAGAAGAAGGGCGACAAATCTGACAAGCCCTCGGG